>NZ_JBTWMV010000004.1:0-364386 GCF_054850255.1 Streptomyces sp. 7R007 | reverse complement strand
GCCCCCCCCCCCCCCCCCCCCCCCCCCCCCCCCCGGGGGGCGCGCCCCCCCCCCCCCCCCCCCCCCCCCCCCCCCCACCGGGGATTGGCTTCCCGTATCGATGAGCACCGTCAGTGTTGTCATCCCCTGCTACAAGTACGGCCACTTCCTGGCCGACTGTGTCAGCAGCGTCCTGGACGAGCAGGACGGCGTCGACGTCCGGGTCCTCATCATCGACGACGCCTCCCCCGACGACTCGGCGGAGAGGGCGCTGAAGCTGGCGGCCGCCGACCCGCGCATCGAGGTCCGCGTCCACCGCACCAACAAGGGGCACATCGCCACCTACAACGAGGGCCTGCTGGAGTGGGCCGACGGCGACTACGTGGCGCTGCTGTCCGCCGACGACCGGCTGGTGCCCGGCGCGCTGGTGCGGGCCGCCCGGCTGCTGGACGCCCACCCCGAGGCGGGCTTCGCCTACGGGCGCCCGCTGCGCTTCCAGCACGGCGGACCGCTGCCCAAGGCCCGCACGCGCTCCACCGGTTCGGTCGTCTACCCCGGGCAGTGGTGGCTGGAGCGGCGTTTCCGGGAGGGCACCGGCTGCATCACCTCGCCCGAGGTCGTCGTCCGCACCAGCCTGCAGCGCGAGGTCGGCGGCTACGACCCGGCGCTGCCACACGCCGGTGACATCGAGATGTGGATGCGGCTCGCCGCGCACGCCGACGTCGGCTACGTCCGCGGCGCCGACCAGGCGTTCTACCGCGTCCACGGCAAGAACATGTCCACCGTCGACTTCGGCGGCCAGCTCGACGACCTGCGCCAGCGCCTGGTGGCCTTCGACTCGGTGCTCGCCAAGTGCGCCGACCGGCTGCCGCGCGCCGACCGGCTGGCCGAGCAGGTCCACACCCGGCTGGCCCGCTTCGCGCTGCGCCGCGCCTACCGCGCCTACGACCGCGGACGGACCGGCGTCGTCCCGGTCGAGGAGTGCGTGGCCTTCGCCGAACAGTGCCTGCCCGGCTACCGCTCGCTGCCGGAGTACCGCGCGCTGCGGCTGCGCCGGCGGATCGGCCCCAGAGCGATGCCGTATCTCCAGCCGCTGGTGTGGTCGGCCGTGGCCGAGCGCGGCCGGGAGTGGCTGTGGTGGCAGTCGTGGAAGCGCCGCGGTATCTGATGCGCGTACGGATCGGCTCAGTTGGGCACGACGACGGGGCCGGTGTGCCGGCGCCGGGGCGCCTTGCGCCGGCCGAGCGCGTACCGGTCCAGCCACAGCGCCCCGAGCACCCCGGCGGCCAGCCCGAGCAGGGCCATGCCCGCCAGCCCGCGGCTCTTGTTCCCCTGCACCTCGGCGGCGCTCGGGGAGGTCAGCACGGAGGCGGTGATCCGCCCGGCCGACGGCACCTGCTGGGCCGTCTGCAACTGCTCGACGTGCCGGGTGTAGACGTCGATGATGCGCCGTACGGCCGTCACGGCGGCGTCGGGCCCGGACGCCTGCGACTGCACCTGGAGCGACGGGATGAGATAGCGGGGCGTCGCGCTGGTGCCGCTGTTGCGCGGGATCAGCTGGTAGTCGCCCCGGACGCCGGCCGCGCGCAACTCCGTTGCGCCCGCGGGGGATTGCAGTTGCTGGACGACCGCGTAGGAGACGACGGCCAGCGGCGGCTGGAGGTTGGTGAGCTGGTTGGGCTGGTTCTGCGTCACCGGCGGCTTGAGGACGACCACCGCCGAGCCGACGTACCGGGGTGTCGGACGCACCACGTGGTACGCGCCGGCGGCCGTCAGCAGCAGCGCCACCACCACGACGTACCAGCGGCGCAGCAGCGCGTCGGCGACGTTCCCAGGCGACATTCGAGTTCCTTCCGTCACCGCCGATACTGGCAGGACGCGCGGCGGGACGCCACCGAATGGGGGGAGGACTTGTGAGCCTTGGTGAGATATGGGCCATTCTGCGCCGACGGTGGTACTTCATGGTGCCCTTCACCGTGCTCAGCCTGCTCGGCGGCGCCTACCTGTACGCGACCGTCCCCGTCTCCTACCAGTCGCAGAGCTCGGTCGCGCTGCTGGACTCCTCCGCCGTCGCCCGCCTCGCGCCCACCTTCGGCAACCCCATCTCGAACGCGGGCGGTTCGCTCATCGTCACCGCCGACGTGCTGATCCGCACCCTCGAATCGGCCGACGCGGCCAAGGAGTTGCACGGCCGGGGCGTCACCGACCCCTACACGGCCGGGTTCGCGCCGGCGAGCGACAGCCCGCTGCTGGTGCTCAGCGTCACCGGCACCAACCGGGCGAAGGTGCTCAAGGAGACCAACACCCTGACCACCTTCGCCGGCGAGCAGCTGACCGCCCTGCAGGAGGCCGCCAAGGTCCCGCCCGCCTACCTGGTGCAGACGGCGCCGGTCGTGCTGCCGCAGACCCCGGTGGCCAAGTCCAAGAGCCGCTACCAGGACATCGCGGCCGTCGTCATCCTGGGCGTCGTCAGCGCGTTCCTGCTGTCGATCCTGATGGAGGGCGTCGCCGTGGTCCGCCGCCGGCGGCAGGCCGGACCGCGGCCGCAGGAGGCCCGCACCCCGAAGCGGGAGCGCGCGGGACCGCTCGGCCGGCGGGTCGACGCCACCGCGATCCTCACCGTCTACCTGGTGCTGGCCCTCTTCATCCCCTCCAACCTGGCCCTGCCCGCGCTCGGCGGGGTCGGCACCCCCGCCAACGTCTTCGCCCTGCTCGGGCTGCTGTGGTACCTCGCGACCTGGCTCGGCGGCCGCATCCTGCCCGCGCCGGGCACCCGCACCGCCCGGCTCGCGATGTGCGTGCTCGGCGCGGCCGTCCTGGCGGCGTACGTCGCCGACGCGATGCGCGAGAGCTCGCACGAGGAGGTCCTCGGTGCCGACCGCGGACTCATCGGCTTCCTGGTGTGGGTGTCGCTGGTCGTGCTGACCTCGGCGGCCGTGCAGGACCGCGCCCGGCTGGACGTGCTGATGCGCCGGCTGGTGGTGCTGGCGTCGGTGGTCGCCGCGATCGGGTTCTACGACTTCTTCGCGGCCACCAACATCGCCGACTCCATCCACATCCCCGGACTCCAGTCCAGCGTCGCCCCGGTGACCACCCTGGACCGCGGCGCCTTCACCCGGCCCCGCGCCACCACCGCCCAGCCCCTGGAGTTCGCCGGCATGCTGGCGATCCTGCTGCCCTTCGCCATCCAGCAGGCCTTCGACCCCGTGCGCCGCCACGTCCACGCGCTGCGCCGCTGGGCGCCCGTGGTGCTCATGGCCGGCGCGCTGCCCCTGTCGGTGTCCCGGACCTCCATCATCGGCCTGCTGCTGGTCGCCCTGGTGATGGTGCCGCGCTGGAAGCCCGCCCGGCGCTGGGCCGCGATCGGCGTGATGACGGCGTCCGTCGCCGTCTTCAAGGTGCTGGTGCCCGGCCTGATCGGCACGATCACCGGCCTGTTCGCCTCGTTCCTGTCCAACTCCGACAGCAGCACCCAGGCCCGCACGGTCAAGTACAGCGCGATCGTGCCCTACCTGAAGGAACACCCGCTGTTCGGGCGGGGGTTCGGCACCTTCACCCCCGACCTGTACTTCTTCACGGACAACCAGTACATGCTCGGCCTCGCCGAGATGGGCGTGCTCGGCCTGATCGCCCTGCTGGTGCTGTTCGTCACCGGCATCCACCAGGGCGGCGCGATCCGCCGGCTGGCCCGCACCGAGGCCGACCGCGAGCTGGGGCAGGCGTTCTTCGCCGCCTCGATGGTCACCCTGGTCATCAGCGCCACCTTCGACTCGCTCAGCTTCCCGATGTTCGCCGGCATGTTCTTCCTGCTGCTGGGCGCGGGCAGCAGCTACCTGGGCTTCGCCCGGCGCGCGGCGGCCACCCCCGCCGCCCCCGCCGCCCGCACGGCCACAGAGCCCCAGCTCCCTCACCTCGTGGAGTCCCGATGAGCCCCGTCGCCGTCATCGTCGTCACCTGGAACAGCGCCTCGGTGCTCCCCGGGTTCCTGGCCGCGCTGGAGGACGGCATGGCCGGCCTCGACTGGCGGCTGGTCGTCGCCGACAACGCCTCCGCCGACGACACCGTCGAGGTGCTGCGCACCCTCGCCCCGGACGCCACCGTCGTGCAGACCGGCCGCAACGCCGGGTACGCGGCCGGGGTCAACGCGGCGCTGGACGCGGCCGGCCGGTGCGGCGTCGCCCTGGTCTGCAATCCCGACATCCGCATGCGCCAGGGCTGCGCCAAACGCCTCGTCGACAGCCTCGGCGACGGCGTCGGCATCGCCGTACCCCTGCTGTACGAGGAGGGCCGGGACACCCCCCACCACTCGCTGCGCCGGGAGTCGAGCGTGCTGCGGGCCCTGGGCGAGGCCGTCATCGGCAACCGCCGGGCCGGCCGCTTCCCGCGGCTGAGCGAACTCGTCACCGACCCCGCCGCCTACCGGCGCCCCACCCGCGCGGACTGGGCGACCGGCGCCCTGATGGCGATCTCGGCGGACTGCCGGGCGGCGTGCGGGCCATGGGACGAGTCCTTCTTCCTCTACTCGGAGGAGACCGAGTACTGCCTGCGCGCCCGGGACCTGGGCTTCGCCACGCAGCTGGAACCGAGCGCCGAGGCCGTCCACCTCGGCGGCGACTCCCAGGTCTCGCCCCGCCTGTGGGCCCTGCTCACGGTCAACCGCGTACGGCTGTACCGGCGCCGCCACGGCGCCGCCGCGACGGCCTGCTTCCGCGCCGCCGTGCTGCTGCGCGAGACGACCCGGGCGCTGCTGGGCCGCAGGGCGAGCCGGGCGGCCGCCGCCGCACTGCTCGGGCCGATCCCGGCGGCAGCCGCTCAGCCGGCCCAGGTGGTGTAGAAGCTCCCGGGGTTGACCAGATACCGCACGGTGGCGTGCGGCACGTGCCGCACGCGGTGGCCGCGGCTGTAGCGGTAGACCAGCTCCCAGTCCTCCCGCGGCATCACCTCCGGCGTCCGCCGCAACCGGCTGAAGTGCAGGGCCCGGCCGCGCCGCGCGACGAACGCGTTGGTGTCCAGGAAGGACTCGCGGGCGGCCCGCCGCCGGTCGAACGGCACGGACAGCACGTCCCGTTCGGAGCCGTCGGGCAGCACGCGGCGCAGCGCCGTGTAGACACCGTCGGGCCCGTCCGGGGCGTCGAGGACCGCCAGCGCCCGCTCCAGATGGTCGGGTTCCCACAGGTTGTCGTCGTCGAGGAACGCCACATACCGGGAGCGGGTGAGGCGGATGCCGACGTTGCGCACGACACCGGCCACACCCGTGTTGCGGGCCAGCGACACCGCGAACAGCCGCGGATCGTCGGGCAGTTCGGGCAGACCGGCGCCGTCGTCCACCACGATCACCACCTGGTCGCGCACGGTCTGCGCGAGCGCCGAGCGGACCGCCGCGCGCACCTCGTCGGGGCGGCGGTGGGTGGCGATCACCGTGGCGACGAGCGCGGTGGGCGCGGAGGCGGTGACGGCGGCCAGACGGCGGGCCTCGGCCCGCTCGAAGCGGCGCAGCCGCACCGCCGAGGGGGCGAGCAGGACCTTGTTGCGCAGTTCGAACAGGACGAGCCAGCCGAAGGCACCCTTCAGCAGCTCCCGGATGCGTCTCATGGTCCCTCTCCTCAGCCGGCCGGCCTGGGCGTGATCGGGGTGCCGTCGGAGAACCGGTTGTTGCGCCAGACGTTGCCGCTGCCGCCGTGGTTCCAGGCGGTGACGGCCCCGTAGCCGCCGGAGTTGCGGTGGTAGCGGGTGGAGAAGACGTTGTTCGTCACCGTGATGCCGGTCGCGCCCTCCCCGCCCGCGTACAGCGCGTACGCCCCGCCGGCCAGCAGGTTGTGGTCGATGACGGTGTTGGAGACATGGCCGGTGTCGGCGAACAGGCCGATGGCGGCGGACGCCCCCCGGTCGACGTCCACCGGGTTGAGCAGGGTGTTGTTTCGGATGACCAGCCTGCCCTTGTTCCCGCCGCCGCTGATCACCGCGTCCGTGTGCTGCCACTCGCCGCCGTTGTTGCGGAAGGGGACGAGGTCGTGGACGTAGTTGTCGTGGATGTGGCCCTGCCCCATGGACAGGGCGTTGCCGAAGACGGAGATGTCGCACCAGCCCACCTCCACGGCGCTGGTGCTCATGTTGGAGACGGCGTAGTCGACCCCGCCGTTGTCCGGGCCCTTGCCGGGGACGGCGGTGATGGTGGTGTGCAGGATCTTCAGGCCGCTGTGTCCGGGGCGCAGGTTGACCCCCCACCAGTTGGCGGAGGTGATCCTGCTGTCGATGATGGTCACGTCGTCGGCGTAGATGTCGAGCGAGCCGGTGATGTCCCAGCCGTTGATGACCATCCCGTCGGTCCTGACGCTCATGTTCCCCGTGTCGTGCGGCTCCGGTTTCACCCGGGGGCCGGTGGTGTCGGCGTTCGGGAAGCCGGACTTCGGGGTCTGGCCGGCGGTGGGCGTGGGCGACGGGGAGGCGGGATCGCCGCCCCAGGCGCAGGCGGCGGTCAGCAGCAGCGCCAGGCAGGCGAGCAGGCGGCGGAGCGTCGTCATACGGTCTCCGGGGTCCGGGAGCCGAGCAGGAAGCGGCGGCTGGGCAGGACGCACACGACATAGCAGGCCAGGGCGAGGGCGCCGATGGCGAACACGGCGAGGGTGCCGTCACCGAGCAGCCGCTTCGCGCCGAGGACCACCAGGGTCATCACGGCGCCGCCGAGGAAGGGCCAGGCGCAGGCCCGGGCGATGGGGGCGAGCCCGATCCCGGCCCGGCCCAGGGCGTACAGGAACGCGGGGACGACCAGTCCGGCGCCGACCAGGACATGGCCCTGGGAGACGCCGACGATGCCGTCGAGGCGGGCGCCCGCGATGAGGACCGGGACGAGGGCGGCCACCCACAGGCCCTGGGTGAGGATGAGGGAGCGGCGCCGGCCGGCGGCCACGAGACAGTCGTAGGCGAGTTCGCAGCCGATGCGGATCAGGCCCAGGGCCATCAGCCACGGCAGCGCCTCGGCGGCCGGCAGCCACGTGCCGCCGTAGACGAGCCGGACGACCGGGCCGGCCAGGCCGCCGAGCAGCACGCACAGCGGGACGGTGCCGGTGACCAGCACGCCCAGGGCGCGGCCGAAGCCCTGGGCGAGGGCCTGCGGGGAGTCGGCGAGGCGGGAGAACCCGGCGAAGGAGACCCGCCGGGCCGCCTCGGAGATGATCCGCACCGGCCAGCCGGACATGTTGAACGCCAGCACGTAGAAGCCCAGCGAGACCCCGCCGAGGGTGGAGCCGACGACCATGGTGTCCACGTTGACGACGGCGAGGGCGAGCAGGCTCGCGCCGGCCAGCGGGAGCCCGAACTTCAGCAGGGCGCGGGCCTGTTCGGGGTCCCAGCCGAAGCGCAGGGTGCCGGGCGCGGCCAGCGCGCAGCCGACGAGGGCGGCGATGTTGCCCGCCACCGCGCCCCAGGCGAAGCTCATCGCGCCCCAGCCGGCGAACGCCAGCACCAGCGTCACCGACGTGCTCAGCACGAAGTTGAGGGCGTCGATGACCATCCGCCGGCCCTGCGCGAACTCCCGGGTCAGGAATCCGGCCGGCACCTGGGCGATGCCGTCGATCACCAGGCACAGGCACATCACCCGCAGCACCCCCGAGGCGTGCGGCGAGTCCAGCAGTGCGGCCACCGTCGGCGCGGTGACGAACAGGGCGGCGTACAGCAGTCCGCTGGAGGCGGTGGCCAGCGTCAGCACGGTCGGCGCGAAGCGGCGCGGGTCGCCGTCCCAGCGGACGATGGCCAGGCTGACGCCCAGTTCGTTCGCCGAGAGCAGGACCAGCAGCACCGTCTGCGCGATGCCGTAGACGCCCCACTCGGCCGGGCCGAGGGCGAAGCGCGCCAGCAGGATGCCGGTGGCGAAGTTGCCCAGGCGCATGACCACGGTGTTGATCAGGCTCCAGCGGGCCGCCGAACGGACCTGGTGGCCGAGGGAGACGGGCTCGGCGGGGGCCGGGGCCTCAGATCTCTCGCTGTCCGGTGTGCGAACGCTGTCCATGAGTCGACTCCTCGTCGAGCGGCTCGGCCGCGGCCGCCACGGCCGTCGCGGACCGGCCGGTCCTCGGCTCGGTGCTGGCCCTGTTCCCGGCGGACCGCGACCAGGCGGGCGGCCGGCGCAGGGCGATCGTCTGTTCCGCGACCGGCTCCTCGGCCGACGGCTCGGGCTCGGGCCCGGACCCGGTGACCGGCTCGGCGCTCTCCGCCGGCTGCTCGGGCGCGCGCGGGCGGCGGCGCGCCTCCGCGTAGAAGACGCCGACCAGGCTCAGCACCAGGCCCAGGCCCCCGGCCATGACCATGTACTCGATCCGGGTCTTGGTCTGCGCCACGGGGTTCTGCGGGGGCACGATGGTGGTCATCCGGATCATGGCCTTCGGGGCCACCGACTGCTGCTTCTGGAACTGCTCCAGCCGCTCCTTGGCGTACGCGGTCAGGATCTTGTCCGAGGCCAGCACGGCCGACCGCTCGGTGCCGGTGACGGTCAGCCACATCAGCGGGCCCTGGGCGTTGTCGGCGAGCTTGGCCTCGAACGTGCCCGTGGCGCCACGGGACTTCAGTTCCCGGACGGACACGTCGGAGTTGAGGTTGCGGGCCAGGCTGTCGGCCATGCCGGTGAGCGAGGTCTGGGTGCTCAGGAACGGGTTGCCGTCGTAAGCGAGCGTCGCCTTCTGGGAGTTGAGCAGCACCACCGTGCTCTGCGACTGGTAGGTGACGGGGACCACCAGGGCCACGCCGACCACCAGGGCGGCGGTCAGCACCAGCCCCGGCAGCAGGACGTACCAGCGCCTGCGCATCACACGGAAGATCTCAGCGAGATCCATGGTGGTCCCCCCTCGCGACCAGACGTTCGACGAGCATATGTTGCAAGCGGATCATATGGGCAACGTTCGCTCGGCGGATCTCGGCTGATCGGTCGGTCTCGGCCGGGTGCTCGCGGTGCCTCCCTCCAGCAGCACGTCGGCGATGCGGTCGCTCGCGCGGCCGTCCCACAGCTCGGGCCGGCGCGGCGCGGGCGGGGCGTCCAGCACCCGGTTCACGGTGGCCACGATCCGCTCCGGGTCCCGGCCCGCCAGCACGTTGGTGCCCTCTTCCACGGTGACGGGCCGCTCGGTGTTGTCCCGCAGCGTCACGCACGGCACGCCCAGCGCGGTGGTCTCCTCCTGCACGCCGCCGGAGTCCGTCAGCACCAGGCGGGCGGAGTCCTGCAGGGCGATGAAGTCCAGGTAGCCGGCGGGCGGTACGAGCCGGACGCCGCCGGGGACGCCGATCTCGGCCAGCCGTCCGGCCGCCCGCGGGTGCACGGGCAGCAGCAGCGGGCAGCGGCCGGCGATCTCGCCGAGGGCCTTCAGCAGTCCGGCGAGCACCTCCGGATCGTCCACGTTGGCGGGCCGGTGCAGGGTGACCAGGCCGTACCCGCCCCTGGACAGGCCGTACCGGTCGAGGACGTCCGAGGCGCGGGCGCGCTCCAGGTTGGCCAGCAGCGTGTCGATCATGACGTTGCCGACCAGGTGGATCTGGTCCTCCCGGTACCCTTCCGCGCGCAGGTTGTCCACGGCGTCGGGGGAGGGCGCCAGCAGATAGTCGCTGACCCGGTCGGTGGCGACCCGGTTGACCTCCTCCGGCATGCCCCAGTCACGGCTGCGCAGGCCCGCCTCGACATGGGCCAGCAGCGGCCCCGCCTTGGCGGTGACCAGGGCGCAGGCCAGCGTGGAGTTGATGTCGCCGACCACCACGACGACGTCCGGGGCCACCTCCGCCAGCAGCGGCTCGAACGCGGTCATCACGCGCCCGGTCTGCTCGGCGTGGCTGCCGGAGCCGACGCCGAGGAAGCGGTCGGGCGGCCGGATGCCGAGGTCGGCGAAGAACACGTCGTTCATGGCCGGGTCGTAGTGCTGCCCGGTGTGCACGAGGAGCACCTCGGCGCCCCGGCGCTCCAGCGCGTCCATCACCGGTTTGATCTTCATGTAGTTGGGCCGCGCCCCGGCGACGCAGACGATGCGCATGACTCAGAGCACCTCGATCGTGGGGCCGGCCGCCAGCCGTCGACGGCAGTCGAGGACGAACGGGGCGTGTTCGGCGATGAGTTCGTAGTCGAAGCTGTCGTGGTCGGTGAGCAGCACCACCACGTCGGCGGCCTTCAGCTCCTTGGGCACCGGCTCCACCCGCACCAGCCGGTTGTCCACCGGCAGGCTCTCCACCACGTGCGGGTCGGCCGCCCGGACCTGCGCGCCCATGTCGAGCAGCAGCTGGGAGATGCGCAGGGCGGGCGACTCGCGGGCGTCGCCGGTGTTCTTCTTGTACGCCAGGCCCAGCAGCAGGATGCGCGAGCCGTTCACCGAGCGGCGCCGCTCGTTGAACAGGTCGCTGATGCGCCGCGTCACGTACTCCGGCATGTGGTTGTTGATGTCGTTGGCCAGCTCCACGAAGCGGAAGGACTGGCCCAGTTCGCGCTGCACCCGCCAGGACAGGTACGAGGGGTCGATGGGCAGGCAGTGGCCGCCGACGCCCGGCCCGGGGGTGAACTTCATGAAGCCGAACGGCTTGGTGGAGGCGGCGTCGATGGCCTGCCAGACGTCGATGTCCAGGTGGTGGGCGAACATGGCGATCTCGTTGACCAGCGCGATGTTCACGTGCCGGAAGGTGTTCTCCAGCAGCTTGGCGAGCTCGGCCTCCTTGGGCGAGCCCACCGGCACGGTGGTGTCGACCAGTTGGCCGTAGAAGTCCTGAACGGCCTTCAGGGAGGCCGCGTTGACGCCGGAGACCACCTTCGGGGTCTTCTGGAAGTCCCAGACGGCGTTTCCGGGGTCGATCCGCTCCGGGCTGTAGCCGAGCTGGAAGTCGGTGCCCGCGCTGAGCCCCGAGCCCTCCTCCAGGATCGGCGCGAACAGCTCCTGGGTGGTGCCGGGGTAGGTCGTCGACTCCAGCACGACCGTCGCCCCGGGACGCAGATAGCGGGCGAGGGTGACCGCCGACTCCTTGATGTAGCGCAGGTCGGGCATGCCCTCGTGCAGCGGGGTCGGCACCGTCACCACGGCGACGTCGAAGCCGCCGCAGTCGCGCGCCGACTCGCTGGCCCGGTAGCTGCCGTTGTCCAGCGCCGCGCGGATCCGCTCGGAGGAGACGTCCTCGACGAAGGACTCACCGGCGGCGAGGCTCTTGATCCGCCGCGGGTCCACGTCGTAGCCGATCACCTCGTGTCCGACCTCGGCGGCGCGGATGGCCAGCGGCAGGCCGACGTATCCCTGTCCAACCACGACGACGCGCATCAGTGACTCCTGTTCGCGGGGGCGGTCGACGGGGTGAGCCGGATCAGCTCGCGCGCCGTCATGAGGAGGAAGGCAGCATTGGTGGTGACATAGCGCCGGCCCAGCCGGCGCGGCTCCTGAAGGCAGCGGTAGAGCCACTCCAGGCCCCAGCGCTGCCAGGCGCCGGGGGCCCGCTTGGTGACGCCGGCCAGGATGTCGAAGGAGCCGCCGACGCCGTGCACGACGCGGGCGCCGGTGCGGGCGCCGTGGGCGGCGGTGAAGATCTCCTTCTTCGGCGAGGTCATGCCGAGGAAGAGCATCTGGGCGCCGCTGCGGGCGATGGACTCGGCGATGGCCTCCTGCTCGGAGTCGTCGAAGTAGCCGTTGCGGCTGCCGGCCACCTTCAGACCGGGGAAGCGGTCGGCGACCCGCAGCAGCATCCGCTCCAGCACCTCCTGGCGGGCCCCGAGGAAGTACACGGAGACGCCCGCCGTCTCCGCCTCGGCCAGCAGCCGCAGGAACAGGTCGATCCCGGCGACCCGCTCCGGCAGCGGGGCGCGCAGCAGCCGCCCGGCCCAGACCACGGCCTGTCCGTCGGCGAGGACGAGATCGCAGCCGGAGACCGCCTCGGCGAGCCGGGGGTCGCGCCGCATGTTCACCAGCTTGGCGGCGTTGACCACCCCGATCTCCAACTGCCGCCCCTCGGCGACCGCTTCGAGGCAGCGCCGGACGGTCTCGTCCATGGTCAGCGGGTCCAGCTCGACGCCGAACAGGGACCGCCGCTCCGCTGCGTGACGCTCCGTCATATTCGGCCTCCCTGCCAGGCGTAGAGCATCCAGCCGAACTCGTACGGGCGGCACTCGCGGTCCACGGCCAGCGGCGGGTAGACCCGGTCCAGGACGCCGAGCCGGAGGTTCGGCGCGACGCGGGTGGTGAGGCCGCGGGCGGCCCGTACCGCCTTCCTCGGGTCACCCCGGAAGACCTTGCGCCAGGTCACACCGAGGTCGTCGAGGATCAACGGCTCCTTCTTCTCCGGCCGTCCGGCGAGCTCGGGCACGTCCGTCATCCAGCGCAGGCCCCTGCGGACCGCCGCGCCGAAGTCGGTGCCGCCCGCGTCGGCCAGGTCGAGCAGGGCGGTCGGCGCCATGGCGTGCTGGTGGACGCTGTAGACGGGGTAGCCCTCGATGACGCCGCCGGTGCGCGCGTCGTAGTGCCACCACCACTGCCCGCCCTCGCCCTGCAGGGCGCAGATGCGCGCCGCGCACGCCTCGGACGCGGCCAGCGCCTCCCGGTCGCCGCCCGCGTCGCTGGCGTGGGCGCGGGCCAGGGCCTGGAGGGGGTAGGTCTGGTCGGCGAAGCAGCTCACGTGCGAGCGGTAACCCGGCACCAGGCCGGGCCCGGTGGCGTGCGGGAAGAGCGGGCTGTCTCCGATCCGGGCCCGCAGCAGCCGGTCACGCGCGGTGGCGAAACGTCTCTCCACGTCGACCGTGTTGCGGGCCGCCGCGAGCGCGGACAGCACCCACGCCGCCTCGACCGTGTACTGCGGCCGGCCCTGCTCGTCCAGGGCCTCGACCCGGGCGAGGGCGTCGGAGAGCTTGGGATGGGCGGTCTCGGCGGCGGCCCAGGCGATCAGCGCCGCGTCGCCGAGGTTGGTCACCGAGGGCAGCGACTCGATGAGCAGGCCGGTGAACTCCTGGGCGGTGCGCCCGCCGAGCACCGCCTGCTGGCGGTCCTCGGGCAGGTACTGCGCGCCCAGCGCGGTGATGGCCGCGTACCGGGTGCTGATCCCGCGCTGCTCCAGGGTCCAGGAACCGTCGGGGGCCTGCCGTCCGGCCATGGTGAAGGCGAACGCCTCACCGCCGGGCAGCAGCATCGACGGCAGTCCCGACTCGGCGACCGCGAGGAGCCGTTGGGCGAGCGCGAGCAGGTGCGGTTCCGCGTCCCTGAGCGCCGCCAGACGTGAGATGGTCATCGGTTGGACACACCAACCCCCCTGTTTTTGCGCATACTTGTGAGCACCACGGCGCGAACGGCCGGACGGTGGAAGGCATGACGGACGTCAGCGGCGCGAGCGGCTGCCGCTCTTCGCGTCAGGCATAGGTGTCCCCACCCCCGTACCCCCCCTGGGCACTACCGGTTTGTGAGCTCATTGTGCCTGGTCTGCACAGTTCGCACACATGTTATGCCGGTGAATGTTCGAGGATTTGCGTTTTGGCGGAAACAGGCGTCATGCGCGCTCGACGAGCTCGCCGTCCTTCTCCTCGTAGCGGGCGCCGGTCTCGGGGCACTCCCACCCGCCCGGCTCGCCCTCCCGCTCCACCAGGCGTACGCCGGCCCGCCCCACCCAGCCGATCCGGCGCGCCGGGACGCCCGCCACCAGCGCGAAGTCCGGCACGTCCCGGGTCACCACGGCTCCGGCGGCGACCAGCGCCCACCGGCCGATCCGCACCGGCGCCACACACACCGAACGGGCCCCGAGCGACGCCCCTTCGGCCACCGTCACGGCCACCGCCTCCCAGTCGCCGCCGCGCTTGAGCCGGCCCTCCGGGTCCACCGAGCGGGGGAAGTAGTCGTTGGTGAGGACGGCCGCCGGGCCGACGAACACGCCGTCGCCGAGCACCGCCGGTTCGTATACGAGCGCGTAGTTCTGGAGCTTGACGTTCTCGCCGATGCGCACCCCGGGGCCAACGTACGCCCCACGGCCGATGATGCAGCCGCCGCCCAGCACGGCGTCCTCCCTGATCTGGGCCAGATCCCAGACGGTCGTGCCGTCGCCGATCGTGGCCCTGTCGTCGACCTGGGCGGAGGGCTGGACTCTCACACTCACGAGGCTGAACCTTTCTGCGCGCCGGGCGGGCCGCACACGCTACCGCCCCCGGGCGCCGGTTCACCCGGAAGTGGCGTTCAGACCTTCGAATTTCACCGTCGCGTCCTCCGTGTACGCCCCCACCCGGCCACGCAGGTAGGGCCGCTCGGTGTCCGTGAACGTCACCAGCGGCTTTCCGGCCACGTACACGGCGAGCACCGCGCCGCGCTGCTCGACCCGCACGTCGTACCACTCGCCCACGGGGTACCTCCCGCGTCCCGTGGCCAGGAACCGCTGACCGCCGGGATAGGCCGGATCCCGCTTGCCCAGCTCCCAGCCGTTCGGTTTGAGGGTGACGTAGTAGAAGTGCTCCGGATCGGTGTACGCCCACACCAGCCACGGCACCTCCCACGGGTTGGGCTTGGGGGAGCGCAGCTGCTTCACCGTCCGCATCCGGGCCGCGTAGCGCACGTTCGCGTAGGTGGCGGCGCTCACCACCAGGCCCGCGTGCGTGGTGCCCGGGTCCTCGGCGGCCATGGGCGACAGCGAGATCGAGCCGTCGTCGCCGGTGTTGGTGCCCATGCCGTTGAACACCGACAGCCAGCGGCCGTGCCGGCTGCCGTCGATCCACGGGTCCTGCGGCGGGGAGCCGGCGCTCCCGCACTGCGTCAGGGTGACCGACAGCAGCGCGGCGAGGGTGAGCGCGAGGGCCAGGGTGGTCAGCAGCCGGCCCCTGCGCCCCGGCGGGATCAGCGGGATCCGGTGGGCGGGGCGCAGGGGTGTCGGCGTCATGCGGTCGAGTATGGCCCGGACACGGTGAGGCCCACCGGGACATCGGCGGCGAAGTCCTCGGCGAGTTGGGCCAGGATCCGGGCGGTGGCCATGCCGTCGCCGAACGGGTTGCCGGCGCCGGCCATGCTCCGGTACTGCGCCGGGTCGTCCAGCAGCCGCTCGGCCCAGGTCACGATGGCCTCCGGGTCGGTGCCGATCAGCCGGGCCGCGCCGGCCTCGACCGCCTCGGGCCGCTCGGTGGTCGTGCGCAGCACCAGCGCGGGCTTGCTCAGGCTCGGCGCCTCCTCCTGGACGCCGCCGGAGTCGGTGAGGACCAGGTCGCACTCGGCGAGCGTGGCCGCGAAGTCGAGGTAGCCGAGCGGCTCGACGAGCGAGATGCCCTGCTGGCCTTCGAGTTCGGGCAGCAGCACGTCCCGCACGGCCGGGCTCTTGTGCAGCGGCAGCACGATCTCGACGTCCCCCCGGCCCGCGAGCCGCCGCAGCGCCCGCCCCATGCCGCGCATCCGCTCGCCCTGGTTCTCCCGACGGTGCAGGGTGACCAGAATCCGCTTGGCGCCGGTGCGGAAGGCGGAGGTGCCGGTGCCCTCGGACAGGACCCACAGGAGGTTGTCGATCACCGTGTTGCCGGTGGTGAAGACCTGCTCCTCGGGGACGCCCTCCGCGGTGAGGTGGCGGGCGGCGGCCGGGGTCGGCGCGAAGTGCCAGCGGGCGATGCGGCCGATCAGGCTGCGGTTGAGCTCCTCCGGGAAGGGGTTGTCGATGACGCCGGTGCGCAGGCCCGCCTCGACGTGGGCGACCGGGATCTTCTCGTAGAAGGCGGCGAGCGCGCCGGCCAGCGCGGTCGTGGTGTCCCCCTGCACCACCACCAGGTCGGGCCGCTGGTCGCGCATGACCTCGCCGAGTTCGCGGACCAGCCGGGCGGTCAGGTCGGACAGTTGCTGCCGGCTGCGCATCACGTCGAGCGCGATCCGGGTGTCGACGCCGAGCAGGCCGAGCATCTGGTGGAGCATCTCGCGGTGCTGGCCGGTGGTGACGACGACCGGCTCGAACTGCGCGCCGGTCGCCATCGCCCGCGCCACGGGCGCCAGTTTGATCGCCTCCGGCCGGGTGCCGAGCACCAGCATGGCGCGTACGGGCACGGCTGACGGGTGTGTGGACATGCGAAGCCCCCCTAGGGCATGCGCGATCGACGCGGCGACCGCGTTGAGCGTGATGAGAGATACGGCGGATGAGCGGTGAGGACCCGCGCGGGGACCCGGCGCGGCCTGAACGTCCTCAGGAACGGCGGCGGTTCAGGTGCGGGCCGTCTTCAGCCAGCCCCGTTGGCCGGTGAGCATCCGCCAGAAGCCCCACCAGCCGGCCGCGAACCAGATGTAGCCGTAGAAGACGAAGACGTGCGCGATCAGCACGGACCGCAGCAGACCGAGGTCCCGCTCGCGCTTGGCGTACACGAAGCCGTAGGCGTAGGCGGCCGTGAACGACAGCAGATACGGGCCGAGCAGCCACATCGGCGAGACCAGCGGGTGGCCGGCCTGGACGGAGGCCACGGTGGTGGCGCCCAGGGCGACGAGGAAGGACACCGGCAGCAGCGAGGTGAGCAGGATCAGCACCGGGCTGGAGAGGTGGTAGAGCAGGTCGAGCGCGGGCCGGGTCGGCACGTCCCGCAGGATGAGCGGGACCAGGCCGGCCGACTGGAGATGGCCCTGGAACCAGCGGGATCGCTGGCGGATCAGGCGGCGCAGGCTCAGCACGGCCTGCTGGGAGACGGCGGCGGTGGTGCAGTGCTGGTTGGTCCAGCCCTTGGCGATCAGCCGGACGCCCAGGTCGAGGTCCTCGGTGAGGCTGTCGCTCCACGGACCGTCGCCGTCCAGGGTGTCGAGCGCCGACAGCCGCATGAACTGGCCGTTGCCGCCCATGCCCACGCTGCCGATGAAGCGGCGGGCGCTCTGGAAGACGTCGCCGTAGACCACGAACTCCATGTCCTGCATGCGGGCGAGCAGCCCGAGCCCCCGGTTGTACATCCGCACGCAGACCTGGACCGCGCCGGTGCGCGGGTCGTCGAAGTACGGGTCGACCGACTGCACGATGTGCGGGTCGAGCCGGCCGTCCGCGTCGACCACGCACAGCACCACGTCGGCGGGATCACGGCCGTCGAGCAGCCCGGATTCCCTGATGTGGCGCACACCGTCGTTGAGCGC
Organism: Streptomyces sp. 7R007; assembly: GCF_054850255.1. Taxonomy (NCBI): domain Bacteria; kingdom Bacillati; phylum Actinomycetota; class Actinomycetes; order Kitasatosporales; family Streptomycetaceae; genus Streptomyces; species Streptomyces sp. 7R007. The sequence goes on along the minus strand of NZ_JBTWMV010000004.1, from coordinate 347,362 downwards.
GGCGCCTTTGCCCCGGCGCGCGTTCGGCGGATTGCGCCGGTGCAGCCGGACCAGGGTCGGATCGGCGGCCAGGGCGATCTCGGAGGTGCGGTCGTCCGAACCGTCGTCGATCACCAGTGCCAGGAAATTCCGGGCCGGCAGCGAAGTGATCCGCGCCAGACTTTCGGAAAGCACTTTCTCTTCGTTGAGGCAGGCGAGCAGGAATATGTAGAAGCGTTCTCTCCGGTCGGTCCGGGACCGGCGAATTCTGCGCCTCGACAGCACGAAAAGACTCGTGTTGTAACAGCCGGCCATCACGATCAATGTGATGCTCGCCCACAACAGCAGCTCAGTGATCATGGCCGCTCCGGGCTCCGAGCTGCGCTTTCAGTGACTGGCGACGCAGTCGTATCCGGGCCAGCAGGATCAGACAGGCCGTCAGGCAATAGAACAGAAATCCGGCTCCGGCTGCGGCTTGCAATGTTTTGGCCAGAGGTAGCCCTGGAATGGCTTCCGGAGCAGCCATCGCCCCTGCGAGAGGCAGCAGTGCCCCCAGGGCGGGTCGTCCGTACACGTTGTTCCCCCCACATATGAACGCGCGTCCCCATCGCGCGAAGGTGAACCTAGCAGACGTCCAGCCTGGGTCATAAGACTATTCAAAAAAAGGACATGTCCGATCTTCCGGTAGGGTCTCATGGCACTCCTGGAATTCACCCTTCGGCCCATTGACACCCTTCTTGGTCGGCCACAAGAATCGGTGGCTTCCTGAAAAGAAAAACCTTTGCCAAGCATTGGCAAAGTGGGGGGAATCATCGTGAGATCAGTGATCCATCGCCGCAGGCGAGGAATCTCGAAACTGTCCATGCTGCTGTTGCTCGTCGCCGCCCTGGTCAGCGGCACCTTCCTGGCCGTCGGCGCCCAGGGCGCCCCGGGCGCCGGCCACGGTCACGGGCACGGCCACGAGGCCGTCGGCGCCCGGTCCGGAGTGAGCCACGTCGACCTCAAGGGCTGGGCGCAGGCCCAGATCAAGGCCGACCAGGCCCGCCACGACAAGCCGCACGCCAAGACCGCCGGCGCGACCGGCGCCACGGCGAGCGCCCTGTCGGCCACCTCGACCGCCCCGGTGCGCACCGGAGCGGCGGTGACCCGCCAGGCGGCCCTGCTCAAACCCGCCGCGGCGGCCGCGGCCGACCCGAGCGCCCTGGTGCTCTACGACACCGCCGGCCCCTACGGCCGGCTGGGCGAGCTGTACGCCATGGCGGCGGCCAACCTCGCAGGTCACTTCGGTACGGTCACCGCCAAGCCGGTCCAGCAGTACACCGCCGGAATGATCGACTCCTACTCCGCGGTGATCTACATCGGCTCCACCTACTACGGCGGCGACATCCCGGACGCGATCCCGGCCGCCTTCTACACGGACGCCGCGGCGAGCACCAAGCCGGTGATCTGGATGGGGGCCAACATCTGGAACATGGCGAACACCACGGGCGTAGCCGCCTTCACGCAGAAGTACGGCTGGGACCCGACGACGTCGTACTACGAGGACGGCGGTTCGGTCGGCACCGTGACGCAGGTGTCGTACAAGAACCAGACCCTCACCCGGAACATCCCGGCCGGTCAGGACGGCGGAGTACTGCGGCCCAACATCCTCACGGGCACCGGCTATCCCGCGGTCACCACCCTCGCCCAGGGCCTGGACTCCTCCAACGGCCACACCTTCGGGTGGGCGATCCGCTCCGCCAACCTCACCTACGTCGGTGAGATCCCGTTCGCGTACGTCTCCGAGAGCGACCGCGTGATCGTCTACGAGGACCTCCTCTTCGACGCGCTCGCCCCCGCCACCGCCGAACGGCACCGTGCGCTGCTGCGCCTGGAGGACATCAGCCCCGACTCCGACCCGACCGAGCTGCGCACGATGGCGGACTACCTGTACGCGCAGAAGATCGCCTACGGCATCAACGTCATCCCCGTCTACAAGGACCCCAACGGCACCTACAACAACGGGGTCGCCCAGACGATCACGCTGTCCCAGCGGCCGCAGGTGGTCAGCGCCCTGAAGTACATGCTCAACCACGGCGCGGTCCTGATGGACCACGGCTACACCCACCAGTACTCCACCGTCGCCAACCCCTACAACGGCGTCACCGGCGACGACTTCGAGTTCTACCGGGCGCACGTCGACGCGGCGAACAACGTCGTCTACGACGGCCCGGTGGCCGAGGACTCCGCGACCTGGGCGCAGGGACGGGTGACCAGCGCGCTCGCCGAGTTCACCAAGGCGGGCCTGCCGAAGCCGGCGCTGTGGACCACTCCGCACTACGCGGGCTCCGCCGCCGACTACAAGGTGTTCAGCTCCAACTTCTCGGCCCGTCTGGAGCGTTCGCTGTACTTCTCCGGCACGCTCAGCGGCACCTCCGCCGGACCCAACACCTTCATCGGCCAGTTCTTCCCGTACGTGGTCAAGGACGTGTACGGCACCAAGGTGCTGCCCGAGGACATCGGCAACTACGAACCGGAGGCCTTCAACAACCACCCGCCGCGCCTGCCGGCCGACCTGATCGCCTCGGCCAAGGCCAACCTGGCCGTCCGGGACGGCTTCGCCAGCTTCTTCTACCACCCGTACTACCCGACCCAGCCGCTGAAGGACACGGTCGACGGCATCAAGGCCCTGGGTTACACCTTCGTCAGCCCGGCGAGCCTGTGAGGGCACCGCATACGCGCAGGAGGACCGTCGCCGCGGCCGCGGTGGCGGTCCTCCTGGCCGCGACCGGCTGCACGACCGACAGCGCGGCAGGGGACAACGGCGGTGCGGACAAGCGCAGTCCGCAGCTGCGCGGCATCACCCTGCCCTCCTGGTACCGCACCGACTACGACAGCCCCGCCGCCGACCGCTATCTGCGCGGCATCCGCGCCACCGGCGCCCGCTGGGTCACCCTCACCCCGACCTGGTACCAGAAGCGCGCCACCGACTCCGGCCCGCACACCACCGAGGAGACCGCGAGCGACACGAGCCTCACGCACATCGTGCGCCGGGCCCACGCGCTCGGACTGAAGGTGATGCTCAAACCGCACATCGACCTGCCCGGCGACGAGGACCGCGCCGACATCCGCCCCCGTGACCGGGACGCCTGGTTCGCCGCGTACCGGCGCTTCATCACCCACTACGCCGACCTCGCCGCCCACCACGGCGTCGAGCAGTTCGCCGTGGGCACCGAACTCGCCGGCGTCTCCGGCGACCTGGCCGGCTGGCGAGGCGTGATCAAGGCGGTGCGCGCCCACTACGACGGCCCGCTCACCTACGCCGCCAACTACGACGAGTACCGCCGGATCCACTTCTGGAAGGACCTCGACCTCATCGGCGTCGACGCCTACTGGCCGCTGACCGGCCACCCCACCGACGATCCCGTACGGCTGCGCCGCGCCTGGACGCCGATCCGTGACCAGCTCGCCGCCTACGCCCACGCCCAGGGCCGCCGCGTCCTGTTCACCGAGGCCGGGTACGTCAGCCAGCGCGGCGCCACCACCGCCCCGTACTCCTGGACGGTCAGCCACCGCCCCGCCCCCGCCGAACAGGCCGCCGCCTACCGGGCGTTGCTGGACGCCTTCACCGGCCGGCGCTGGTGGGCCGGCGTGTGCTGGTGGATGTGGGACGACTGGCCGAACAGCGGGGAGACCCCGGTGAGGCTGGCGTACACCCCGCACGGCAAGCCCGCGGAGAGGGTGCTGCGGGAGAAGTGGGGCGGCGGCTGACGCACGGCACGCCCGGCTAGGGCACCTTGTACGTCTCGCCGTACACCTTCCACACCAGCGGTGTCTTGAGGTCCATGTTGCCGTCGTAGAGGAACTGCCGCTGGGCGGTGTCGATGCGGCTGGTGTCGATGTCCGCCTTCTTCGCCTTCATGGCGGCCCGGCGGACATCGAGGAAGATGTCCAGGTACGTCTTCTCCGAGCCGCCCTCCGAGGGCAGGTCCGCCTCCCGCATCGCACGCTCGCGCAGCCCGTAGAAGCTGCTCGGGCCGGTGCCGGGGCCGTGGAAGACCATGGCGTCGTAATAGACGAACTGGCCCAGCGTGCCGAGGCCGTCCAGCTTGGCGAGGCGGACCGCCGGGTCGAAGTAGACGCGGTCGCGCTCCTCGTCCTGCGCCGCGCGGAAGGCGGGGAGCTTCGCCTCCGCCTTCCAGGCCGCGGGGAAGCCCGGGTCCAGGCCCTCGTGGGAGTCGGTGCCGTCGACCTCGCGCAGGGCGGGCAGGTACCTCGCCAGACCGTTGCCGGGGTGGGCCTTCGTGTAGTGCTGGACCAGGGTGAGCAGGTCGTGGGTGCCGGTGCAGAAGCCGACGGTGCCGGCGGTGTAGCCCTGGCCGTCGCCGATGTCCTCGATGTAGCCGTAGGCGCTGCGCCAGTCCAGCGTCGAGTTCTCCGCGCTCGCCACCAGCTGCTGGGCCAGCTCCTTCTTCGCGGGCGCGGCGAGGCCGGCCGGCAGGTCGGCGATCACCTCGTCGTCGGCCGCCCGCTCCCGCTCGGCCCGGCTCTTGGCGTCCTCGCGGGCGCGCTGCGCGGCGGAGGTGCCGCTCTTCGCCGGCCCGGCGCCGGAGTCGGCGGGCGCGAGCAGGTAGACGGCCGCCGTGACGACGACGGGCACGGCGGCGAAGAGGAGACAACCAGCGCGTTTCATGGCGGACAGGGTAAGCACAGGTTCCGCGGACCGCTTCTCCGGTCCGCTTTCTAGACCGCCAGTTCCGTGGCCTTCGCCGCCGTGAGGATCACCAGCAGCGCCAGCAGGGCGAGGCACGCGCTCGCCTGGACCAGGGTGCGGCGGTCGCGGGGCGCGTACGCGTAGGCCACCGTCACCACCGCGCCGGCCAGCAGTCCGCCGAGGTGGCCCTGCCAGGACGTGACGGCCGCGGAGAGCGCCAGCCACAGCAGCAGACCGCCCATGAAACGGTTGACGACGCTCATGTCGGCGCCCAGCCGCCGGGCCATGACGTAGTACGCGGCACCGAGCCCGAAGATCGCGCCGGACGCGCCGAGGGTGGGGGTGTCCGGCGCGATCAGCAGCACCAGGACCGAGCCGCCGAGCGCGGACAGCAGATACAGGGCGAGGTAGCGGACCCGGCCGAGCTGCGCCTCGACCGCCCGGCCGATGTTCCACAGCGACACCATGTTCATCACGATGTGCAGGATCCCGAACGTCCCCTCGGTGGGCGGCAGATGCAGGAACGCCCCGGTCAGCAGCCGGTACCACTCGCCGTCGACGACGCCCTCCGGGTGGTAGCCGGAAGGGTAGGCGTCCTGCCACATGTAGTGGCCGCCGTCGGGGCCCACCAGCCCGCGCCCCAGCATCTCGAACCGGTCCACCACCGACGGCCGCACCAGCTCGGCCAGGTAGGCCAGCACATTCAGCCCGATCAGCACGTACGTCGCCAGCGGCACGGCCGTGATCCGGCCGCCGAACGCCGTCCGCGCCTGCCGCACCGACCGCGCCCCCTCCCGTACGCACTCCACGCACTGGTGGCCGACGGCCGCCTCCCGCATGCAGTCGGGGCAGATGTACCGGTCGCAGCGGGTGCACCGGACGTGGGACTCCACCTGGGGATGGCGGTAGCAGGCGGTGACGGCGGACTCGGGTTCCACGAACCGGCTCCTCGGACAGGGCGGGACGGACGGTGAGCCGGTGGGGACGGCGGCGAACAAAATAGCGAACGCCGGTGAACGGGTGGGAGGCGAGGGGCGCGGCAGGGCGCTCCCGCGACCGTCCGCACCGTTGGCTCGGGCCGGTGGGCCGTGCCACCCTGAGGGTGATCCGACGGGGAGGCGGCGAACACATGGACGGCGCACGAGCGGAGCACGACACGGCCGGGGCCGGGCGCGGGCAGGCGCCCAAGGCGGGCGAGAAGGTGGCCGACTGGGCCGACGGTCGGCTCGGTCTGTACGCGCTGGCCAAGGCCAACATGCGCAAGGTCTTCCCGGACCACTGGTCCTTCATGCTCGGGGAGATCTGCCTCTACAGCTTCCTGATCCTGATCCTCACCGGCATCTACCTCACCCTGTTCTTCGAGCCCAGCGGCGTCGAGGTCGTCTACCACGGCTCCTACGTGCCGCTGAACGGCGTCCGGATGACCCGGGCCTACGAGTCCGCCCTCGACATCAGCTTCGACGTGCGCGGCGGGCTGCTGATCCGGCAGATCCACCACTGGGCGGCGCTGGTCTTCGTCACCGGCATGCTGGTGCACATGATGCGGGTGTTCTTCACCGGCGCCTTCCGCAAACCGCGCGAGGTCAACTGGCTGTTCGGCTGGACCCTGCTGATGCTCGGCATCATCACCGGCCTGACCGGCTACTCGCTCCCCGACGACCTGCTCTCCGGCACCGGCATCCGCTTCGCCGACGGCGCGATCCTGTCGATCCCGATCGTCGGGACGTATCTGTCGATGTTCCTCTTCGGCGGGGAGTACCCGGGCCACGACATCATCTCCCGGCTCTTCCCGATCCACGTCCTGCTGCTGCCGGGGATCATGCTGGGGCTGGTGGTGGCCCACCTGATCCTGGTCTTCTACCACAAGCACACCCAGTACCCGGGGCCCGGACGGGACCAGAAGACGGTCGTCGGCATGCCCTTCCTGCCGGTCTACATGGCCAAGGCGGGCGGCTTCTTCTTCCTGGTCTTCGGCGTCCTGACGATCATGGGCGGCCTCGCCAGCATCAACCCGGTGTGGGCCTTCGGGCCGTACCGCCCGGACCTGGTGACCACGGGCGCCCAGCCCGACTGGTACCTCGGCTTCTCCGAGGGCCTGATCCGGGTGATGCCGGGATGGGAGATCAACTTCTGGGGCCACACCCTGGAACCGGGCGTGTTCATCCCCTTCTCGCTCTTCCCGCTGATCCTGCTCGCGCTCGGCGTGTACCCGTTCGTCGAGGCGTGGATCACCGGTGACCGGCGCGAGCACCACATCCTGGACCGGCCGCGCAACGCGCCCGTGCGCACGGGCCTGGGCGTGGCCTGGCTGAGCCTGTACGTGGTGCTGCTGATCGGCGGCGGCAACGACATCGTGGCCACGCATCTGCACCTGTCGATCAACGCGATCACCTGGTTCGTGCGGATCGCCTTCTTCGTGGTGCCCGTGCTCGCCTTCATCGTCACCAAACGGGTCTGCCTGGGGCTGCAGCGCCGGGACCGGGACAAGGTGCTGCACGGCAGGGAGACCGGCACCATCAGGCGGCTGCCGCACGGCGAGTTCGTCGAGGTCCACGAGCCGCTGGCGCAGGCACAGCTGCACACCCTGACCCAGCACGAGCAGCCCGAGCCCTACGAGATCGGCCCGCTCGTCGACACCAACGGCGTACGCCGGCCGGTGACGGTCTCGCAGCGGGTGCGGGCGCAGCTGGCCCGGGCCATGTTCGGGCCGGAGTCGCGGATCGCGAAGCCGACGGTGGAGGAGTACCGGGAGCTCACCAGCGGCGACCACCACCACTGACGACCAGGGCCCGGCACTCCTGCGGGGCGCCCCAGGCGGTGCGCAGGGCGCGGGCCTTGGTCAGCCACAGCGACAGGTCGTACTCCGCGGTGTAGCCGATCGCGCCGTGCAGTTGCAGCGCGGTACGCGCCGTGTCGTACGCCGCCTCGCAGGCGGCGGCCTTGGCGGCGGCGACGTCGGCGGGGTCCAGCGTGAGGGCGGCGCCGAACAGCAGGGGACGCGCGAACTCCAGCGCGGTCTTCGCGTCGGCCAGCCGGTGCTTGACGGCCTGGAAGGAGCCGATGGGCACGCCGAACTGGCGGCGCCGGCCGACGTACTCGGTGGTCCGGTCGAGGAGGGCGAGGCCGACGCCGAGGGACTGGGCGGCGGTGGCGAGGCGGGCGAGGGCGAGGGCGCGCTCCAGCGGGGGAGCGGCGGTGAGGAGCTCGCCGCCCGCGGTCAGGGGGGTGAGCCGGCGGGCGGGGTCGAGGGAGCGGCGCACGGGTCCGTGGCCGGGGGCGAGACGCAGACCGTCGGACGCCAGGGCGAGCCGGGTGTCCGCCACGTCGCCGTCCAGTGCGTACGCCCCCTCGTACGCCACCGTCGCCATCGCCTCCCCCGAGGCCAGCGCCGGCAGCAGCCGCTTGGCGGCCGGTGTCGGCTCGGCCAGCAGAACGGCGGCGGTGACCGTCTCCACCAACGGCCCCGGCACCGCGTGCCGCCCCAACTCTAGGAAGGCGACGGCGAGTTCGACGGGCCGCACGCCGACTCCGCCGTACTCCTCCGGCACCGCGAGCCCGAACACGCCCGTCTGGGCCAGCCGCGACCACAGGGCCCGCCCCCGCGCGTGCTCCCCGCGGCCCCACTCCCGCACGACGGACGCCGTGCCCGCCCCCGTCAGCATCGCCCCCAGCGACTCCCCGAACGCCCGCTGTTCACCATCGAGCAGAAACCGCATCACCGGCGTCCCTTCGGCAGGCCGAGCAGGTGCTCGGCGACGATGTCGCGCTGGATCTCGTTCGTGCCGGCGTAGATCGGGCCCGCGAGGGCGAAGACGTACCCCTCGGACCAGGGGCCGTCCGCCCGCTCGCCCTCCTCGCCGAGCAGGTCGAGGGCCGTCTCGTGCAGGGCGAGGTCCAGTTCGGACCAGAAGACCTTGTTCATGCTGGACTCCGCGCCGAGCGAGGCGCCCTCCAGGAAACGGGAGGCGGCCGCGTAGGTGAACAGCTGGTAGGCGCGGGCGCGGATCAGCGCGTCGGCCACGCGCGCGTGGGACTCCGGCGGGCTGCCCTGCGCCTCCCAGAGCGCGTGCAGCCGGCGGGCCGCGGCGAGGAAGCGGCCGGGGGAGCGCAGCATCAGCCCCCGCTCGTTGCCCGCCGTCGACATCGCGATCCGCCATCCTGCGCCGGGCTCGCCGATCACGTCCTCGTCCGGCACGAACACCTCGTCCAGGAACAGTTCGGCGAACGCCGGTCTCCCGTCGAGGCGGCCGATCGGACGGACCGTGACCCCGGGGGCGCGCAGGTCGAACATCAGGTACGTCAGCCCCTGGTGCGGCTTCGGCAGGCCCGGTTCGCTGCGGAACAGCCCGAACGCGCGGTCGGCGAACGCGGCCCGCGAGGACCAGGTCTTCTGCCCGCTCAGCAGCCAGCCCCCGTCCGTGCGCACGGCCCGCGACCGCAGGGACGCCAGGTCCGACCCGGCCTCCGGCTCCGACCACGCCTGCGCCCACACCACCTCCCCGGTGGCCATGGGCGGCAGCACCCGCGCCCGCTGCTCCGCGCTGCCGTGGTCGAACAGGGTCGGCGCCAGCAGACTGATGCCGTTCTGCCCGACGCGGCCCGGCGCGCCCGCCGCCCAGTACTCCTCCTCGAACACCAGCCAGCGGATCAGATCGCAGCCCCGGCCGCCGTACCGCTCCGGCCAGTTGACGACCGACCAGCGATCCGCCGCCAGCCCGGCCTCCCACGCGCGGTGGGCCGCGAAGCCCTCGGCGGTCTCCAGGGACGGCAGCGGCTCGGCGGGCACGTGCGCGCGCAGCCACGCGCGGGCCTCGGCGCGGAAGGCCTGCTCTTCCTGCGTGAACGCGAGATCCATCGGCCGCCATCCTTCCCTAACAAGTGTTTGGTAGGTTAGCGTGGCCCCATGACAGGCGTCGAGACTCCCGTCTACGAGCCGGGGCACGGGCTGCTGAAGGGCCGCACCGCCGTCATCACCGCCGCGGCGGGCGCCGGCATCGGCGGCGCGACCGCCCGCCGGTTCCTGGAGGAGGGCGCGCGCGTGCTGATCAGCGACGCGCACGCGCGGCGGCTGAAGGAGCACGAGGCCGAGCTGGGCCGGCGCTTCCCGGGCGCGGTGGCGTCCGTGCCCTGTGACGTCACCGACGAGACCCAGGTGGCGACGCTGTTCGACACCGCCGTACGCACGCACGGCCGGCTGGACATCGTCGTCAACAACGCCGGGCTCGGCGGCACGTCGTCCCTCGTCGACATGACCGACGAGCAGTGGTCCCGCGTCCTGGACGTGACGCTGAACGGCACCTTCCGCTGCACCCGGGCGGCCCTGCGCCGGCTCCGGGAGGACGGACGCGGGGGCGTGATCGTCAACAACGCCTCCGTCGTCGGCTGGCGCGCCCAGGCCGGCCAGGCCCACTACGCCGCCGCGAAGGCCGGGGTGATGGCGCTGACCCGGTGCGCGGCGATCGAGGCCGCCGAGTACGGCGTGCGGGTCAACGCCGTCTCGCCCAGCCTCGCCCTGCACCCGCACCTGGCGAAGGTGACGACGCCCGGGCTGCTGGAGGAGCTGACCGCGCGCGAGGCCTTCGGGCGGTACGCCGAGCCCTGGGAGGTGGCCAACGTGATCGTGTTCCTGGCGTCCGGCTACTCCTCGTACATGACGGGCGAGGTCGTCGCCGTCAGCAGCCAGCACGCCTGACCGCCGGAGCGGATCACAATGGACCCGTGCCGACCAAGAAGCCGACCAAGAAGAAGCCCCAGGTGACCGCCGCACCCGCCCGGCGCCGCGAACTCCTCGACACCGCCGCCGAGGTCTTCGCCGAGCAGGGCTACAACGCCACCACCGTACGCAAGATCGCGGACCACGCGGGCATGCTCGCGGGCAGCCTCTACTACCACTTCGACTCCAAGGAGTCGATGCTGGAGGAGATCCTGCGCACCTTCCTCGACGAGCTGTGGAGCGGCTACGACGCCGTCCTGGCGGCCGAGTCGGGGCCGCGGGAGACACTGGAGGCGCTGGTCACCGAGTCGTTCCGGGAGATCGACCGGCATCGCGCCGCCGTCGCGATCTACCAGAAGGAGAGCCGGCAACTGGTCGCGCAGGAGCGGTTCGCGTTCCTCGCCGAGTCGCAGCGCAAGTTCGAGAAGGCGTGGCTGTCCACGCTGGAACGCGGGGTCGCCGCCCGGGTGTTCCGGGCCGACCTCGACGTCCGCCTCACCTACCGGTTCGTGCGCGACACCGTGTGGGTGGCCGCGTCCTGGTACCGGCCCGGCGGACAGCACAGCCCGGAGGAGATCGCCCGGCAGTACCTGTCGATGGTGCTGGACGGGATCGCCGTACGCGAATAGCCCGTTCTGCTGAGGGAGTTGCCATGGCCGAGGCCTACATCGTCGAAGCGGTCCGTACGCCCGTGGGGCGGCGCGGGGGTGGGCTGAGCGGGGTCCATCCGGCCGATCTGGGCGCGCATGTGCTGCGCGAGCTGGTGGCGCGGGCGGACGTGGACCCGGCAGCCGTCGAGGACGTGGTCTTCGGCTGCCTGGACGCGGTCGGGCCGCAGGCCGGGGACATCGCGCGGACCTGCTGGCTGGCGGCCGGACTGCCCGAGGAGGTGCCCGGTGTGACCGTCGACCGGCAGTGCGGCTCCTCCCAGCAGGCGGTGCACTTCGCCGCGCAGGGCGTGCTGTCCGGCACGCAGGACGTGGTGGTGGCGGGCGGGGTGCAGAACATGTCGCAGATCCCGATCGCCTTCGCGACCCGGCAGGCCGCCGAACCGCTCGGCTTCACCGAGGGCCCCATCGCGGGCAGCGCGGGCTGGCGGGCGCGGTACGGGGACCGGCCCGTCAACCAGTTCGCGGGCGCCGAGATGATCGCCGCGAAGTGGGGGATCAGCCGTGAGGACCAGGAGGAGTTCGCGCTGCGGTCGCATCGCAGGGCGCTCAGGGCCATCGACGAGGGCCGGTTCGAGCGGGAGATCGTGGCCTGCGGCGAGGTCGCCGTCGACGAGGGGCCGCGCCGGGACACCTCGCTGGAGAAGATGGCCGCGCTGAAGCCGGTGATCGACGGCGGCACCATCACCGCCGCCTGCTCCTCGCAGGTCTCCGACGGGGCGGCGGCCCTGCTGCTCGCCTCGGAGCGGGCGGTGCGCGAACACGGGCTCACGCCCCGCGCGCGCGTGCACCACCTCTCCGTACGCGGCGAGGACCCCATCCGCATGCTCTCCGCGCCCATCCCGGCCACCGCCCACGCCCTGAAGAAGACCGGCCTGACCATCGACGACATCGACCTGGTCGAGATCAACGAGGCCTTCGCGCCGGTCGTCCTGGCCTGGCTGAAGGAGACGGGCGCCGACCCGGGCAAGGTCAACGCCAACGGCGGCGCGATCGCCCTCGGCCACCCCCTGGGCGCGACCGGCGCCAAGCTGATGACCACCCTGCTGCACGAACTGGAGCGCACGGGCGGCCGTTTCGGCCTCCAGACGATGTGCGAGGGCGGGGGCCAGGCCAATGTGACGGTCATCGAGCGCGTGTGACCGGAGGAACTAGACAGGGGTCACCCATTTCGGCGGACGGAGTCCGGCGCAGGCTCCCGAAGCCTGGGAGGCCCCCTGGGGCCGAGTGGCGCGAGGGGAGCCGTGGGGGATGGTGCCGATGTGCGAGGGCGGCGGTCAGGCCCATGTGACGGTCATCGAGCGGCTGTGAGTCCGGCGGTCAGGGAGTCGCTGTGAGTCTCCGGAGGGTCTCCTCCGCCTCCTTCACGATCCGTTCCACCAGTTCCGCGCACGACGGCAGGTCGTCGATCACCCCGGCGACCTGCCCGGACGCCATCACGCCGAGGTCCGTGCGGCCCTCCACCATCGCCGACCTCAGCAGCATCGGCGTGTTCGCGGCCAGCAGCACCTGGCCGAACGACAACTGCTTGCCGTGCCTGAGGGCGAGTCCGTCGCGCACCATCTGCCGCCAGGTCAGCCCGGACAGCCTGCGGAACCCCGCCGCCCGGCGCACGGCGTGCCACAGGGCCCTGGCGCGGCCGGAGTTCTCCAGCGCCGACACCAGCTCCGTACGCAGCATGCGGTGCGGCAGCCCGTCCACGGCCCGGGTCACGGTGACGTCCCCGACGCCCGCCGCCAGATACCTCGCCTTCACCGCGTCCGGCACCGTCGAGTCCGACGTCAGCAGGAACCGCGTGCCCATCGCGACCCCGGCCGCCCCGTAGGCCAGCGCCGCGACCAGCCCCCGCCCGTCGAAGAAGCCGCCCGCCGCCACGACCGGTATCCGCACGGCGTCCACCACCTGCGGCAGCAGCACCGTCGTCGCCACCTCGCCGGTGTGCCCGCCGCCCTCGCCGCCCTGCACGAGCACGGCGTCCGCCCCCCAGGCCGCGACCTTCTCCGCGTGCCGCCGGGCGCCGACGGACGGGATGACGACGACACCCGCCTCCTTGAGCTCGGCGATCAGCTCGGGCGAGGGCGCGAGCGCGAAGGAGGCGACCCGCACCCCCTCCTCGATCAGGATCCGCACCCGGTCCCCGGCGTCCGCCGCGTCCGCCCGCAGATTCACCCCGAACGGCGCCCGGGTACGGGACCTGACCTCCCGTATCGCCTCGCGCAGCCCGTCGGTGGTCATCGTCGCGGAGGCCAGGATGCCGAGCGCGCCCGCGTTCGCCGTCGCCGAGACCAGACGGGGGCCCGCCACCCACCCCATGCCCGTCTGCACGATCGGATGCCGGACGCCGGTCAGCCGGGTGAGCGCGGTGTCCATCGCTAGGAGACCTCCCCGGCACGGGCGTTCGCCGGGTCGAGGACCTCGCGGATCAGCCGCAGCTCCTCGGCGGACGGCTCGCGGGTGGACGGCACCTCCTCGGGGACGACGAGGGGGAAGGAGGTCGCCTCCGCGACCTGCTCCACCGTGACGCCCGGGTGCAGCGAGGCGAGGCGCATCGTGTGGTCGGGGGTGGCGAAGTCGAAGACGCCCAGGTCGGAGACGACCCGCGGGATGCGGTGGAAACGCGCCCCGTCCGCGTGGTCGTAGCCCACCCCGCACACCAGATCGACGCGCTCCACGAACACGCGCCGGGAGTGCCGCGGCACCCAGTAACTCGTCGGGTTGTTGAGGGTGTTGACCGGCGCTCCCCGCACCCCCAGCAACTGGCGCGTGGGCCGCTCCCAGTCGCCGATGCAGGAGATGTTCTGGTTGCCGTACCGGTCGATCTGGCTCGCGCCCATCATCACGTGCCGCCGGCCGCCGGTGACGAAGGTCAGGTGCTGCCGGTACGGCAGCCAGCCCTCGGGCGTGCCGTCGGGACGCACCAGCGTCGCCTCGCCGTCGGTGAGCAGCAGGTCGGGCGAGAAGGTGAGCCGGGCCAGCCGGGCGCCCAGCGCGGGGATCAGGCCCATGGGGCTGGCCAGCACCTCCCCGTCGCCGCGCCATGCCTCGGCGCAGGCGATCACGCAGTACTCGGCGCGCGAGACGGTCATCGGCCCGCTCCCCGGGTCAGGTTGAGCCGGCGCCCGGCGAACTCCGGCCACGGCGTGGTCGCGTACTCCCGTTGCGCGGCCTCGTCGCGGTCGTAGTCGGGAGCGCAGGAGGTGAAGTGGGCGCCGTTCGGCGCCTCGACGACCCCGGTGACGGAGTGCCGTTTGACCAGCAGCGACTGAAGCGGCGCCTCCTTGGTCAACTCCGCCGTGTCCACGATCCGTTCGCAGGAGACGTACGCCTCGTCCGCCGCCTCGCAGAACAGGTCGTCGAAGTACGGGTCCGGGCCCAGGTACTGCCCGTTGCCCAGCCGGTCGGCGCGGTTGACGTGGACCAGGGCCGCGTCCAGGCGCAGGGCGGGCATCGCCACGAACGTCTCCCCGTCCTCGTACGGCGAAGTGACCGTGCGCAGGCCGGTGTTGACCCGCATCACGTCCGAGCCGAGGCCGGCCCGGACCGGCAGGAACGGCAGCCGGTTCGCCGCCGCGCGCAGCCCCCACAGGAACATCGCCTCGTCGATCTCCATCAGTTCCAGGGCGCCGCGCTCGCGGGCCGCCCGGTAGTGCGGTTCCAGGGGGATCGAGTCGAGGGTGACGAAGGCGGCCACGAGTCTGCGTATCCGCCCGGCGGCGGCCAGCATGCCGACGTCCGGACCGCCGTAGGAGACGACGGTCAGGTCGGTGACGCCCGACCGCAGCAGGGCGTGCACCAGCGCCATCGGCTTGCGGCGCGAGCCCCAGCCGCCGATGCCGAGGGTCATGCCGCTGCGCAGCCGGGAGACGGCCTCCTCGGCCGTCATGGTCTTGTCGCTCACACGCCCTCCCTGCCGAACCCCTCGCGGACCCGGTCGGCCACCCCGACCGTGCTCGCCTCGTAGGTGAAGCCCTGCTCGAAGCGGTAGCTGCGGCGCACGTCCACCGGGTCGATGCCGTTGATCGCGGCCTTGGCCAGGCGCAGCAGCTGCCCGTCCTTGGCGGCGATCTCCCGTGCCAACTCCAGCGCCGCCTCCAGGAGTTCATCGCGCGGCACCACCCGCCACACCGAGCCGTGCGCGTGCAGCTCGGCCGCGGTCACCGTGCGGGAGGTGTAGTACAGGGCGCGCATCAGGTGCTGCGGCACCAGCCGGGCCAGGTGCGTGGCCGCGCCCAGGGCGCCGCGGTCCAGCTCGGGCAGCCCGAAGACGGCGTCCTCGCTCGCCACGATCGCGTCCGCGTTCCCCACCAGCCCGATCCCGCCGCCCAGACAGAACCCCCGCACGGCCGCCACCACCGGCACCTCGCACTCGTACACCGCCGCGAACGCCTCGAAGCAGCCCCGGTTGGCGCCGGCCAGCGCGGCCGCCCCCTCGGCCTGGATCTCCTTGATGTCCACGCCCGCGTTGAAGCCGCGCCCCTCGGCCGCGAGCACCACGCACCGCACCCCCGGATCGCGGCCCGCCGCGCGCACCGCCTCGGCCAGCGCGAACCAGCCGCGCACCGGCAGCGCGTTCACCGGCGGGAAGTCGACCGTGACGACGGCGATCGCGTCCTTGTCCGGCCCCTTTTCCGGGGCCGAGGTGGAGACACCCATGGAAGCATCAGCTACCTTTCCACCTAACGTTTGTTAGGTGGAGGGTAGCGGCGAATGGAGCTGAACGGGAAGGTCGCCGTCGTCACCGGCGGGACCCGCGGGGTGGGCGCCGGGATCGCGCGGTCCTTCACCGAGGCCGGCGCGCGGGTCGTCGTCTGCGCGCGCAGGCCGCCCGACGTGCCGCTGGACGGCGTCGAGTTCCGCCCCCTCGACCTGCGCGACCCGGACGCCGTACGCGCCTTCTTCACCGGATGGGACCGCCTGGACGTCCTCGTCAACAACGCGGGCGGCACGCCCTACCGGCGCCTGACGGAGGCGGACGCGGAGCGGCACGCGCGGGTCGTCGAGCTGAACCTGATCGCTCCGCTGACGGCGTCCCTGGCCGCGTACGACCACCTCCGGGCGAGCGGGGGCTCGGTGGTGATGGTCGGGAGCGTGAGCGGCGGCCGGCCCTCGCCCGGCTCGGCCGCGTACGGGGCGGCGAAGGCGGGGCTGGAGAGCCTCGCCCGTTCCATGGCCGTGGAGTGGGCGCCCGAGGTGCGCGTCAACACCCTCGTCGTCGGCATGGTCCGCACCGAGCTGTCCCATGTGCACTACGGCGGCGAGGAGGGCGTCGCGGCGGTCGCCCGCACCGTGCCGCTGGGCCGCCTGGCGACACCGTCCGACGTGGGCGCCGCCGCCGTCTTCCTCGCCTCGGACGCCGCCGCGTACATCACCGGCGCGAGCCTGCTGGTGCACGGGGGAGGGGAGCGACCGGCGTTCCTCGATGCCGCGACCGCCGACAAGGAGACGTGAGATGAGCGGAATCTGCCAGGGCAGGGTGGTCGTCGTCACCGGCGCCGGGCGCGGCCTGGGGCGGGCCCACGCGCTCGCGTTCGCGGCGGAGGGCGCCCGGGTCGTCGTCAACGACCTGGGCGTGGGACTGGACGGCCGCCTCGGGCCCGACAGCCCGGCCGGACGGGTGGTGGACGAGATCCGCGCGGCGGGCGGCGAGGCGGTCGCGCACGGCGGCGACATCGCGACCGGCGAGGGCGCCGCATCCTTGATCGCCACCGCCCTGGAGACGTACGGCCGCCTCGACACCCTCGTCAACAACGCCGGGTTCCTGCGCGACCGGATGCTCGTCAACCTCGACGAGGACGACTGGGACGCGGTCCTGCGCGTCCACCTCAAGGGGCACTTCCTGCCGCTGAAGCACGCGGCGGCGCACTGGCGGGCGCAGGCGAAGGCGGGCCGCACGCCCCTCGCCCGGATCGTCAACACCAGCAGCGGGGCGGGGCTGTCGGGATCGGTGGGGCAGGGCAACTACAGTGCCGCCAAGGCCGGGATCGTCGGCCTGACCCTGGTCGCCGCCGCCGAACTCGCCCGCTACGGCGTCCAGGTCAACGCGATCGCGCCCGCGGCCCGCACCCGGATGACGGAGCGGACGTTCGCCGAGACGATGGCGGCGCCCGAGGCGGGCTTCGACGCGATGGCCCCGGAGAACGTCTCGCCCCTCGTGGTCTGGCTCGGCTCCGCCGCGAGCACGGGCGTCACGGGCCGGGTCTTCGAGGCGGAGGGCGGCCGGATCACCGTCATGGAGGGCTGGCGGCCGGGCCCGAGCGCCGACAAGGGGGCACGCTGGAGCCCGGCCGAGGCGGGACAGACGGCTCTGAAGCTGCTGGAGCAGGCCGAGGCGCCGGGGGCGGTGTACGGGGCCTAGCGGCTCACTCGGTCAGCGGCGCGCTCCGGGGGTCGTGGTGTCGGCGCTGCCGCGGCACTCCACGCCGTGCGGCTGACGGCTGACGGCTGACGGCCTACGTGTCGCACTCCAGCACCGTCCGGCACAGGGCGCACCGCGCCCGCATCCGGCCCCGGACCGGCACCCGGATCCGCTGGTGGCAGGTCGGGCACGGGAACGACACCCGCAGCGGGCCCCGGCCCTCGGGAGTGAAGGTGTACGGGGTCCCCGGATGGGGGGCGGCGCCGGTGTGGTCCTGGGCGTGGCGCCGGTCGCGGGCGTACCGGCGCCGGCCCGCCCAGCCGGCCGCGGTCAGCGGCGGCTGCTCCCCGTCGTGGCGGGCCTTGGCCAGGCCCTTGACGTAGGCCGTGTAGGCCTGCGGGCTGGTGAACCACACCGACGGGTCCTCGCCGAAGACGAGGGCCCGTTTCGCCAGGACGTAGCCGAACTCCTCCGGGGTGAGGTAACCGAGCTTCTGCGAGGACGCCCCGTCCTCCCGGAAGGCGTCGAGCAGCAGCCAGCCCGCCCCCAGATAGGTCGTCGCCGTGTCGGTGAGGATCTCGTTGTCGCGGGTGCCGGGGAAGGACAGGTCCAGCCGGTGCAGGTAGACGTGCATCACCTCGTGGGCCAGGGCCGCCCCGATGTCGCGCCGGTGGGTGCGGAAACGGTCGTTCAGCTCGACGAAGTACTCGGGACCCGCGGCCAGTTCGACGTTCGCCGCGTGCGTCATCTCACGGAAGCCGACCACGAAGCGGGCGTCGGGCAGCCGGTAGTGCCGCACCAGCTCCCGGGCCACGCGCTGGGTGCCCAGATACAGGTCGTCGGTGTCGCAGAAGGCCACGTCGGCGGGGGCGACACTGGTCGCGAACGTCTGGATGGTGTCGTACGACAACCGTTTGTAGAGCGCGGTGATGGCGGCCCGCACCGTCTCCAGGTGTGGGAAGCCGTGCTCGACCGGTCCGCCGTTGGCCACGCCTGAACCCCCAAGACGCCCTGAACCCGATTCCACTCTACGGGGACACGGGCGGATTTTCGCCGCCGGAGTCCGGCGCCCGCAGCCGCGGCGCGCCCCCCGCCGCGGCCACCCCCTCCAGCTCCAGCAGCCACACCTCGTTGCCGCCCTCGCGCAGTACCGGCCCGGGCACGTACAGCGACCGCTGCGGGCCCGCCGACCAGTACCGGCCCAGCCCGAAGCCGTTGACCCACACGAACCCGCGGGTCCAGCCCGGCAGTTCCAGCACCGCGTCCCCCGCCCCGCGCACCGTCACACCACCCCGGTACAGGCCCCGCGCACCCTCCCCGGGCAGCTCCCCGAAGCCGACCCCGGAGACGTCCTCCAGCGCGTCCAGGCGCAGCCCCCGCGCGCGTACTCCGTGCAGGAACTGCCGCTCGTGCAGCAGCCCCCCGGTGATCCCCTTGGCCTCCCCGCCGCGCGGCCCGTAGTTCACCCTGCCCAGGGACTCCACCCACAGCTCCACGCGCGCGTGCCCCGCCACGGGCGCCGGGAGCTGTACGTCCTCCTCGGTGAGCACCCCGGCCCGCTCCCCGTCGACGTACACCACCGCGAGGTCCCGCAGCCCGCGCGCGATCAGCGGGTACGGCCGTCGGGGACCCGGCACGGTCACCTCGTAGCGCACGATCCCCCGGTCCACGCCGAGCTCCTCGAAGGTGGGCGGGACGGGAGAGGCGACCTCCGACCCGCCGAGCGCGTCCAGGACGGCGTCCAGGGGCGCCCACCCGGTCAGTTCCACCCCGGCGGGCGCACCCAGGGCCGGGGGAGCGGGCGGCGGGTCGGCCACCGGGCCGTACTCGGCGAGGACCTCCCGCAGGGCCCAGAACTTCTGCGTGGGGCGCCCGTACTCGTCGACGGGCGCGTCGTAGTCGTACGACGTCACGTCCGGCTCCAGCGGCCCGTCGTGCAGGGCGCCGCCGCCCCGGTTGGCGCCCGCCCAGCCGGCGAAGCTGGTGCCGCCGTGCGCCATGTAGAGGTTGACCGAGGCACCGCACTCCAGGATCTCGCGCAGGACCGCCGCTGTCTCCGCCGCGTCCCGGGTGACGTGCCCGGCACCCCAGTGGTCGAACCAGCCGCACCAGAACTCCATGCACATCAGCGGCCCCCGCGGCCGGTGCCGGCGCAGCGTGCCGAACGCCTCGCGCGCGTGGGAGCCGAAGTTCACCGTGGCGAGGACACCCGGGAGGGTGCCGCCGGTGAGCATGTGGTCCTCGGGGCCGTCGGAGGTGACCAGCGGCACCGTCACGCCCGCCGAGCGCAGCAGCGCGGCCAGCCGGCGCAGGTACTCCGCGTCCGAGCCGTAGCTGCCGTACTCGTTCTCCACCTGCACCATGACCACCGGGCCGCCCCGGTCGACCTGCCGGCCCACCACCTGCGGCAGCAGCCGCCCGAACCACCGCCCCACCTGCTCCAGGTAGCGCTCGTCGCTGGTGCGCGCGTGCCCGGTCAGCCAGTGCGGCAGCCCGCCGTTCTCCCACTCCGCGCAGATGTACGGCCCCGGGCGCACGATCGCCCACAGCCCCGCCCGACGGGCCGCGTCCAGGAACCGGCCGAGCGCCCCCACGTCCCGGTACTCGCCCGGCGCCGGCTCGTGCAGGTTCCACGGCACGTACGTCTCCACGCAGTTGAGGCCCATCGCCCGCAGCATCGCCAGCCGGTGCCCCCAGTACGCCTCGGGCACCCGGAAGTAGTGCAGCGCGCCGGACAGCAGCCGCACCGGCCGCCCGTCCAGCAGGAACTCCGTCTCCCCCACCGTGAACTCGCTCATGCCGCCACCCTCACCCCTGGCGGCGATCACCGTCCATGGACAAAGATCACGGCTACTTGGACCCGGGCGGCGGGAGAGGGGCGCGGATGTACCACACCTGGATGCGGTTCTTCAGCCCCGGCCCGGTCCACCACCGGCTCGGCCTGGTCTGCCTCGGCGTGGGCCTCCAGTACGGCCCCCTGCCCACCGTCGGCCCCCGCACCCTCGACCACCACGTCGCCGTCGTCATCAGCGCCGGCACCGGCTGGTACCGCAGCCCCGACGGACGCCGGACCACCGTCACCGCGCCCGCGCTGCTGTGGCTCACCCCCGGAGTGGAGCACCACTACGCGCCCGACGGCGACGCCGGCTGGGACGAGGGCTTCGTCGACTTCACCGGCCCCGCCACCGCCACCTACACCGACCTCGGCTACATCGAACCCGACCGCCCCGTCGTCCCCCTCGCCGACGCCGCCGGCCCCCGCGCCGTCATCGGCCGCATCGCCCGCGCCGCCCGCCGCGGCAACCCCCTGCTGGAGGTGGAGACCGGCGCCGCCGTGCACGAGCTCCTGGTCGCCCTGCGCCGCGCCCGCGCCGACCTCGCCCCCGACGGCGACCGGGTGCTGGAAGCCCTCGCCCGCGACGCCTGCCTGCCCCTGTCCGTCGCCGAGCACGCCGCCCGGCACGGCATGACCCCCGCCGAACTGCGCGCCGCCGTCCGCCGCGGCGCCGGCTGCAGTCCCAAGGACTACCTGCTCGGCATCCGCCTGGGCCGCGCCAAGGAGCTCCTCGCCGGCACCGAACTGCCCGTCGCCGCCGTCGCCCGCCGCGTCGGCTACGACGACCCGGCCTACTTCTCCCGCCTGTTCACCCGCCGCGTCGGCACACCCCCCGTCCGCTTCCGCGCCCAGCAGTACCGCGCGGTCCCCGGCGGCTGGAGCCACCAGGTCCCCGACCCCGACGATCCGCCGATGATCGGACCCGCCCCCGGCACGTAGGCTGTGCCCCCATGACCACCAGCGACAACAACGCGGCGGGCGCCGTGGACCCCGCCGTCCGCGAGGAACTCGCCCGGCTGCGCGACAGCATCGACAACATCGACGCCGCCGTCGTCCACATGCTCGCCGAGCGCTTCAAGTGCACCCAGCAGGTCGGCCACCTCAAGGCCCTCCACCAGCTGCCGCCCGCCGACCCGGCCCGCGAGGCCCGCCAGATCGAGCGGCTGCGCGCCCTGGCCGAGAACGCCAAGCTCGACCCGGCCTTCGCTGAGAAGTTCCTCAATTTCATCATCGCCGAGGTGATCCGCCACCACGAGCGCATCGCGGAGGACACCGTCAACGGCGGTGCGCCCTCGGCGAACTGACCTCGGCGGATCCCGCGAGGGGAGTGACAGACGGGCCCGCGGGAGGCATGCTTCCCGAGCACTCGTCGTCGCCCGGCGGACACACACCGTCAGGGCCGCGGTCGTAAGCTGGTTGTCCCACGCGGGAGGGACGTCGGGCCATGCCGTCGGATGCCAAGATCCTCATCGTCGACGACCACGAGGACACGCTGTACGCCCTGGAGAGCGCCCTGGCCCCGCTGGGTTACCTGCTGGGCCGCGCCACCAGCGGCGACGAGGCGCTCAAGCAGGTGCTCCGCGGCCGGGTCGGCCTGCTCCTGCTCGACGTGCGCATGCCCGGCGTCAGCGGCCTGGACGTGGTGCGCTACATGCGCCGCCTGGAGCAGACCCAGCACATCCCGGTCGTCCTGCTCACCGGCTTCGGCCCGGACCACGAACTGACCGCCACCGCCTTCGGCCTCGGCGTCGCCGACCTGGTCATGAAACCCATAGACCCCTGGTCGCTGCGCACCAAGGTCCGCTACCTCTACGACGCACACCAGCGCCAGCTCATGCTGGAACGCGAGATCCGCGAACTGCGCGAGCTGGTCAAGGACCCGGCCCCCCGCCCCGCCCTGCCGCACCCGGACGCCCGCGTCCCCCTCCAGCGCGACACCGGACAGACGGCGCCCGCGCCGGAGCGGACATAGGCCGCGTACCGGTCCGCCTCTGTGCCGTGCCGGTGCCATCAGGCAGCATGTCCTGCATGTCCGTACTGACGCGCGACGAAGCGCAGACCCGTGCCAGGCTCCTCGACGTCCAGCGGTACACGATCGACCTCGATCTGACCGCCGGGGACGAGCTGTTCACCTCCCGCACCGTCATCCGGTTCACGGCCCGCGCGGACGCGGACACCTTCGTCGAGCTCAAGCCGGCCGAACTGCGCAAGGCCCTCCTCGACGGCCACGCCCTCGACCTCGACACCTTCGAGGGCAACCGCCTGCCCCTGACCGGCCTGACCGCGGGCGAGCACGAACTGCTCGTCGACGCGACCATGCGCTACTCCCGCACCGGCGAGGGCATGCACCGCTTCACCGACCCCTCCGACGGCGAGACGTACGTCTACACCCAGCTGTTCATGGAGGACGTCCAGCGCGTCTTCGCCGCCTTCGACCAGCCCGACCTCAAGGCCGTCTTCGAGCTGACCGTGCGGGCCCCCGAGGGTTGGAGCGTCCTGGCCAACGGCCTCACCCGGCACCTCGGCGAGGGCCGCTGGCAGGCCGCCCCCACCCCGCCGGTCTCCACCTACCTCGTCGCCGTCGCCGCCGGCCCCTGGCACTCCGTGCGCACCGAGCACCGCGGCCTGCCCTTCGGCCTGCACTGCCGCCGCTCCCTCGCCCCCCACCTGGACGCGGACGCCGACGAGCTCTTCGAGATCACCCGGCAGTGCTTCGACCGCTACCACGAGAAGTTCGACGAGCCCTACCCCTTCGACTCCTACGACCAGGCGTTCGTCCCCGAGTTCAACGCCGGCGCCATGGAGAACCCCGGACTGGTCACCTTCCGCGACGAGTTCGTCTACCGCTCCGCCGTCACCGACACCGAACGGCAGACCCGCGCCATGGTCATCGCCCACGAGATGGCCCACATGTGGTTCGGCGACCTGGTCACCCTGCGCTGGTGGGACGACATCTGGCTGAACGAGTCCTTCGCCGAGTACATGGGCTACCAGACCCTCACCGAGGCCACCCGCTTCACCGACACCTGGGTCGACTTCGGCGTCATGCGCAAGGGCTGGGGCTACGACGCCGACCAGCGCCCGTCCACCCACCCGGTCGCCCCGGAGAACGTCGACGACACGGCCTCCGCCCTCCTCAACTTCGACGGCATCTCCTACGCCAAGGGCGCCTCCGCGCTACGCCAGCTGGTGGCCTGGCTCGGCGAGAAGGACTTCCTCGCCGGCATCAACACCCACTTCGCCCGGCACAGGTTCGCCAACGCCGCCCTCGCCGACTTCATCGACTCCCTCGCCTCCGCCACCGACCGCGACGTCCACGC
The DNA here is from genome assembly GCF_054850255.1 of Streptomyces sp. 7R007. NCBI lineage: Bacteria > Bacillati > Actinomycetota > Actinomycetes > Kitasatosporales > Streptomycetaceae > Streptomyces > Streptomyces sp. 7R007. The sequence continues at coordinate 323,798 of NZ_JBTWMV010000004.1, read as the reverse complement.
CTGGGCCGACGCCTGGCTGCGCACCACCGGCGTCGACACCCTCCGCCCGGTGATCACCCCCGGCGAGGAGGGCACCTGCGACCTGCGCGTGGAGCACACCGGCAGCCGCCCGCACCGCATCGCCGTCGGCCTCTACGACCAGGACGTCACCGGCGAGGGCCGCCACCTCGTCCTGCGCGAACGCCTCGACCTCGACGTCCCGCAGGGCGAACCCCACCCCCTCGGCAAGCGCCCCGCGCTGCTCCTGCTCAACGACGGCGACCTCACCTACGCCAAGGTCCGCTTCGACGCCGAGTCCTTCGAGACCGTCCGCACCTGTCTGTCCGGCCTGCCCCAGCCGCTGACCCGCGCGGTCGTCTGGAACGCCCTGCGCGACGGGGTCCGCGACGGCGAACTGCCGCCCGCCGCCTACCTGCAGGCCGCCCGCGCCCACCTCCCGCACGAGAGCGACCTCGCCCTCGTCCAGGGCGTCCTCGCCTTCGCCACCGCCCAGGTCGCCAACCGCTACACCGCCCCCGAGGAGCGGCCGGCGGCCCTGGCCACCCTCGCCTCCCTGTGCCGCGACCTCATCCGCCGCACCGAGGACGGCGACAACCCCGGCCTGCGCCTGACCGCCGTACGCCACCTCGTCGACGTCACCTCCCAGCCCGACACCATCGCCGCGTGGCTCGCCGAGGGCACCGTCCCCGGCGGACCCGAGCTCGACCCCGACCTGCGCTGGCGCGTCCTCGCCCGGCTCGCCGTCCTCGGCGCCACCGACGAGGCCGCCATCGCCGCCGAGCTGGCGCGCGACCCGTCCGCCACCGGCCAGGAGGGCGCCGCCCGCTGCCGGGCCGCGCTGCCCGACGCCGAGGCCAAGCGGACGGCGTGGGAGGCGATGTTCGCGGGCGACGACCTGTCCAACTACCTCTTCACCGCCACCGCCCAGGGCTTCTGGCAGCCCGAACAGGCCGAGCTGGTGGGGGAGTACGTGGAGCGCTACTACGCCGACGCGGTGGCCGTCGCCGCCCGCCGCGGCCCCGCCATCGCCGAGGCGGTCGGCCGCTACGCCTTCCCGCACTACGCCGTCGACGCCGACCACCTCCGCCGGGGCGAGACCTGCCTGCGCGAGGCCGACCCGATCCCGTCCCTGCGCCGCAAGCTGGTCGACCAACTCGACGACCTGGCACGGGCGTTGCGGGTCCGGGAAGCTTAGAGCGCCGAGGGGGGGCAGGGGGATGAGCCGGCGCCGGGGGGCCTCGGTCATCAGCCCCGCAGCCGCAGCTCCGCCCGCCGTACCCCGCCCTCCCGCGGCCCCGTGCGGCGGTTGCCCGTCGCCGGGCCCGGCGCCGACGGTTCCTCCAGCGTGAAGCCGAGCGCTTCGAGGAACCGTTCCCCCGGCCGCCACCCGGGCGGCACGGTCGCCGTCACCCGCGTCACGCCCGCCGCCCGCTCCAGCAGGGACCCGGCCACCGCCCGGCCCAGCCCGCGCCCCCGCGCCCAGGGCGCCAGCAGGAACAGGCCCACCGCCACCTCGCCCGGCGCCGGGTGGTCCCGTACCGCGTCCACCAGACCCGTCACCTCTGCGTCCCGCTCCACCACCAGCAGCACCTTGTCCTGCGGCGAGGCCCCCCGGGGCAGCGAGTAGAACAGGCTCTGCACATCGCCCGGCGCCGACGGCAGCCCCGTGGCCGCCACGAACCAGTCCTCACACGCCTCGAACAGCGCCAGCAGCGGCCCCTCGTCGGCCGGCTCCGGCTCCCGTACGACGACCCGCTCACCGGGCACGTCGACCCACCACGCATCCGTCATGCGGGCGACGTTACGTCCGTGCACCACGGGCCCCAACTTGTTTTCCCCGGACGGGAGTACCCCGGTCAGTACCCACTTTCGGGTTCCGATCGTTGAACTCTTCGGGCGCGCCCCCGCAACCGAGTACAAGCTGGAAGTCCCTCTGCCCGGCGCCCCGGAGGTCCCACCATGAGCACGCCGCCCCTCGCCTCAGGCCCCCGAGGTCCCCGCGCCCTGCGGCCGCTGCTCGACACCGTCCTCGACGCCCTCGCCACCGGCGCCGACGCCCGCGGCGGACCGCTGCCGGCCGGCGGACCGCGCGCCGTCGCCGCCCGGGTGCGGGACGCCCTCGGCGACGTCCTGCCCGAGGACGGCGACCCCGACGCCCTGCGCGCCCTCGTGCACACGCTCGCCGAAGGCGCGGCCGACCCCGCCGACCCCCTGTGCGCCGCCCACCTGCACTGCCCGCCGCTCGCCGTCGCCACCGCCGCCGACCTCGCCGCCAGCGCCCTCAACCCGTCCCTCGACTCCTGGGACCAGGCCCCGGCGGCCTCCGAGCTGGAGGCCCTCGTCGCGCGGGCCCTCGCCCAGGCGGCCGGTGCCGCGGACGCCCTGGTCACCAGCGGCGGCACCGAATCCAACCAGCTCGCCCTGCTGCTCGCCCGCGAGGCGCACGGCGGCGGCGTCCACCTGGTCGTCGGCGCCAACGCCCACCACTCGCTGCCCCGCGCCGCCTGGCTGCTCGGCATGCCCGACCCCGTCGTGGTCCCCGCCCCCACGGGCACCATGGACCCGGCCGCGCTGGACGCGGCCCTCACCGCCCTGCCCGGCCCGCATCTCGTCGCCGCCACCGCCGGCACCACCGACGCGGGCCTCATCGACCCGCTGCCCGAGATCGCCGGCCTGTGCGCCGCCCACCGCGCCCGGCTGCACATCGACGCCGCCTACGGCGGGGGCCTACTGTTCAGCGACCGCCACCGCGACAAGCTCGCCGGGCTGGAGCGCGCCCACACCGTCACCCTCGACCTGCACAAACTGGGCTGGCAGCCGGTCGCCGCCGGCCTCCTCGCGGTCCGCCACCCCCGCGACCTCGCCGCCCTCGCCCAGCGCGCCGACTACCTCAACGCCGACGACGACACCGAAGCGGGCCTGCCCGACCTCCTCGGCCGCTCCCTGCGCACCACCCGCCGCCCCGACGTCCTCAAGATCGCCGTCACCCTCAGAACACTCGGCCGGACCGGCCTCGGCGCCCTGGTCGACCAGGTCTGCGACCGGGCCCGGGAGTTCGCGGCCCTGGTCCACGGCCACCCCGGCTTCGAGCTGCACGACCGGCCCGTCATCAGCACCGTCCTGTTCCGGCCCGCCCACGCCACCGACGACGCCGTGGCCGCCGTACGCCGGCGACTGCTCACCGACGGGCGCGCCGTCCTCGGCCGCGCCCGGCTGGCGGACCGCCTCTGGCTCAAGGCCACCTTCCTCAACCCCGCCACCCGCCCCGACGACCTGACAGCCCTCCTCAAAGCCGTCGAAGCAGCCACCGCACCACCGGACGTCACCGCAGCCCCCGCGGAAGGAAACACCCCCTCATGACCCCCACGCCCAACCCCCCACGCCCCGAACCCGACGCCCCCCGCGACCTCGTAGGCATCGGCATCGGCCCCTTCAACCTCTCTCTCGCCGCCCTCGCCCACCCCCTCGCCGGACTCGACACCGTCTTCTACGAACAGCGCCCCGGCTTCGACTGGCACCCCGGTCTGCTCATCGACGGCGCCCGCGTCCAAGTGCCGTTCCTGGCGGACCTGGTGACCCTCGTCGACCCCGCCAGCACCTGGTCGTTCCTGAACTACCTCAAGGAGCGCGAGCGGCTCTTCCCCTTCTACTTCGCCGAGCGCTTCCACATCCAGCGCGCCGAGTACGACGCCTACTGCCGCTGGGTCGCCGGCAACCTGCCCGGACTGCACTTCGGCCACCAGGTCGACGCCGTGCGCTGGAACCCCGAACGGGACGTCTTCGAGGTCGACTTCACCCAGCTCGACGCGGACGGCGAGGCGGAGGCGCTCGGCCGGACGTACACCCGCAACGTCGTCCTCGGCGTCGGCACCGAGCCGTACGTCCCCGAGCCGCTCAAGCCGCTGGTCGAGGCGCCCACCGTGCCCGTCGTGCACGCCGCCGACTATCTCGCCCACCGCGACACCCTGCTCGCCGCCGGACACGTCACCGTCGTCGGCTCCGGGCAGTCCGGCGCCGAGATCTTCCTCGACCTGCTGCGCGCCCGCCCCGCCGGCCACGAGCGACTGCACTGGATCGGCCGTACCGGGGCCTTCGCGCCCATGGAGTACTCCAAGCTCGGCCTGGAGCACTTCACCCCCGACTACACCCGCTACTTCCACGCCCTCGCCGAGCCCGTCCGGGACCGGCTGGTCGCCTCCCAGTGGCAGCTCCACAAGGGCATCGACGCCGACACCATCGCCGCCATCCACGACGAGCTCTACCGCCGCAGCCTGCACGGCGGCTGGCCCGACGTCGTCCTCACTCCCGGCGTCCGCGTGCGCACCGCCGGCCGCATCGCCACCACCAAGGTCGAACTCCACCTCGAACACGTCCAGCAGGACACCCGCTCCCGCCTCACCACCGACGCCGTCGTCCTGGCCACCGGCCACCGCGAGCGCCCCCTTGACCGCATCCTCGCCGGTCTCGACCCCTACCTGCGCCGCGACAGCCGCGAACGCCCGCGCGTCGACGAACACTTCCGCCTCGTCCTCGACCCCTCCGTCACCGGCGCGGTCCACGTCCAGAACGCCGGCCGCCACACCCACGGCGTCGGCACCCCCGACCTCGGCCTCGCCGCCTGGCGCAGCGCCGCCATCCTCAACTCCCTCACCGGCAAGGAGGTCTACCCTCTCCCCACCCGGACGGCCTTCACCACCTTCGGGCTCGACCAGCCGCACGAGCACCGCGTCCCGCAGGCCCGCCGGCCCGCCCAGGCCCTCACCCCGCTCGTCGACGGCCGGTAAGAGACCGTGCGGGGAAGGAAGACGTCCGGCGGCCGCGGTGTTGAGGCCGCCATGACCACCACCTGGATCGCCGCGCACCGCTACGCCGTCATCGACCCGCACGAGGACTTCCACCTCTTCGAACCCCGCGGCTTCGCCGACCAGACCGTCCGGCAGTCGTTGCGCCTGGCCGGGGGAGGGGAGGCGCTGCGGGTCCGGCTGAGCAACCGGTACGGGCGGGCGCCCCTGGAGGTCGGCGGTGCCCGGCTCGCCGTGCGCACCCGGGGCAGCCGCATCGACCCCGGAAGCGACACGCCGCTGCGCGTGTCGGGGGCCGACGCCTTCACGATCCCCGTCGGCGAGGAGGCCGTCAGCGATCCGGTCGAGCTGCCCGTGAGCGCGGGGGAGGAGCTCACCGTCAGCCTCCACCTGCCGGGCGACACGGGGCCGAGCACCTACAGCGCGGTGCCGTACGACATCGGGTACGCGGTCCCCGGCGACCGGCTGTCCGACCAAGTGCTGCAAGGCGCCGAGGAGTTGCCCCTCGGTCACTTCCTCGCCGGGGTGGACGTGCTCGCCCCCGCCGACACCCGTATCGCCGTCGCCTTCGGGGACTCCTGGATCGAGGGCGCCTTCACCACGCCCGGCGCCGACCGCAGCTTCCCGTCCCGGCTCGACCGGCGCCTGGCACGCGGCTGGATCGTCAACACCGGCATCTCCGGCAACCGGCTGCTCACCGACGAGGTCGGCGCCCATCTGCTGTCCCGGATCGACCGCGACGTCCTCGCCGTCCCCGGCGTCAGCCACGTCCTGGTCCACATCGGCCTCAACGACCTCGGCCTGCCCGGCGCCATCGCCCACCCCGAACCCGCCGCGGTCCCCACCGCCGAGGAGCTCCTGGCCGGGCTGACCACGCTCGCCGACCGCCTGCACGCCGCCGGCCTCACCGTCGTCGGCTCCACCATCGGGCCCTACGCCGGCACCGTCTACGACGGCTACGACACCGAGGCCGGACAGGCCGTGCGCCGCGAGGTCAACGCCCGGCTGCTGGCGGGCGACCACCCCTTCGACGGGCTCGTCGACGTCGCCGCCGCCGTCGCGGACCCGGACCGCCCCGACCGGATCCGCGACGACTTCAACGCCGGCGACGGCCTGCACGTCAACGACGCCGGCGCCCAGGCCATCGCCGACGCCGTCGACCTGTCCCTGCTGAAGCTGTAGAGCGCTAGAACACCGGCGTGCCGTCCCGGGTCAGCCTCCAGTCCGCCGACGCGAAGTCCTTCGGGTCCAGCACGCCCTTCGCGGTCACCCACTCCGCGATCCGGGTCCGGATCTCCGTGGACTCCGACCACAGCTCCTGCGCCGACGCGACGTGCGGGAACGCCCCGCCGCCGTTGGCGCGGTAGTTGTTCACCGCCAGCACGAACTGCGCCGAGTCGTCCAGCGCGGCCCCGTCGTGGGTCAGGTTCCTGATCCGCGACCCGGCCGGCCGGGCGATGTCGATCTCGTACGAAAGGCCGGACACGTAGTCGTAGTTGTAGTCCGGGCGCCCGTTCGCGTTGGTCAGCGCCTCCACGTCGACCACCGCCTCCGGTGCCGTCTGCACGAAGTACTCCGCGGAGTACTCCAGGTACGCCCGCAGCTGCGCGCCCGTCATCAACTTGGCGACCAGCGTGTTGTCGTACACGTAGAGGGACGACAGGTCCCGGATGGTGACATCGCCGGCCGGGATCTCCGACGTCCGCGAGAACGGCGAGGCCTGCGCGACCACCGGCAGCGAGGCGTACGCCGTCCCCGCCAGCGCCGCCTTCACCACGTCCTCCTGGACCTTGGTGATCAGGTCGATGATCGGCGCGTCCTTGTACCGTGCCTCGACCGTCGTCAGCGTCTCGGTCGCCGTACCGACCACCTGGTTGACGTACGCGACGACCTTCGCGTGCTCGTCCGACAGCAACTTGGTGATCTTCGGATCGTCGGCGACGGTGCTGGAGTTCAGCACCGTCGACGCCACCGACTCCACGCTCCAGCGGCCCTTGTCGAAGACCAGCTCGACGTCGAACACCGACAGCCGCTCGGCGAACGCCAGCGGCTCCGACAGCACGACCGTCCTCCCCGTCCGGGCGTTGGTGACCTTCAACTCCGGGATCTCCACGTGCGCGTGCCCCACGAGGATCGCGTCGATGTCCGGCACCTGCTGCGCCACCAGCGCGGCCGAGTTCTCCACGTACGGCAGCTGGTCACCGTACGACGACGTCCCCGACGAACCCGAGTGCGCCGAGACGACCACCACGTCCGCGCCCATCGCCTTCAGCCTCGGCACCCACTTCGCGGCCTGCTCCTCCAGCCCCGGGAACGCCAGCCTGCCCTGCACGTACGCCTTGTCCCAGATCGCGATGCCGGGGTTGGTCAGCCCGAGCACGGCGACCCTCACCGGCGGCAGTCCCGGCACGTGGAACGTCTTCATGACGTACGGCGGGAAAGCGGGCCGCAGCGTCTTCGCGTCCACCGCGTTCGCGCCCAGCAGCGGGAAACGGCACTGCTCCTCGAACCTGCGCAGCGTCTCGATGCCGTAGTTGAACTCGTGGTTGCCCAGCGCCGCCGCGTCGTAGCCGATCGCGTTCATCGCCTGCGCCATCGGGTGCACCGGCCCGCCCTCGGCGGTGATCGGGTCCACCTTCGCGTAGTAGTACGTCAGCGGGGTGCCCTGGATCGTGTCGCCGGCGTCCAGCAGCAGCGTGTTGCGGCGGCCCCGCTCCGCGCGGATCCGGTTGACCAGGGTCGAGATCCGGGCCAGGCCCTGCGCGTTGCCCGCCTTGTCGGAGTACTCCGCGTTCTTGAAGTAGTCCCAGTTGAAGACGTGCCCGTGCAGGTCGGTGGTGCCCATGACGGTGAGCGAGTACCGCCGGGCGGGCCGCCGCCCGCCCTCCGCGGCCTCGGCCGCCGGAGCCGCCACGGCACTCGCCAGCGCCACCCCCGCTCCGGTCGCGGCGGACTTCTCCAGGAACTTCCGGCGGTTCAAGGGCATGTCTCGATCTCCTCGGGAAACGGTCAACGACGCGCGTAGATTCTGACCTGCCCACGGCAAGCGGCAACAGGTCTGCCAGGTTGCGATCCGGTGACCTCACCCGGCCCGCGCGTGCCGGGAACTGACAGAGTGGGACGTATGACCACACCACCCGCAGAGGGCTCCGAGTTCGTCCCCTACGGCACCCCCGAAGCCCCCCGTATCGCCGTCCGCGGCGAGGCCCGCCTCGAAGTCGACCCCGAGATCGCCCGCATCGGCGTCACCGTCGCCTCCCGCGGCAAGGACCGCCGCACCGCCCTGGACGACCTCACCCGCCGCAACGCCGCCGTCCTCGACCTCGTCAAGAGCTACGGCGAGGCGGTCGAACACCTGGAGACCGGCGCCTTCTCCATCAGCCCGGAGCTCAGGGAGCGCGGCCGGGGCGAGCGGATCCACGCCTACCACGGGCGCGTCCACCTCACCGCCGAACTCACCGACTTCACCGCACTGGGCGAACTCACCACCCGTCTGGCCGACCTCGACCTCACCCGCGTCGACGGCCCCTGGTGGGCCCTGCGCCCCGACTCGCCCGCCCACCGCCAGGCCCGCCAGCAGGCGGTCCGCGAGGCGGTGCAGCGCGCCCGGGAGTACGCCGAGGCGCTCGGTACCACCCTGGCCGCCCTGGTCGAACTCGCCGACATCGGCGCCGAGAACGCCCGCCCGCTCGCCCCGGCCGCGCCCGGCGCGCGGATGCGCTCCATGGCCGCCGGCGCCGAGGACACCGCCGCCGCGCCACTCGACCTCGAACCCCAGCGCCAACGGGTCTACGCCCAGGTCAACGCCCGCTTCACCATGCGGCCGCCCACCCTGTGACGGGGCGGGCTTTGCAGCCGGAACGCTCATCAGAGCGGGTCGCCGCCCACTTCAACACTTGTCAACATCCCTTCACCGAAAGGTTGTTGAGTAGTCATGCCGGACCAATTCTCTACCGGCCGGTAAGCCATAGGCTCGACGACATGCGCCGAGCAAAGATCGTCTGCACCCTGGGCCCCGCCACCGACTCATACGACCAGATCAAGGCACTGGTCGAAGCCGGAATGGACGTCGCCCGCTTCAACCTCAGCCACGGCGGCTACGCCGAGCACGAGGAGCGTTACCAGCGCGTCCGCAAGGCCGCCGACGAGACCGGCCGCAGCGTCGGACTCCTCGCCGACCTTCAGGGCCCGAAGATCCGTCTCGGCCGCTTCACCGAAGGTCCCGTACTCCTTGAACGCGGTGACACCTTCACCATCACCGTCGAGCAGGGCGCCGAGGGCGACCGCCAGTCCTGCGGCACCACGTACGCCGGACTCGCCGCCGACGTCACCCCGGGCGAGCGCATCCTGGTCGACGACGGCAAGGTCTGCCTGCGGGTCACCGGTGTCGACGGGCCCCGCGTGCACACCGAGGTCGTCGAGGGCGGCATGGTCTCCGACCACAAGGGCCTCAACCTGCCCGGCGTCGCCGTCTCCGTGCCCGCCCTGTCCGACAAGGACGAGGCGGACCTGCGCTGGGCGCTGCGCACGGGCTTCGACGTCATCGCCCTGTCCTTCGTGCGCAGCGGCAAGGACGCCGAGGACGTCCACCGCATCATGGCCGAGGAGGGGCGCCGGCTGCCCGTGATCGCCAAGGTGGAGAAACCGCAGGCGGTCGACGCGATCGAGGACATCGTGGCCGCCTTCGACGGCATCATGGTCGCCCGCGGCGACCTCGGCGTGGAGATGCCCCTGGAGCAGGTGCCGATCGTGCAGAAGCGCGCGGTCAAGCTGGCCCGGCGCAACGCCAAGCCGGTCATCGTCGCCACCCAGATGCTCGACTCGATGATCGACAACTCCCGCCCGACGCGGGCGGAGGCGAGCGACGTCGCGAACGCGGTGATCGACGGCACGGACGCGGTGATGCTCTCGGGCGAGACCAGCGTCGGCAAGTACCCCGTCGAGACGGTCCGCACGATGGCGAAGATCGTCGAGGCGGCGGAGGAGGACATCCTCGCCAAGGGCCTGCCGCCGCTGACCGAGAGCAACAAGCCCCGCACCCAGGGCGGCGCGGTGGCCCGCGCGGCGGCCGAGATGGGCGACTTCCTCGGCGCGCGCTTCCTGGTCGCCTTCACGCAGTCCGGCGACACGGCCCGCCGCCTGTCCCGTTACCGCTCGCCGATCCCGATGCTGGCCTTCACCCCCGAGCCGTCCACCCGCTCCCAGCTCAGCCTCACCTGGGGCATCGAGACCTTCCTCGGCCCGCACGTCGAGTCCACCGACGCGATGGTCGACCAGGTGGACGAACTGCTCCTGAAGTACGGCCGCTGCCAGAAGGGCGACGTCGTGGTCATCACGGCCGGCTCACCGCCGGGAGTCTCCGGCTCCACGAACATGGTCCGCGTCCACCACATCGGCGAGGACGACAGCCCCGCATAGGTCAGTGCTTGGGGCCTACGTGGGCGTCCATGAGGGCCACGGAGATGGTGCGCGGGTATTCATAGCGCTTGCGCTCACCGGCGGCCATTCGGATCGTCCAGTCGGTGACGCGGCATCCGTCCGAGTGGATGAGACCCCGGAGGCTGTACGCAGGCTCGTCGAGGTCACGTTCGTCGCACCGGGGGCACTTCGGATCGTGTTTGCCGGGGCACTCACCGATCTGCGAATGCATGCGGCCACTCTGCGCCACTGATCGTGACCGCGTATATCAAAAAACGGAGGATCACGCGAACGTGATCCTCCGCTTCGGGTCCCGAAGTGCCCGGTGTGGGATTCGAACCCACATGCCCAAAGGGCACGGCATTTTGAGTGCCGCGAGTCTGACCAGTTCCTCCAACCGGGCAGGCCAGGTGACCGGTGTGAAGTGTACCGGGTCACCGCGCCTCCCCGCCTCTAGGTAGTCTTCTTACGCAGCAGCACCTGCCCGGCCCGTACCAAGGAGCCCCCGTGACCGCCCCCGAGTCGCCCCAGCCCGTTGACGTGTCCGATGACGACAAGTCGCATGTGCCTCCGCTGACGACCCGTGTCGTCATCGCCGAGGACGAGGCCCTGATCCGGCTCGACCTCAAAGAGATGCTGGAGGAGGAGGGCTACAGCGTCGTCGGCGAGGCCGGGGACGGTGAGCAGGCCGTGGAGCTCGCCCGCGAGCACCGGCCCGATCTCGTCATCCTGGACGTGAAGATGCCGAAGCTGGACGGCATCTCCGCCGCCGAGAAGATCGCCGAGGAGCGCATCGCGCCGGTGCTGATGCTCACCGCCTTCTCGCAGCGCGACCTCGTCGAGCGGGCGCGGGACGCCGGCGCCATGGCGTATCTGGTGAAGCCGTTCAGCAAGAGCGACGTCGTGCCGGCGATCGAGATGGCCGTCTCGCGGTTCACCGAGCTGAAGGAGCTGGAGAAGGAGGTCGCCGACCTCACCCAGCGGCTGGAGACGCGCAAGCTCGTCGACCGCGCGAAGTCGATCCTGCAGACGGAGTACGGGCTGACCGAGCCGGCCGCGTTCCGGTGGATCCAGAAGACGTCGATGGACCGCCGCATGTCCATGCAGCAGGTCGCCGAGGCCGTCATTCAGGACGCCGAGGAGAAGAAGTCCGGCAAGGGCTGACCCCCACGACCCGACGACGACCGAGGCCCGCGTCCCTGGCAGCAGGGGCGCGGGCCTCGTCGTACGGCCGACGCGGTCTAGTCCTCGCCGAGGTAGGCCTTGCGGACCGACTCGTCGTGCAGCAGGTCCTGGCCGGTGCCGGACAGGACGATGTTGCCGACCTCCATGACATGGCCGTGGTCGGCCAGCGACAGCGCCGCCTGCGCGTTCTGTTCGACCAGGAGGATGGTCGTGCCCTGGGACTTGAGTTCGACGATGGTCGACATGATCTTCTGCATCATGATCGGGGAGAGGCCCATCGACGGCTCGTCGAGCATCAGCAGCTTCGGCTGCGACATCAGCGCCCTGCCCATGGCGAGCATCTGCTGCTCACCGCCGGAGAGGGTGCCCGCGGCCTGCCTGCGGCGCTCTCCCAGGATCGGGAAGAGGTCGTAGGCGCGCTGGATGTCCTTCTCGATGCCCTCCTTGTCCTTGCGCAGGAAGGCGCCGAGGCGGAGGTTCTCCTCGATGGTGAGGCGGGGGAAGATGTGCCGGCCCTCGGGGGAGTGGGCGAGACCCAGGGCGACGATCTTGTGCGCGGCGACGCCGTTGAGCGGCCGGCCGTCGAACATGATCTTGCCGGAACTCGGCTTCAGCAGACCCGAGAGCGTGCGCAGGGTGGTCGTCTTGCCGGCGCCGTTGGTGCCGATCAGGGTGACGACCTGGCCGGCCTCGACCTTGAAGGAGATGCCCTTGACGGCCTCGATCTTGCCGTAGGCGACCCGGAGGTCCTCGACCTCGAGCAGTGCGGTCACTGGGCGTCTCCCTTGGTGGTGCCGGCGACGTCCGCCTCGTCGGCGGGGGCGCCGTCGAATGGCTCGCCCAGGTAGGCGGCGATGACGCGCTCGTCCGCCTGGACGACCTCGGAGGTGCCCTCGACGAGCTTCTCGCCCTGGACGAGGACGGCGACACGGTCGCAGAGGTTGAAGATGAAGCGCATGTCGTGCTCGATGACGAGGACGGCGATGCCCATGTCCCGGATGGCGAAGACGAGTTCCTCGGTGGCCCGCGTCTCCTGCGGGTTCATGCCGGCGGTCGGCTCGTCGAGCAGCAGCAGGCCCGGCTCGGACGCCAGCGCCCGCGCGATCTCCAGCTTGCGCTGCTCACCGTAGGGGAGGTTGCGCGCGAGGTGGTCGCGCTTGTGCGCCAGGCCGATGAACTCCAGGAGTTCCATGGCCCGTTGCTCGCTGGCCTGCTCCGCCTTCCTGAAGCCGGGGCCGCGCAGCAGGGCGGACCACAGGCCCTCCTTGGTGCGGGTGTGGCGGCCGACGAGGACGTTCTCCAGGACCGTCATGTTGGCGAACAGCCGGATGTTCTGGAAGGTGCGGGCGATGCCCGCCTTCGTCACCAGGTGCGGCTTCGGCGGCAGCACGGTGCCCTTGAAGGAGACCGTGCCCTCGGTCGGGATGTACAGGCCCGTCAGGCAGTTGAAGAAGGTCGTCTTGCCGGCGCCGTTGGGGCCGATGAGGCCGACGATCTCGCCGGAGTTGACCGTGAAGTCCACCGAGCGCACGGCGGTGAGGCCGCCGAAGCGCATGGTGACGTCGCGGGCTTCGAGTACAGGTGTCGTCATGGTTCGTTACGCCCCTGCCTTGGTGACGGCCGGTTCGTCGGTCAGCGTCTCTGTTTCTGGTACGTCGAGTTGGCCGGTCTCGTGGAATTCGAGCTGGCGCCGGCGGTTGGCGATGATGCCCTCGGGGCGGAAGCGCATCAGCAGGATCAGCGCGATGCCGAAGGCGAGCAGCGACTTGTCCTGGAGGAAGTCGAGCTTCTCCGGGAGCAGGTAGAGCAGCGCCGCGCCGAGCAGCGGTCCGGCCACCGTGCCCATGCCGCCGAGGACGACCGCGGCGAGCAGGAAGGCGGAGTTCGGCGGCGTGGAACCGGCGAACTGGTAGGGGTTGGGGACCACGCTGTACGTCACGTGCGCGCTGACCGTGCCGGCCAGACCGGCCAGGGAGGCGCCCAGGGCGAAGGCGATGAGCTTGACGCGGAAGCCGTTGATGCCCATGGCGGTGGCGGCGGTCTCGTCCTCGCGGATGGCGATCCAGGAGCGGCCGATGCGGGAGTCGGCGGCGCGGGTGTAGACGGTGACCACGATCGCCATGATCAGCACCATCAGCAGGTAGTAGTTGGCGAACCGGCCGAGGGTGAAGCCGCCGAGGTCGTGCGCCTCCCCGAAGTTGAACCCGAAGAGGGACAGGTCGGGGATGGAGGGGATGCCGTTCGGGCCGTTGGTGAGGTCCGGGCCGGAGACGCCGTCCATGTTGTTGACGGCGATGCGGAAGATCTCACCGAAGCCGAGGGTGACGATGGCCAGGTAGTCGCCGCGCAGCCGCAGGGTCGGGGCGCCGATGAGGACGCCGAAGACGAGCGAGGCGGCGGCGCCGGTCAGGGCGGCGGCCCAGAAGGGGAACTGGACGCCGGAGAACTTGGAGAACTCGGAGCCGGAGACCAGGGCCGCGGTGTACGCGCCGACGCCGAGGAAGGCGACGTACCCGAGGTCGAGGAGGCCGGCGAGGCCGACGACGATGTTCAGACCCAGGGCGACCGTGCCGAAGATCAGGATGTTGACGCCGATGTTGGCGTAGTGGTCGTCGGTCTGGGTGAACGGGAAGGCGATGGCCGCGAGGAAGCCCATGGCGAGCGTGAAGCTGCGGTTGGCGGCGACCATGCCGGAGAACCGGTCGAGCAGCCCGGCGGTGTGCAGGGCCCACACGCTGAAGACGACGACGATGAGGTAGCCGATGAACAGCTCGCCGTACTCGGTGTCGATGCCGTAGGTGAACACGGCCAGGCCGATGATGCTGACGACCGTGATCGCGGCCCGCTGGATCCAGGGGGAGACCGGCTGGGGTGCCGGGATGCGGTCGGGCTTGGCGAGGTAGGCCTTGACGGTCTCCTTGGTCGACTCGCCGGCCGGCTCCGGCAGCGCGAACGCGCCGACGACCGGGATCAGCGAGGCGATGACGGCGACGTAGGTGCCGGGTTCCCAGTTGGCGAGGCCGCCGAGCTTGGCGGCGATCTCGATGGCGGTGAACCAGGTGACGCCGAGGCCGCCGACGGCCAGCAGGACCAGCGGCGCGTTGTTGCGGGCGGGCAGCAGCCAGCCCAGGCCGCGCACGCCGTAGGCGGCGAGCGCGAAGACGGCCACCAGGACGCCGGCGATGAAGGTCAGCCACTGCAGGCCGCCGGGGTAGCCGGTGACGGTGAGGTCGCCGGGGAAGTCGGCGGTCCAGGTCCAGGCCAGGAACGTGGAGGCGGCGGTCGCGATGCCGCCGACCAGGAGCAGGGCGCGGGCGGCCGCGAGCGGCAGCGGGATCAGGCCGCGCGGTGCGGGTGCGGGGGTGGCGTCCGCGGGCGGGGTGGCGGGGGTCTTGGTCGTCTCGGTCATGTGATCACGCCCTGTCCGCGACGCGCTCGCCGAGCAGGCCCTGTGGCCTGAACAGGAGCACCAGGATGAGGAGTACGAAGGCCCACACGTTGGCCCAGCTCTGGCCGCCGAGCTGCTGCATGCCGGGGATGTTGTTGATGTAGGCGGAGGCGAGGGTCTCGGCGATGCCGAGGACGACGCCGCCGAGCATGGCGCCGTAGATGTTGCCGATACCGCCGAGGACGGCCGCGGTGAACGCCTTCAGGCCCATCAGGAAGCCCATGCGGTAGTCGATGCTGCCGTACTTCAGGCCGAAGGCGAGGGCGGCGACGGCGGCGAAGAAGCCGCCGATGGCGAAGGCGATGACGATGATGCGGTTGGTGTCGATGCCCATGAGCTGCGCGGTGTCCGGGTCCTGCGCGGTGGCCTGCATGGCGCGGCCGGTGCGGCTCTTGCGGACGAACCAGGCCAGGGCCGACATGCACACGACCGCGGAGACGATCAGGAAGATGTCGGCGTCCTTGATGGTGACGGAGCCCAGGTCGTGGGTGGTGTCGAGGCCGGGGAAGGAGCGGGCCTTGTCGGCGCCCGGGTAGAAGTTGCGGACGACTTCCTGGAGGGCCAGGGACAGACCGATGGCGGTGATGAGCGGTGCCAGGCGTGGTGCTCCGCGCAGGGGCCGGTAGGCGAAGCGTTCCGCCCCGACCGCGACGAGGACGGAGACGATGGCGCCGCCGACCAGCATCAGGGGGATGGCGGCCGCCATGGGGGTGCCGTCGGGCAGGATGTAGAAGTAGACCGTGAGGGCGCCGAAGGCCCCGGTCATGAAGATCTCGCCGTGCGCGAAGTTGATGAGCTGGACGATGCCGTACACCATCGTGTAGCCGATGGCGATCAGCCCGTACATCGAGCCGAGGAGCAGCCCGTTGGCCAGCTGCTGCGGCAGGGTGTTCACCGCGTGGCCTCCATGTCGCTGGTGGTCGTGTGCACAGACTCGGTGACAGATTCGGTCTCTGTGTGCACTGGATGTGTGCAAGGTCTGGGTGTGGCAACGGGCCGCGCGGTCGGGGTCCTCCTTCCGCGCGGCCCGTGGGGCGGTGGTGCTTGAGGATTTAGACGGGGTTGGCGGTGCCCGAGGTCACGGCCACCCACTTGCCGCTCTTGACCTGGTAGACCGTGAGCTGCTTGTTGCCGGTGTCGCCGTACTGGTCGAAGGAGACCTTGCCGGTGATGCCCTCGAAGTCCGACTTCTGGACCTCGTCGACGACCTTGGAGCGCAGGCTGTTGATGTCGCTGGGCAGCTTGCCGCCGTTGGCGTCCTTGACGGCCTTCACGGCCTTGATGATGGCGGTGGCGGCGTCGTAGGAGTAGCCGCCGTAGGCGCCGTAGTCGCCCTTGTAGCCCTTGGCCTTGTAGGTCTCGATGAACTGCTTGGCCGCGGGCAGGGTGTCGACCGGGACGCCGACGGAGGTGACCAGGTCGCCCTCGGCGGCCTTGCCGGCGACGTCGATGTAGGTGGTGGCGTACATGCCGTCGCCGCCGAACAGCGGGATCTTGACGCCGGCGTCCTTGAGCTGCTTGGTGATCAGCGAGGACTCGTCGTACTGGCCGCCGTAGTAGACCATGTCGGCGCCGGAGTTCTTGATCTTGGTGACGAGGGAGCTGAAGTCCTTGTCACCGGTGTTGACGTGGTCGGTCTGGACGACCGTGCCGCCGCGCTTCTTGAACTGCTCGGAGAAGATCTTGGCGAGGCCGGCGCCGTAGGTCTGCTTGTCGTCGACGACGAAGGCCTTCTTCTTGCCCAGGCCCTTGCCGCCGGTGGCGGCCGCGTACTGGGCGGCGTAGGCGCCCTGCAGCTCGTCCGTGGTGGCCGTACGGAAGTACGTCTTGTACGGGCGGGTCTTGCTGGTCTGCCAGTTCTTGCCCTGGGTCAGCTCGGGGTTGGTGTTCGAGGGGGAGATCTCGACCATGTTGGCCGAGGCGAACACCTGCTGCATCGACTGGGCGACGCCGGAGTTCAGCGGGCCGACGGCGCCGACGACCGTCTTCTCGCCGACGAGCTTGGTGGCGTTCTGCTGGCCGTTGGCGGGCTGGGCCTTGTCGTCCAGCGCCTCGACCTTGAACTTCACGCCGGGGACCCAGTTGTTCTTGTTGGCGTCGTCGACGGCGACCTGGACGCCGTACTGGATGCCGAGACCGGTGGTCGAGTTCTCACCGGAGAGCGGGGCGTCCACGCCGATGACGTAGGTGGTGGACCCGCTGGAGCTCTTGTCACCGCTGTCGTCTCGGGAGCCGCAGGCGGTGAGTGTCAGAGCTCCGGTCGTGAGAACGGAGGTAAGAATCACCAAGGAACGCTGTCGCACAATCAGTCCTTTCCGCAGGCGGTCCGCCCCGGTGGGGCGACGGGTGCCGCGCTGGTACCGAACTCCCGATGGAGCGGTGACTGGCCGTGACTCTAAGCCCGTCCGTAGGCCGGAGCATCGCCGCGGAGTGGCTTGTGACTTTCTTGTTATGACGTGATGCGGGCCGAAGTGGGGGGAAGGGGGCTCTCGGTCGTTTTGGCGCCATTTCCGCTCAGTCCGCATTCTGAGAACCTGCACTTCCGCTTGGCCGTGAGGGCAGCGTGGCGGGTGCGGCGCCGCAGGCCGTACGGAGAAGGCGGGAAAGGTCCCTCGCATACCTGCCGCCGAAGATGAAAGTGTGTTGTTGTATTGCGCGTGTGTTACGCAGCGTTACGACAAGAAAGGGTAGGTCCTCATCGATGGGCAGACCCGAACAGTCGGATACGGAAATCTTCACCGTAATGCGGCGTGTTGCCCCGGCGTGGACGGTAAAGGCGGGGTCGGGAGTGGAACGCACGGCGAGGCCGCCGAGATCCGTGCCGGTGGCGCGGACGGTGACCGGGGGGCCGTAGTCGATGGACACCGCGAAACGGAACAGGCCGCTGGTGTCGTGCGCGCCGATCGGTTCGGCGAGACCGAGGTAACCCCACCGGGTGACGTTGGCGGGGTACGGCAGGGGTTCGGGGGGCTCGGCCCGGTCGGGGGCGCCGGCGGTCGGCAGCAGCAGTACGCCGACGGCGACCGCGCCGACCACGAGGGCCGCGAGCAGGGCCCTGCGCACCCGCCGCGGCACCCAGCGCCGGCGGCGCCCGAGCCGGTCGGCGAGCCGCGGCGCGTCGCTGCCGATGACGTCACCGCCGCCGCCCACCCCGCCCGTGCCGCCCGGCTCGACGGGCCCGACGCCGCTCACGACCGCAGCCTCATGGGGAAACGGTAAGGGGCGCCGGTCGCCCGCTGCCAGGCCGTCGTTCAGCCGGCGACGCCGAGATGCGAGGCGTCCCCCGGGCGCGCGTCGCGCAGGAGGCAGGTCAGGCGGGCGGTGCACACCCGGCGCCCCTCCTCGTCGCTGATGACGATCTCGTACGTCGCCGTGGAGCGCCCCCGGTGCACCGGCGTGGCCACCCCGGTCACCAGCCCGGACCGCACGCCCCGGTGATGCGTGCAGTTGAGGTCGACGCCCACCGCGATCTTCGAGCTGCCGCCGTGCAGCATCGAGCCCACCGACCCCAGCGTCTCGGCGAGGACGGCCGACGCCCCGCCGTGCAGCAGCCCGTACGGCTGGGTGTTGCCCTCCACCGGCATGGTGCCGACGACCCGCTCCGCGGACGCCTCCACGATCTGGACGCCCATCCGCGCCCCGAGGTGCCCCGCGGAGAACAGCGCCGGGAGGTCGACGCCGAGCGAGGCGTACTCGTCGATGACCTCTTGCGGGAACGTCACATGCTGCTGCTCGCCCATCGTGCCGGGCTCCGTTCGTCGTGATCGGTACGGCTTCCTACCGCTGAGCAAACGCTCAGTCGGTCGCCGATTGTTCCAGACGGACGACGACGGACTTGCTGGCCGGGGTGTTGCTCGTGTCCGCGGTGGCGTCCAGCGGCACCAGCACGTTGGTCTCCGGGTAGTACGCGGCCGCACAGCCGCGCGCGGTCGGATAGTGCACCACCCGGAATCCGGGCGCCCGCCGCTCCACGCCGTCCTTCCACTCGCCGACCAGGTCGACGTACGACCCGTCCGCGACCCCGAGCCGCTCGGCGTCCTCGGGGTTGACGAGCACCACCCGGCGCCCGTTCCTGATCCCCCGGTACCGGTCGTCCAGGCCGTAGATCGTGGTGTTGTACTGGTCGTGCGAGCGCAGCGTCTGCAGCAGCAGCCGCCCCTCGGGCAGCTCCGGGTACTCCACCGGGGCGGCGGTGAAGTTCGCCTTGCCGGTCTTCGTCGGGAAGCGGCGCTCGTCGCGCGGCGCGTGCGGCAGCGCGAAGCCGCCGGGGCGGGCCACGCGCGCGTTGAAGTCCTCGAAGCCGGGCACCACGCGCGCGATGCGGTCGCGGATGGTGGCGTAGTCCTTCTCGAACTCCTCCCACGGCACCACGCTGTCCTCGCCCAGCACCCGCCGGGCCAGCCGGCACACGATGGCCGGCTCGGACAGCAGGTGCGGGCTCGCCGGCTCCAGCCGGCCGCGGGAGGCGTGCACCATGCCCATGGAGTCCTCCACGGTCACGAACTGCTCGCCGCCGCCCTGCAGATCGCGCTCGGTGCGGCCGAGCGTCGGCAGGATCAGCGCCCGCGCGCCCGTGACCGCGTGCGAGCGGTTCAGCTTGGTCGACACGTGCACGGTCAGGCGGGCGCGCCGCATGGCCGCCTCGGTGACCTCGGTGTCGGGGGAGGCGGAGACGAAGTTGCCGCCCATGGCGAAGAACACCTTCGCCTCGCCGTCCCGCAGCGCGCGGATGGCCCGGACGACGTCGAAGCCGTGCTCGCGCGGCGGCGCGAACCCGAACTCCTTCTCCAGCGCGTCCAGGAACGCGGGCGCCGGGCGCTCGAAGATGCCCATCGTGCGGTCGCCCTGCACGTTCGAGTGGCCGCGCACCGGGCACACGCCCGCGCCCGGACGGCCGATGTCGCCGCGCAGCAGAAGGAAGTTGACCACCTCGCGGATGGTCGGCACCGAGTGCTTGTGCTGGGTCAGGCCCATCGCCCAGCACACGATGGTGCGCCGCGAGGCGAGCACCATCTCCA
This sequence comes from Streptomyces sp. 7R007, assembly GCF_054850255.1. Classification (NCBI taxonomy): domain Bacteria; kingdom Bacillati; phylum Actinomycetota; class Actinomycetes; order Kitasatosporales; family Streptomycetaceae; genus Streptomyces; species Streptomyces sp. 7R007. Next base: position 303,927 of record NZ_JBTWMV010000004.1, on the reverse strand, counting down.
GCGCCTTCTCGATCTCCGCGCGCGTGAGACCGGTCGCGGCGAGCGTCTCGTCCCAGTCGGCGGCGCGGGCGGCCGCGGCGAACTCCTCGAAGCCGTGCGTGTGGTCCCGCACGAACGCCTCGTCGACCGCGCCCTCGGTCTCGAGGATCAGCTTGTTCAGCAGGCGGAAGAGCGCCTGGTCGCCGCCGATGCGGATCTGCAGGAACAGGTCGGTGAGGGCGGCGCCCTTGAGCATGCCCTGCGGGGTCTGCGGGTTCTTGAACCGCTCCAGGCCCGCCTCGGGCAGCGGGTTGACGCTGATGATCCGCGCGCCGGCCGCCTTCGCCTTCTCCAGCGCGGAGAGCATACGGGGGTGGTTCGTCCCCGGGTTCTGGCCGGCGACGATGATCAGGTCGGCCTGGTAGAGGTCCTCCAGCAGGACGCTGCCCTTGCCGACGCCGATCGTCTCCGACAGCGCCGAACCGGACGACTCGTGGCACATGTTGGAGCAGTCGGGCAGGTTGTTGGTGCCCAGCTCGCGGGCGAAGAGCTGGTAGAGGAAGGCGGCCTCGTTGCTGGTGCGCCCGGAGGTGTAGAAGACGGCCTCGTCGGGGGAGCCGAGCGCGGCGATCTCCTCGGCGACGATGTCGAAGGCCCGCTCCCAGCTCACCGGCTCGTAGTGCGTGCCGCCCTCGGGGAGGTACACGGGGTGCGTCAGCCGCCCCTGCTGGCCCAGCCAGTACCCGCTCCTGGTCGCCAGGTCGGCGACGCCGTGCGCGGCGAAGAACTCCGGGGTGACGCGGCGCAGGGTGGCCTCCTCGGCCACCGCCTTCGCGCCGTTCTCACAGAACTCCGCCGTGTGCCGGTGGTCGGGCTCCGGCCAGGCGCAGCCCGGGCAGTCGAAGCCGTCCTTCTGGTTCACCCGCAGCAGCGTCAGCGCGGTGCGCTTCACGCCCATCTGCCGCTGGGCGACGCGCAGGGTGTGCCCGACGGCCGGCAGCCCCGCCGCCGCGTGCTGTGGCTCGGCTACCTGCGGGGCGTCCTGGACCGGGTCACCCTTGGGTGGCTTCGTTGCCATCGCGGCGCTCTCCTTCACTGGCACACGAGAGGTACGTATCCGATCCTCGCACGCCGGACCGACAGCGAAGGCGGCCGGTCGTGCACGGGGCGCGATCACTGCTTGCGCCCGCCGTGCCCGGGCCTTCCGGCGGTGCCGGACCGGCGGGGACCCCCGACTGTCAGTGGCGCATGGCAGGATCGGGGACGTGGCAGAGACAGCATCGAAGAAGACCGAGAACACCCCCGGCGGCAAGCGACCCCGACTGATGCTCATGGACGGGCACTCGCTGGCCTACCGCGCGTTCTTCGCGCTGCCCGCGGAGAACTTCACGACCGCGACGGGCCAGCCGACGAACGCGATCTACGGCTTCGCGTCGATGCTGGCCAACACCCTGCGCGACGAGGAGCCCACGCACTTCGCGGTGGCCTTCGACGTCTCCCGCAAGACCTGGCGCTCGGAGGAGTTCACCGAGTACAAGGCGAACCGCTCCAAGACCCCGGACGAGTTCAAGGGCCAGGTCGAGCTGATCGGCGAGCTGCTCGACGCGATGCACGTCTCGCGCTTCGCCGTCGAGGGCTTCGAGGCGGACGACGTGATCGCCACCCTCGCCACCCAGGCCGAGGCCGAGGGCTTCGAGGTGCTGATCGTCACCGGCGACCGCGACTCCTTCCAGCTGGTCAGCGAGCACACGACGGTGCTGTACCCGACGAAGGGCGTCTCGGAGCTGACCCGGTTCACCCCGGAGAAGGTTTTCGAGAAGTACGGGTTGACGCCCGCCCAGTACCCCGACTTCGCGGCCCTGCGCGGCGACCCGTCCGACAACCTGCCGGGCATCCCCGGCGTCGGCGAGAAGACGGCCGCCAAGTGGATCAACCAGTTCGGCTCCTTCGCCGAACTGGTCGAGCGCGTCGACGAGGTCAAGGGCAAGGCCGGGCAGAACCTGCGCGACCACCTGGAGTCCGTCAAGCTCAACCGCCGCCTCACCGAGCTGGAGCGCCGCGTCGAGCTGCCGAAGACGGTCCCGGACCTGGAGCGGGCCGCCTACGACCGCAAGGCCGTCGCGATGATCCTGGACACCCTGGAGATCCGCAATCCCTCCCTGCGCGAGCGGCTCTTCGCCGTGGACCCCGGCGCCGAGGAGGCGCAGACCACGCCGGTGAGCACGGACGGCGTGGAGCTGGACGGCACGGTGCTGGCCACCGGCGAGCTGGCCGGCTGGCTCGCCGAGCACGGCACGGGCACCCTGGGCCTCGCCACCGTCGACACCTGGGCGCTGGGCACCGGCTCGGTCGCCGAGGTCGCGCTCGCCGCGCCCGACGGGCCGGCCGCCTGGTTCGACCCCGCCCAGCTCGACGAGGCCGACGAGACGGCCTTCGCCGCCTGGCTCGCCGACGAGGCCAGGCCCAAGGTCCTGCACAACGCCAAGGGCGCGATGCGCGTCTTCGCCGAGCACGGCTGGAGCGTCGCCGGTGTCTCCATGGACACCGCCCTCGCCGCCTACCTGGTCAAGCCGGGCCGCCGCTCCTTCGACCTGGACGCGCTGTCCCTGGAGTACCTGCACCGCGAGCTGGCCCCCGCCGCCGCGGCCGACGGCCAGCTCGCCTTCGGCACGGACGACGGCGCCGAGGCCGAGGCCCTGATGATCCAGGCCCGTGCCGTCCTCGACCTGGGCGAGGCCTTCGAAAGCCGCCTCCAAGAGGTCGGCGCCGCGGAGCTCCTGCGGGACATGGAACTGCCCACCTCGGCCCTGCTGGCCCGCATGGAGCGGCACGGCATCGCCGCCGACCGGCCCCACCTGGAGGCCATGGAGCAGATGTTCGCGGGCGCCGTCCAGCAGGCGGTGAAGGAGGCGCACGCGGCGGCGGGGCACGAGTTCAACCTGGGCTCGCCCAAGCAGCTCCAGGAGGTCCTCTTCGGCGAGCTGGCGCTGCCGAAGACGAAGAAGACCAAGACCGGCTACACCACGGACGCCGACGCCCTGGCCTGGCTCGCCACCCAGACGGACAACGAACTGCCGGTGATCATGCTCCGCCACCGCGAGCAGGCCAAGCTCCGCGTCACCGTCGAGGGCCTGATCAAGACCATCGCGACGGACGGCCGCATCCACACCACCTTCAACCAGACCGTCGCCGCCACCGGCCGCCTGTCCTCCACCGACCCCAACCTTCAGAACATCCCGGTGCGCACGGACGAGGGCCGCGCGATCCGCCGCGGCTTCGTGGTCGGCGAGGGCTTCGAGTCCCTGATGACGGCCGACTACAGCCAGATCGAGCTGCGCGTGATGGCCCACCTCTCCGAGGACGCGGGCCTGATCGAGGCGTTCACCTCCGGCGAGGACCTGCACACCACCGCCGCCTCCCAGGTCTTCGCCGTGGAGCCCGGCGCGGTCGACGCGGAGATGCGCCGCAAGATCAAGGCCATGTCGTACGGCCTCGCCTATGGCCTGTCCGCCTTCGGCCTCTCCCAGCAGCTGAACATCGACGCCGGTGAGGCGCGCGCCCTGATGGACGCCTACTTCGAGCGTTTCGGCGGCGTCCGGGACTACCTGCGCCGGGCGGTCGACGAGGCCCGGGCCACGGGCTACACGGCCACCCTCTTCGGCCGCCGCCGCTATCTGCCCGACCTCAACAGCGACAACCGCCAGCGCCGCGAGGCGGCCGAGCGCATGGCCCTGAACGCGCCGATCCAGGGCACCGCGGCGGACATCGTCAAGCTCGCCATGCTCAAGGTGGACGAGGCCCTGCGCGAGGCCGGCCTCAGGTCCCGCATGCTCCTTCAGGTCCACGACGAGATCGTCCTGGAGATCGCCCCGGGCGAGCGCGCGGCGACGGAGGAGATCGTCCGCCGGGAGATGGCGAACGCGGTCAGCCTGAAGGTCCCCCTGGGCGTCTCGGTGGGCGTGGGCCCGGACTGGGAGTCGGCGGCGCACTAGCGTCACTCTGGTGGCCCCCGCAGAAACGCCCCCCATGCCCGCCTCCGGCAAGGATGCGGGCATGGGTATACGACTGCTCAACCGCCGTCCGGCGGCAGCACCGGCGGACGCGAGGACGGCGCCGGCCCTGTCACCGGCGCCTGTACCACCCTTCGCGGTCACCGCGAGCACCGCCCGCATCCCCACCGACCTCGCCGAGGTCCTGCGCACGCTCCCGCGCACCCTGGCCCGCGCAGTCCGCCGGCGCTGACCGCCACACCCGTACCCCCACGGCGTACAGCGGCAGCCCGAGCGCGAGCCCCGCGCCCGCACCGAAGCACACCGCCGGCACCAGCTCCCACGGCCGCGCCGCCGACCCCCAGGTCGCCCACCACGCGGCCGCCCGCTCCACGGCCCCCACCCCGGCGCACCCGCCGATCACGGCCGCGGCCCACCACCGGTCCCGCACCGACAGCACGGGAACCGCCTGCGCGGACCCCGGCACCACCCGCCGCAGCGCCCGCGCCACCCACAGCACGATCACCAGCGCGGCCACCACCGAGCCGCCGTACTGCAGGTACCAGTACAGCGGGAACCCCCCGGCCTCGCGCCCCAGCACGGGAAGCAGCCGCGTCCCCCACCGGTCGTGATGGGTGAACGCGTCCCACACGACGTGCGTCAGCGCGCCGAGCGCCGCGGAGACGTACCACCACCCCACCGACGACGGCCGCACCCGCGCCCGCGGCAGCCCGCACCGCAGCAGGGCCGCCGGCCGCGGCTGCCGGGGCCGCGGCAGCAGCGCCACCAGCGGCTCGCGCAGCAGCAGCCACAGCCCGGCCAGCGCCCAGGAGACGAGGACGTCGACGGTGAGGACGCCCGCGAACGAGTGCGTGACGTCTCCGAACTCCATCGCCCCGGACACGACACTCGCCGCGTAGTAGGTCATGTCGGGCGAGAAGGAACCCGCCACCAGCATGGCCGGAACCAGCCGTCCGCGGCCGGTCCCGTCGGTGCGCACGGCCGGCAGCACGGCCGCCGCATGGCTCAGGGTGAAGGGCAACGCGGCTCCTCACTAAGGGGGTTGGTCCGAGGTGATCGATTACGTCCAGTATGGGTGAGGACCCACGGGGCAACGGGACATGGCCAAGTGGTGAAAACCGGGCGCGACCGGGTCCCCACGCAAGGGAAGTTGTCATAGGGTCGCTTGGGCCGCCGAGCCGGGCAGCGCGTCGAACGGAACACCGAAGGGCGCGACGGGGCAACCGGCAGGGCGGGTCGATCGTCACAACAGGGCGAGAACGTCAGACGGAAGAAGGACGCGGACGCGTCCAGGGGAGGGGTTCGCTTTATGGCGGCGCAGTTCGGCAGGCGGCTGTACAAAGGCGCGGCTACCACGGCCGTGGCGGCGCTCGCGGTCGCGGCGCTCTCCGCGTCCCAGGCCCCGGGTGTCACCACCGACGGCCACGGCAGAACGACCGCCGCCGACGCCCAGCCCACGCCGGACGCGACGGCCTCGGACGGCGGCAGCGCCACCGGCAACTCGCCGTACTACACGGACCTGCCGCCGCTGAACAGCCCGAACCCGAGCCCCAGCCCCTCGCCGACCATCGGCACGCCGGTCACCGGCGGCACGGAGGCGGGCATCCCGGCGACCGTCCTGGACGCCTACAAGAAGGCCGCGGCCGCGCTCGCCGACGCCAAGCCCGGCTGCAACCTGCCCTGGCAACTGCTCGCCGCCATCGGCAAGGTCGAGTCGGGGCAGGCGCGCGGCGGCGAGGTCACCGCGGACGGCACCACGATCACCCCGATCCTCGGCCCCGCCCTCGACGGCAACGGCTTCGCGCTCATCCGGGACACCGACGGCGGCAAGTACGACGGCAACAGCGAGTACGACCAGGCCGTCGGCCCCATGCAGTTCATCCCGTCCACCTGGACCTGGGCGGGCCGCGACGGCAACGGCGACGGGGTCAAGGACCCCAACAACGTCTACGACGCCGCCCTCGCCGCCGCGCACTACCTGTGCCGCTACGACTGGGACCTGTCCGACCAGACGGACCTCAACAGCGCGATCCTCAGCTACAACAACTCGCAGGACTACCTGACCACCGTCCTGTCGTGGTTCGAGTACTACCGCAAGGGCACGCACGAGATCCCGGACGGCACGGGCACCGTCCCCACCCACCGCAGCGACGGCACCAGCGGCGGCGGCAAGGACAAGGGCAACTCCACCACCAGGAAGCCGTCGTCCTCGACGCCCTCGACGACGCCGGGCACGTCCTCCCCGTCGGGCACCCCGGGCACGTCGTCCCCGTCCCCGACGCCCACGCCGACCGACACGGTCGACCACCTCCAGGACGCGGGCACCGCCAAGCTGACCGCGATGGCCGGGGACGCGTTCACGAAGAAGATCAGCACCAAGGCGGAGACCAAGGCGGGCAAGACGGTCGCCAAGGTGCGCGTCCGCTTCACGATCATCGGCGACGCGACCGACGCCACCTTCACCGGCGGCGAGAAGGTCGCCACGGTCATGACCAACAGCTCCGGCGTGGCCGTCGCGCCCACCCTCCAGGCGGGCGAGAAGACCGGCGACTTCACCGTCCGCGCCACCGTCGTGGGCCGTGCCGTCAAGGCCCTCGACTACACGGCGACCGTCACCGAGCGCGTCGCCGACGCCCTCGCCCGTACCAGCGACACCGCCCTGACCTGCACCGCGGGCGGCACCTTCGCCGACCCGGTCGAGGTCAAGGCCACCTACCAGGGCGCCGTCGCCGACAAGGTCGCGGTCACCGCCACTCTCGTCAAGTCCGCCGACGACGCCACCGTCAACGACAAGGGCCCCTACTTCAAGGACGCGAACGGCACGGCCGTACGCACCCTGACCGGCCTGGCGACCGACGCGAACGGCCTGCTGAAGCTGCCCGCGCTGTACGCCGACGACAACGCCGGCACGTACGTCCTGCGGCTGACCACCGCGGGCGGCGCGACGCTGGACGTCACCCTGACGGTGACCGCGGCGGCGGACTCGACGCCGTCGGCCTCCCCGAGCCCGTCGGCCAGCCCCAGCCCGAGCGCCTAGTCCTCGGATGTGAGCACGGCGCCCCCCGCCCGCGGCGGGGGGCGCCGTCGTTGTATGTGCGACCTGTTCTCATCTCCGCCGCCCGTTGCTACGGTGCCGGACCTGACGGTGTATCAGTTCGCGTCCGCCGGGAGGCTCGCATGCGTGCCCTGATCGCCGCCGCGACCGGTCTCGCCGTCGCGTTCGCCCTGGTCCTCACGATCACCGCCATGGGCACGCCGGACGGGAAGACCTCCCCGAAACCGCTGCTGACGACGGTGCCCGCACACCCGTAACCGCCCGCGAGGGAGGCCGAGATGCGCCGCAAGGCCAGTCTGATCCTGCTCGCCTTCGCCGTGTTCTTCGCGGCGCTGTCCCCGCTGCTGCGCTGGTACGCCTTCCCGCGCCTGGCCAAGATCCCCGCCAACCAGTACCAGGACATGGTCCTGGAGGCGAAGAACGCCACCCTCCTCGACTACGGCACGATGAAGGCCAGGACGGTCCCCAAGGTCACCATCGTGCAGACCCTCAAGGGCGACGTGCGGGCCGCGCGGAGGATCGAGAAGACGGCGGGCCGGGACGTCGTCGTCTGGGACGGCCTCTCCTACGTCCAGGGCCCCGACGGCAAGATGGTCTCCGAGATCCCCGAGCGCTACATCTTCGACGCCCACAGCCAGGACCCCGTCCACGCGACCGGCGAGATGGTCGACGGCGACCCGGTGAAGCGGACCGGCATCGAGTTCAAGTGGCCCTTCCTGACGCAGAAACGGGACTACGAGTACTTCGACGCGCAGACCCGCACCACCAACCCCATCCACTACAAGGGCACGCGGACCTTCCGCGGCGTCGAGGTCTACTACTTCGAGCAGACCATCCCCTGGACCAAGGTCCCCTTCCCCAAGAAGATGCCCGTCGCCGGCATCACCCCCGAGTCCGTCGCCAAGACCGGCACCACCCGCTGGTACACCACGGTCCGCCGGTTCTGGGTCGAGCCCGTCACCGGCGCCCCCGTCTACGGCGAGGAACTCCACAAGGAGGAACTGCGCGGCGGCACCCTCCTCGGCGGCCGGGACAAGGTGACCGCGTTCGCCGGCGACGTCAGGATGCGCGAGGACTACATCCGGCACACCGTCGCCCTGGTCAAGCACAACCGCACCCTCGTCCTGCTGATGACGTCGTACCTGCCCTGGGGCTTCCTGATCCTCGGCACCCTGCTGCTCGCCCTGTCCCTGTGGCTGGAGGCGCGCGGCCGCCACCCGGCCGATCCGCAACCGGCCGAGACCTCGGCGCCGGAGCCGGTCACCGCCTGAGGCGCGCGTTGGTGTGCCGCGTCGGCACGGCGCCGGCCGGGTCCTCGGGCCAGGGGTGCTTCGGGTACCGGCCGCGCAGCTCGGCGCGCACCGCCTTGTAGCCGTCCTTCCAGAAGGAGGCGAGGTCGGCGGTGACGGCGGCGGGCCGGCCGGCGGGGGAGAGCAGGTGCACCAGCAAGGGCACACCGGCGACCGCCGGCGACTCCTGCAGCCCGAACATCTCCTGCAACTTCACGGCCAGCACCGGCTGCGCGGGGTCCGCGTAGTCGATCCGGATTCTGGACCCACTCGGTACGGTGATCCGCTCCGGCGCCAGCTCGTCCAGCCGCCCGGCCTGACCGGAGGCCCACGGCAGCAGACGTGCCAGCGCCTGGCCGGCGTCGATCCGCGCGAGGTCGGCCCGCCGTCGGGCCCGGCCCAGTTCCGGCTCCAGCCACTCGTCCACGCGCGCGTGGAGCGCGTCGTCGCACACGTCCGGCCAGGGCTCCCCGAGGTGCAGCCGCAGGAACGCGAGCCGCTGCCGCAGCACCCGCGCCTCGGGCGCCCACCGCAGCAGACCGAACCCTTCCTGCCGCAGCCCTTCCAGAAGCGCTTCGCGTACGAGGGCGGGGTCGGCGTCCTCCAGGGGACGCGAGGCCAGCTCGATCGCCCCGAGCCGCTCCACCCGCCGGGCGACCACATCGCCGTCCGCCCAGTGGACCTCCTCCGCCCGCGCGTACAGGGACGCGGCGGCGCGCCGGGCCACGTCCTCGTCGATCACGGCCGCGAGCCGCACGCGCGCGTGCCCCTTGCCGACGGGGCGGTCCGCCACGGCCACGGCGATCCAGGGAGACCCGCCCAGGGGACTGCCCGCACCGAGCTCCGCGCGTGTGCCGGACGCCATGAGCCAGGAGTCGCCGTCGGCCCTGGCGACCCGCTCGGGAAAGGCCAGCGCGGCGACCTCCCCCACGAGCGCGTCATCGCCACCGGTCACCCGGTCACCGGGACGGGACGGGCGGCCGGGTTCCGTGGTGAGGGCGCGCAGCCTGCGCACCTCCGCCCGCCACCGCCCCGCGTAGGCGTCACTCCCGTGCCGGGCGGCCCGCAGCGCCGCCGCGAGGTCGTCCCCGTACTCCCGCGGCGGCTCCTCGCTCAGCAGGGCCACCGCCTCGGCCGCCCGCTCGGCACCCGCGTCCAGCAGCGCCCGCCCCAGCCGCGGATGCAGGCCGAGCCGGGACAGGCGGATACCCCGCTGCGTGGCGTGGCCCGTGGAGTCGACCGCTCCGATCGCCGTCAGCACGCCCCGCGCCGCCGCCATCGCGCCACCCGGCGGCGGATCCAGCAGCGCCAGCCCGGACGCCTCCGGATCGCCCCAGCAGGCCGCCTGGAGCGCGAACGCCGTCAGGTCCGCCACCTTGATCTCCGGCGCAGGGAAACGCGGCAGACGCGCGTCCTCGGCCTCCGCCCAGCACCGGTACACCGTCCCCGGCGCCTCACGCCCCGCCCGCCCCGCGCGCTGCCGCCCCGCCGCCTGCGACGCCCGTACCGTCACCAGCGCGCTCAGCCCGCGCGCGTGGTCGACGCGCGGCTCCCGCGCCAGCCCGGAGTCGACGACCACCCGCACGCCCGGCACCGTCAGCGAGGACTCGGCCACCGAGGTCGCCAGCACGACCCGGCGCCGCGCGCCCGGCGCCAGCACCGCGTCCTGCACGGCCGCCGGCGCCCGCCCGTGCACCTGGAGGACGTCCACGCCGTCCAGGTCCCCGAGCAGCCCGGCCACCCGCGCGATCTCGCCCACGCCGGGCAGGAAGCACAGCACGTCCCCGTCCCGCTCGGCCAGCGCCCGCCGCACCACCGACGCCACGTGCGCCGGCAGCGCCGGATCGACCCGCATCCCGTGCGGTGGCCTCACCGGCCGTACCGGAGGCGCCCACACCACCTCCACCGGATGCGCCACGCCCTCGGCCGCCACCACCGGCGCCCCGCCGAGCAGCGCCGCCCAGCCCTCCGCGTCCGTGGTCGCCGAGGCGGCCACCAGCCGCAGCTCCGGCCGCAGCGTCTCGCGCACGTCCCACAGGAAGGCCGCCGCCGTGTCGGCGTCCAGATGCCGCTCGTGGCACTCGTCGAGCACCACCACGTCCACCCCGGCCAGCTCCTGGTCGCGCTGGAGCCGTTGCAGCAGCACACCGGTGGTCACGACCTCCACGCGCGCGTGCCGGCCCACCACCCGCTCGCCGCGCACGGTGTACCCGACGCTCCCGCCCGGCTTCTCGCCCAGCAGCCACGCCATCCGCCGGGCGGCGGCCCGGGCGGCGATCCGCCGCGGCTCGGCCACCACGACCCGGCGCGCGGGCCCGTCGCCGACCAGGCCGGCCAGGGCGAGCGGGACGAGCGTCGTCTTGCCGGTGCCGGGCGGTGCCACCAGGACCGCGGTGCCGGGCCCCGCCAGGGCCTCGGTCAGCGCGGGCAGGGCACCGCGGACGGGAAGGGCGTCGAGGGCGTCGTAGCGGATCACCCGCTCAGTCTCGTACGCACACGAAGATCGCCGTCCCCGGGATCAGGTTCCCGCGCAACGGCGACCAGCCGCCCCACTCGGAGGTGTTCCAGACCGGCCACTCCGGCTCCACCAGGTCCACCAGCCGGAAGCCGCCGGCCACCACGTCCCGCACCCGGTCGCCGATCGTCCGGTGGTGCTCCACGTAGACCGCGCGGCCCTTCTCGTCCTGCTCGACATAAGGAGTGCGGTCGAAGTACGAGGCCGAGACGCTCAGCCCCTCCGGGCCCGGCTCGTCCGGGAACGCCCAGCGGATCGGATGCGTCACCGAGAACACGAGACGGCCGCCCGGGCGCAGCACCCGGTGGACCTCCCGCAGCACCCGCACCGGATCCGCCACGAACGGCAGCGCCCCGTACGCCGAGCACGCCAGATCGAAGGAGGCGTCCGCGAACGGCAGCGCGCCCGCGTCCGCGCACACCAGCGGGAACGACCCGCCGATCCGCAGCGCGTGCTGCAACTGGCGGTGGGAGATGTCCAGGGCGACCGGGCGGGCGCCCTGCGCGGCCAGCCAGCGCGAGCACTGGGCCGCGCCCGCGCCGATCTCCAGGACCTCGCGGCCCTTGAGCTCCTCCGGCGGCCCGAGCAGCTCCGCCTCCACCTCGTCCAGGCCCTCGGGGCCCCACACGAAACGGTCGTCGCCGAGGAACGTACCGTGCTCGACCTGGTACTCGTCCGCGTTCCGGTCCCACCAGCCGCGGTTGGCGCGGGCGCTCTCCGTGACGCCGGCAGCGCGCCGCGTGGCCTCCGGCTCGAACTCGGGCTCGGACGATACGGGCTCTTGGATGATCGGCTCCCTCGTCGTACTCTTCCCTCCAACCGGGCGCCCCGAGGGGTGTCACGGAAGGGGTGTCCCGGGCCTGCGTGGCCTCCGGAGACAGTTCTTGTGCCGGGTATGCGGCGATCCGCCCCGGGTGTGCGCCTTCGCGCATTGACCCTGTCCGGCTGCCCCCGTATGCTACAAGTTGCGCTGCGGGCCTGCGCACCTCAGACGTAGCAGGCTGCGCTCGCATCTGTTGTATGTCCCCTCGGTTGTCGAGGCGCCACCAGTGGTTTTGTGTGGCGCTTCCTTGGCTGTCCGGCTTCTGCAGAGCGAAACGGGCTCCCGGCGTAAGCAGTACCTACGACTTCAATGTCCGTACCGGAGCCCTTTCCCACATGACGAGCAGCACCGAGACCACCGCCACCACCCCGCAGGTAGCGGTCAACGACATCGGTAACGAGGAAGCCTTCCTCGCAGCGATCGACGAGACGATCAAGTACTTCAACGACGGCGACATCGTCGACGGCGTCATCGTGAAGGTCGACCGGGACGAGGTCCTGCTCGACATCGGTTACAAGACCGAAGGTGTCATCCCGAGCCGCGAGCTCTCGATCAAGCACGACGTCGACCCGAACGAGGTCGTTGCCGTCGGCGACGAGATCGAGGCCCTGGTCCTCCAGAAGGAGGACAAGGAAGGCCGCCTGATCCTCTCGAAGAAGCGCGCCCAGTACGAGCGTGCCTGGGGCACCATCGAGAAGATCAAGGAAGAGGACGGCATCGTCACCGGTACCGTCATCGAGGTCGTCAAGGGTGGTCTCATCCTCGACATCGGCCTCCGCGGCTTCCTCCCGGCCTCCCTGGTCGAGATGCGCCGTGTCCGCGACCTCCAGCCCTACGTGGGCAAGGAGCTCGAGGCGAAGATCATCGAGCTGGACAAGAACCGCAACAACGTGGTCCTGTCCCGCCGTGCCTGGCTGGAGCAGACCCAGTCCGAGGTCCGCCAGACGTTCCTCACGACCCTCCAGAAGGGTCAGGTCCGCTCCGGTGTGGTCTCCTCGATCGTCAACTTCGGTGCCTTCGTGGACTTGGGTGGCGTCGACGGTCTGGTCCACGTCTCCGAGCTGTCCTGGAAGCACATCGACCACCCCTCCGAGGTCGTCGAGGTCGGCCAGGAGGTCACGGTCGAGGTCCTCGACGTCGACATGGACCGCGAGCGCGTCTCCCTGTCGCTGAAGGCGACCCAGGAAGACCCGTGGCAGCAGTTCGCCCGCACGCACCAGATCGGTCAGGTCGTGCCCGGCAAGGTCACGAAGCTGGTTCCGTTCGGTGCGTTCGTCCGCGTGGACGAGGGCATCGAGGGCCTGGTCCACATCTCCGAGCTGGCCGAGCGCCACGTGGAGATCCCGGAGCAGGTCGTCCAGGTCAACGACGAGATCTTCGTCAAGGTCATCGACATCGACCTCGAGCGCCGTCGCATCAGCCTCTCGCTGAAGCAGGCCAACGAGTCCTTCGGTGCCGACCCGGCCTCGGTCGAGTTCGACCCGACCCTGTACGGCATGGCCGCGTCCTACGACGACCAGGGCAACTACATCTACCCCGAGGGCTTCGACCCCGAGACCAACGACTGGCTCGAGGGCTACGAGAAGCAGCGCGAGGAGTGGGAGCGCCAGTACGCCGAGGCGCAGCAGCGCTTCGAGCAGCACCAGCAGCAGGTCATCAAGAGCCGCGAGGCCGACGCTGCCGCCGCTGCCGAGGGCGGCGACGCCGCCGGTGCGGCCCCGGCCGCGGGTGGCGGTTCGTACTCCTCCGAGGGTGCGGACACCTCCGGTGCCCTGGCCTCGGACGAGGCGCTGGCCGCGCTGCGCGAGAAGCTCGCGGGTGGCCAGAGCTGAGCCGACGCTCACCGAGCAGCAGCTCCTGACCGAGGGGCCGCACCTTCCGAGGTGCGGCCCCTCGGCCGTGTGTGCAGAAACGTGCGAGATACACGAGTAACCCGTGGGCCGTAACCGGTCGTTGGGAGGCTCTCCCGGTCGGTCTTGATCGGGAAGGGGAGCCGAAAGATGGCACGGACTCAGCACGTCTCCGGTACCAGCCGCCGCTCGTTCCTCCGCAGCGTCGGGCTCAGCAGCGGCGCCGGGGCCATGTTCGCCACCATGGGGGCCCTCGGGTTCGCCCCCACCGCGCAAGCCGCCCAGCGGGAGCAGCCCTTTCGGGCACCGCGCGCCGGGGACTTCACGCTCACCGGGCGGGCCGCCGCGAAGGTCGTCGTCCTCGGCGGCGGCATCGCCGGTCTGACCACCGCGTACGAACTGGGCAAGGCGGGCTACGACTGTACGGTCCTGGAGGCCAGGGGCCGCACCGGCGGCCGGAACTTCACCGTGCGCGGCGGTGACACGACCACCGACCTGTACGGCAACACGCAGACCGCCCGCTTCGCCGACGGCCACTACATGAACTGCGGCCCGGCCCGTATCCCGCAGTGGATGGTCACCCTCGACTACTGCCGTGAACTCGGCGTCCCCATCGAGGTGTTCACGAACGTCAACGCCGACGCCTACCTCTACAACGAGTCCGCCGGGATGACCGGGCCGGTGCGCTACCGGACGGCGAAGGCCGATGTGTACGGCTACGTCTCGGAGTTGCTGGCCAAGGCCGCGAACAAGGGCGCCCTGGACCAGGAGCTGACGGCCGAGGACCAGGAGCGGCTCGTCGACTTCCTGGCGGACTGGGGGGAGCTGGGCGACAAGCTGACGTACGAGGGCGGTGAGCGGCGCGGATACACGACCGTTCCGGCCGCCGCCGGCACCCCGGGGGTGCTGCTGGGGGACGTGCCCACCGCCTCGGAGGTCTTCGCCAGCGGGGTCGGACGCTACTTCTCCTTCGAGTTCGGCTTCGACCAGGCCATGCTGATGTTCCAGCCGGTGGGCGGCATGGACCGGATACCCCGGGCGCTGACGAGAGCGATCGGCGCCGGGCGCATCCGTACCGGCGCCGTCGTCACGAAGGTCACCGACACCGGCGGCGGGGTGCGGGTGACGTACACCCAGGACGGCCGTACGAAGGCCGTCGAGGCCGACTACTGCGTCGCCGCGATGCCGCCGAACATCCTCGCCAAGGTCCCGCACAACCTCGGCTCAGGCGTGCAGTCCGCGCTGGAGGCGGTCACACCGTCGTCGGCCGCCAAGATCGGGCTGGAGTACCGGTCCCGGTGGTGGGAGCTCGACCACCACATCTACGGCGGCATCACGGAGACCGACCAGGACGTCACCCACATCTGGCATCCGTCGTACGGCTTCCACGGCGAACGCGGGGTCCTCATCGGCTACTACAACTACGGCGACGACGCCGACTCCTACGCCAGGCTCACCCCCAAGGCGCGCGAGCGGCGGGCCGTGGCCGCCGGGGTGAAGATCTACGGGGACAAGTACCGCACCGAGCTGGCGTCGTCCTTCTCCCACCACTGGCGGCAGACGCCCCACCTGGAGGCCGCCTGGCACGACACGCCGGGCGGGCCCGACGACGTCCGCTACAAGCCGCTGAACGAGCCGACCGGACGCGTCTACTTCGCCGGCGACTGGCTCAGCTACACCGACGCCTGGCAGCACGGCGCGTTCACCTCGGCGCGCAAGGCGGTGAGCGCCCTGCACGCGCGCGTGCTGTCGGCGTGAACCGCGGCCGGCCATGAAAAGGCCGTAAGAGATGCCTGATCAGGGGCACGGGTGGGAATGCCCGTGCCCTGAGGGGCGTTGTGCAGTACGAACACGAGGAGGAGCGGTCACAGTGCTTGATCCGCAGGGTTTGTACGCATGGGAGCCGAAGGGCCTGGCGGTCGTCGACATGGCGCTCGCGCAGGAGTCGGCCGGCCTTGTCATGCTCTACCACTTCGACGGATACATCGACGCGGGCGAGACCGGCGACCAGATCGTCGACCGGCTGCTCGACTCGCTGCCCCACCAGGTCGTCGCCCGCTTCGACCACGACCGGCTCGTGGACTACCGCGCCCGCCGTCCGCTGCTGACGTTCAAGCGGGACCGGTGGACCGACTACGAGGAGCCCACCATCGACGTGCGGCTCGTCCAGGACGCCACCGGGGCACCCTTCCTGCTGCTGTCCGGGCCCGAACCGGACGTGGAGTGGGAGCGCTTCGCGGCGGCCGTCCAGCAGATCGTGGAGCGGCTCGGCGTACGCCTGTCGGTCAACTTCCACGGCATCCCCATGGGCGTCCCGCACACCCGCCCCGTCGGGCTCACCCCGCACGGCAACCGCACCGACTTGGTCCCCGGCCACCGCAGCCCCTTCGACGAGGCGCAGGTGCCCGGCAGCGCCGAGTCGCTGGTCGAGTACCGCCTGATGGAGGCCGGCCACGACGTCCTCGGCGTCGCCGCGCACGTGCCGCACTACATCGCCCGCTCCCCCTACCCGGACGCGGCCCTGACCGCGCTGGAGGCCATCACGGCCGCCACCGGCCTGGTGCTGCCGGGCATCGCGCACGCCCTGCGCACGGACGCCCACCGCACGCAGACCGAGATCGACCGCCAGATCCAGGAGGGCGACGAGGAGCTCACCGCGCTGGTGTCGGGCCTGGAGAACCAGTACGACGCCGTCTCGGGCGCCGAGAGCCGGGGCAACATGCTGGCCGAGCCGGTGGACATCCCCTCCGCGGACGAGATCGGGCGCGAGTTCGAGAGGTTCCTGGCCGAGCGGGAGGGCGACAACTGACGCGGGCCTGCCCAGGCCCTAAGCTGCGGCTCATGTTGAAGGTAGGCCTCACCGGGGGCATCGGTGCCGGTAAGAGCGAAGTGTCGCGGCTGCTCGTCGAGTGCGGGGCCGTGCTGATCGACGCGGACCGGATCGCGCGGGAGGTCGTGGCGCCGGGGACGCCCGGGCTGGCCGCGGTCGTGGAGGCCTTCGGCGCCGACGTGCTCGCCGCCGACGGCAGCCTCGACCGGCCCAGGCTGGGCTCCGTCGTCTTCGCCGACCCGGACAGGCTCGCCGTCCTCAACTCGATCGTGCACCCCTTGGTCGGCGCCCGCTCCCGTGAGCTGGAGCAGGCCGCGGCGGCGGACTCCGTCGTCGTCCACGACGTGCCGCTCCTCGCCGAGAACGGCCTGGCGCCGCTGTACGACGTGGTCGTCGTCGTCGACGCGAGCACCGAAACCCAGCTCGACCGGCTCGTGCGGCTGCGCGGGATGACGGAGCAGGACGCCCGCGCCCGGATGGCCGCCCAGGCGACGAGGGAGAAGCGCCTGGAGATCGCCGACATCGTCATCGACAACGACGTACCGCTGGAGCGGCTGGAGAGCCGCGTGAAAGAGGTGTGGGCGGAGCTGGTGCGCCGGGCCCACGAGCCCCGGGAGCACCACCGGGAACAGCGACCGGAATAGCGACCCCCTTCCCGGGCGTTGAACCGGTCCAGTGAGGGAAGGACTCTGCCGTGCCCGAGACCAGCGGTTCGACCGGACGTACTCCGGAGACGCATGTCATCGACTTCCGTGCCGCCGAGCAACTGCTCAACGCGCGGGACCCGCGGGGCGCGGTGAAGCTGCTCGACTCGGTGATCGCCGCGCACCCGGAGAACACCGCCGCCCGGCTGCTGCGCGCGCGTGCCTTCTTCGCCGCCGCGCAACTGCGGCCCGCGGAGCTGGAGTTCACGATCGTCCTGGAGCGCGAGCCGGACAACTCGTTCGCCCACTTCGCGCTGGCCCGCACCTACGAACGGCAGGGCCGGCACGACCAGGCCAGACGCCACTTCCGGCTGGCGGCCGCGCTGGACCCCAACCCGCGCTACCTCAAGGCGGCGCGCTTCGACGACTCGGCCTGAGCCGGCGGCCGGCTAGCGGCTCTCCGGCGGGCGGTACGGCGGGACGTCCGGGCCCGGCTGGTAGTGCGGGCCCTGGCGCATGTGCCGCAGGATCACGGCCAGGTCGACCGTGATCACCAGCCACAGCACGCCACACGCGGCCGCCCAGCCGGGCCGCTCGGCCACCGCGAACGCGGCCGTACCGAAGACCGCCCAGAGCAGCCCCCAGACGCTCAGCCAGAACCGCATCCGCAGGGCACTGCGCGCGGTGGAGGGTTCACTGCCCGTACGCATCACCGATCACTACTCCCTGCTTGCAACGTACTCTCCGGCGGGGACCTTCTCCAAAGGGTGCCCCGGTCTGCGATGAGTTCCGGCGTCCGCCCCGGTCTACCCCTGTGACAGCACCACGGACCGCTCATCACAGGAGACCCTCATGTCCGAGACCACCGTCCCCGTCGTTTCCGCCGCCTCCCCCTCCGCCCGTGTCCGCCGCGCGCGTGTCGCTCTGCGGGTCGTGCAGGTGCTGCTCGCGCTCTTCTACGCCGGGGCGAGCGCGCTGCCCAAGCTGGTCGCCAACTCCACCGCCGTCGAGTCGTTCGACAAGATCGGATGGGGCAGCACGGGCATGTACACCATCGGCGCCCTCGAACTGGCCGGTGCCGTCGCCCTGTTGATCCCGGTGCTGCAGTCCGTGGCGGCGATCGCGTTGAGCGCGCTGATGGTCGGGGCGTTCGTCGTGCAGATGACCGTCTTCGACGGGCAGTACGCGGCCACGCCGCTCATCCTGATCGTGCCGCTCGCGCTGATCGCCTGGGCGAGGAGGGGCGCCAACGCGGAGCTGCTGCGCCTGGTGCGACGGCGGCCCTGATCTCCGTGGAACGTCAGGTGGCGTCCGGTCCGTGGCCGGACGCCACCTCGGTGTGTCAGTGGCCCGGGCGGCCTGAGCCGCCCATCAGCCCCCGCAGCCGCTCCAGTTCGCGGCGGTCGCGCTTGGTCGGGCGGCCGGCGCCGCGGTCGCGGATGCCGATGGGGGCGACGGCCTCGCGCGGCGGCGGGGGCGGCGAGTTGTCGACGTAGCACTGGACGGCCACGGGGGCGCCGACCCGCTTGCGGATCAGGCGCTTGACGATCACGACGCGCTCCCGGCCCTCGTGCCGGACGCGCACCTCGTCGCCGATCCGCAGGGAGTGGGAGGGCTTCACGCTCTGGCCGTTCACCCGCACGTGCCCGCCCTTGCAGGCGGCGGCGCCGAGCGAGCGGGTCTTGATCAGGCGTACGGCCCAGATCCAGCTGTCGACGCGCACGCTCTCGCCGTTCGCCGGTCCGGCCGCCTCCGCGGCGGCGATCGCGGCGGCGACCTTCGGGTCGGCCGTCTCGGCGGCCTTCGGGTCCCCCTCGGGGGCGGGCGGCCGCTCGCTCTTCTCCTCGTCGGTTTCGGAAGCCATGTCCTCGACCTTAGTCGCCCGGGGGCGGTGCTCCCGGCGGTTTTCCGTCCCGGTCCGCGTCCCGGGCTACGGCTGCTCGGTCCGCCCGCGCAGGAAGACGGCGCTGGTGAGCACCCCGAGCAGGACCAGCGCGGCGTTCAGCGCGACCGCCGTGCGCAGTCCGGCCAGGATGCCCGCCGCGCCCGTGCCGGTCATGGCGGCGGTGGCCACGGCGCTCATCACCGGCGTGCCCATGGTGATGCCGATCTGCTGGGTCATGGTGGCCAGGCCGGTGGCCAGGCCCTGCTCGTGGTCGGCGAGACGGGAGGTGGCGGTGACCATGAAGCCGACGATCACCAGCATGTTGCCGACGCCGCCGGCGAAGGTGGCCGCCGGCAGCAGCCAGAGCGAGGAGCGGTCCGTGCCGAGGCCGAGCAGGGCGGCCGTGGCCGCCGCCTGCAGGAGTCCGCCGGCGATCAGGGTGGCCCGGCTGCCGTACCGGCCGATGACCTTCGGGGCCACGGAGCCGCCGAGGACCGTGCCGACGCCCAGGACGGCGAAGCTGAGACCCGCCGCCAGCGGGGAGAAGCCGAGGACCTCCTGGAGGTAGAGGGTCAGCAGGAAGACCAGGGACGTCTCCGTGAGGAACGCGAGCAGACCGGCGGCGTTGCCCCAGGCGACCGTACGCCTGCCGAGCACGTCCAGGGGGACCAGCGGCGCGGCGACCCGGCGTTCGACGGCGAGGAAGAGGGCCAGGAGCACCGCGCCCGCCGCCAGGGGGAGCAGCGCGGCGGGTGCTCCCCAGCCGTGCTCGCCGGCCTGTGTGAGGCCGAGCACCACGGCCAGCAGACCGAGCGTGACCGTGACGGCGCCGGGCAGGTCCAGGCCGGGGCGTCCGGCGGGGCGGGACTCCTTGACGACCGCCGGGGCGACGAGCAGGACGGCGAGGGCGACGGGGACGTTGACGAAGAACGCCCAGCGCCAGGACAGCAGGTCGGTCAGCAGACCGCCGAGGATCGCGCCCGTGGTGAACCCGGCCGACATCAGCGCGCCGTTGAGGCCGAGGGCCTTCTCCCGCAGCGGGCCCTCCGGGAAGGACGTGGTCAGCAGGGAGAGGCCGGCCGGGGTCACGGCCGCCGTGGCCAGGCCCTGGAAGACCCGTGCCGTGATCAGCACTTCCGGGCTGCGTGCGAGGCCGCCCAGCAGCGAGGCCGCGGCGAGGACGGCGAGGCCGCCGAGGAACAGCCGGCGGCGCCCGAAGAGGTCGGCGACCCGGCCGAACAGCAGGGTGAAACCGGCGGCGCACAGCGCGAACGCCGTGGCGACCCACTGCAACCGCGCCAGCGGGAAGCCGAGGCCGGCCCCGATGACGGGGAGCGCCACGTTCAGGATGGAGAAGTCGACGGCCAGCATGAACTGGGCGGCGAGCAGCACGACGAGGGTGAGGCGGAGGCGGGGGGTGAGGGCGGCCGGAGCGCCGGCCGCCCGGGTGTCGGTGACGGTCATGACGTGGTGTTCCTTCCTGTCGCAGGAAGGCTCACGCACGCCACCCCGACCCAGCCAGAACCCACTCGTGGGTGGTCATGACGTGACCACCCTCGCGGATCCCGTTCGCCCGGGCCGGCGGGCATGATGACAGGGGCGCCCGGAGACGCCCGCCGACCGCGACGGGGCGGCACCGACACGCACGCCCCGGCCGAGAACCCGAGGAGGCACCGACCGTGCACGCCCCGTCCGAGCTGGGGGACTTCCTCAAGTCCCGCCGGGCCGCGCTGCGTCCGCAGGACGTCGGGCTGCCGCCACAGCCCGGCCACCGCCGCGTCCCGGGCCTGCGCCGCGAGGAACTGGCCACGCTCGCCGGCGTCAGCATCACCCACTACACCCGCCTCGAACAGGGCCGCGCCCACAGCGTCTCGGACTCCGTGCTCGACGCCCTCGCGCGCACCCTGCGCCTCACCGAGGACGAGACCACCCACCTCAAGAGCCTCGCCCGTCCCGCCCCCAGACCCCGCCCCACCCCCGCCCCGCAGGTCAGCGCCTCGGCCCGGCAGCTCCTCGCGGCCATGACCGACGTACCCGCCCTGGTCCTGGACCGGCGCGGCGACGTCCTCGCCTGGAACCGCCTCGGACACGCCCTGCTCGCCGGACACCTGGACCCCGGCGCACCGGACACCCCGGCCACCCGCCCCAACCTGATCCGCATGCTGTTCCTGGACGAGCGCTACCGGAGCCTGTACGCCGACCGGAAGGAGGAGGCCCTGCTCGCCGTCGCCTCCCTGCGGCTGGTCGCCGGACGGCACCCCGACGACCGCCGGGTCGCCGAACTGGTCGGTCAACTCTCCGTGCAGTCCGCCGAGTTCGCCGCCCTCTGGGCCCGGCACCCGGTGCGCACCTGCACCTCGGGCGTCAAACGGCTGCGCCACCCGCTCGTCGGTGCCATGGACCTCGGCTTCGAGAACCTCTGCCTGCCCGGCAGCTCCGGCCAGCGGATGATCGCGTACACCGCCGAACCCGGCACCCCCTGCGAGGCGGCGCTGCGCCTGCTCGGCAGCGGAGTCGACGTACCGTTGACGCATGGACAGCCTGGCCGAGCTTGACACCCGTGTCGCGGGCTGCACCGCGTGCCCGCGGCTGGTGGCGTGGCGGGAGGAGGTCGGCCGGGTCAAGCGCGCCGCCTTCCAGGACTGGACGTACTGGGCGCGCCCGGTGCCCGGCTTCGGCCCGCCCGACGCCCCGCTGCTGATCATCGGCCTCGCGCCCGCCGCCCACGGCGGCAACCGCACCGGCCGCATGTTCACCGGCGACCGCTCCGGAGACGTGCTCTACCAGGCGCTGTACGACATCGGGCTGGCCTCCCAGCCCACCTCGGTGTCCGCCGGCGACGGCCTCGCGCTGCACGGCGTCCGCGTCACCGCGCCCGTGCACTGCGCGCCGCCCGAGAACAAGCCGACGCCCACCGAGCGGGACACCTGCCGGCCCTGGCTCGTCCAGGAACTCCGGCTGCTGCGGCCGGCGTTGCGCGCGGTCGTCGTGCTCGGTGCCTTCGGCTGGCAGGCCGCGCTGCCCGCGTTCGCCGCGGCGGGCTGGACGGTGCCCCGGCCCCGGCCCGTCTTCGGCCACGGCACCCGCGTCCCGCTGGACGGCATCGACCTCTTCGGCTGCTTCCACGTCAGCCAGCGCAACACCTTCACCGGCAAACTCACCCCCGCGATGCTGCGCGACGTGCTGCGCACGGCGGCGGAGGCGGCGGGCCTGCCGGTGACATGAGGAAGCGGCGCAGGCCACGGCAGGGTTACGGCACCGGCCCGGGAGGGATACGGTGCCCGGATGCCCCTCTACCCGGAGATCGAACCGTACGACCACGGCCTGCTCGGCGTCGGCGACGGCAACCGCGTGTACTGGGAGACCTGCGGCAACCCGGACGGCAAGGCCGCCGTGGTGCTGCACGGCGGCCCCGGGTCCGGCTGCACCCCGTGGGCGCGCCGCCTGTTCGACCCCGCCGCCTACCGGATCGTGCTGCTCGACCAGCGCGGCGCCGGGCGGTCCACACCGCACGCGAGCGCGTACGACACCGACATGAGCGTCAACACCACCGCCCACCTCATCGCCGATCTGGAGCTGCTGCGCGCCCACTTGGGCATCGGGCGGTGGCTGGTGTGGGGCGTGTCCTTCGGATCGGTGCTGGGACTGCGGTACGCGCAGACGCACCCGGCGGCGGTGAGCGAGCTGGTGCTGACCGGGGTGGCGACCGGCTCGAACCGTGAAGTGGCCCTGCTGACCAGGGGACTTGGCAAGATCTTCCCCGACGCCTTCGCGCGCTTCCGCGCCGAACTCCCGGCAGCGGAACGGGAAGGCAACCTCGCCGCCGCCTGCAATCGGCTCCTCGAGTCGCCCGACCCCGAGGTGCGCGAGCGGGCGGCGCGGACCTGGACCGACTGGGAGACGGCCACGATCCCCGCCCCGCCGCGCTCCGTCGAGCGGTTCGAGGACCCGGCGTTCCGTATGGGCTTCGCCCGCACCGTCACCCACTACTGGGCCAACGACCACTTCCTGGGCGAGGACAACGACGAGGGCGTGGTGCTCCGGGACGCCCCCGCTCTGCGAGGCATCCCGGGCACCCTGGTCCAGGGCAGCCTCGACTTCGGCAACCTGCTCGGCATCGTCTGGCGGCTCCACCGGGCCTGGCCCGGCAGCGAGTTGACGGTCGTGGACGAGGTCGGGCACGACGCGGGGGCGCCGGGCGTGGTGGACGCGCTGGTCGCGGCGACCGACGGGTACGCCCGGCGCTGAGACTCACACCAGCCGGGCCGCCGCCACCGGCCGCGCGGTGACGTCGTAGGTCCCCGTCGTCTTGGACGAGTTGACGCTCCACCGGTACCGCGTGAACTCGCCGGTGGCGTCGGAGGCGTAGAACATCATGTGGCCGATGCCGACGCCCTCGAAGTTCTCGCCGTCGACGTTGGAGACCATGCGGGTGTCGGGGTACTTGGGGTAGTTGGTGAGCGCGTACACGCCGTGCGGGTCGGAGGTGCAGTCGACGATCTCCACCGCGTACTGGGTCTCGCCGGTGAAGTCCGCCGTGCCGCTGAAGACGCCCTTGACCTCGCGGACGACCACGATGTGCCCGGTGTTGTCGGGGTCGGAGCCGTTGTAGTCGACGGCGACGATGTCGCCGGGCTGGAGGTCGGCGACCTTGGTGACACGGCGGAAGCGGGGACCGGCGGTGGCGTTGCGGAACGCCGTGCAGTAGTCGGCGGCCTCCGGCACCCGGTCCTGGAAGTACTGCGTGAAGTAGTCGTCGCTCGCCCAGCCGTAGGTGTGCTTCAGGACGGCGGTGACGAAGGAGGAGCAGCGGGCGCGCGCCATCCAGCTCGCCGGGTCGCCCGGAGTGCCCCAGGTGACGGTCGCCGCCGAGCCGACCAGATAGACGTTGTTCTGCCGGGCGGTACGGCCGCTGAGCAGGGCGATCTCGTCGGCGCCCAGGGCGCGGTCGTAGGCGCGTACGTCGTCGATCGCGCCCTTGAAGCGGTTGACGGGGGCGCCGTCGAAGCGGGCCCGGCCGATGTTGAAGCCCTGGGTCGCCGCCCAGGACAGCGTCGTCGCCGCGCTGCCCTCCTGCTGCCCGTCGACGTACAGCAGGATCTGCGTGCCGTCCCACACTCCGGTCAGGTGGGTCCACACCCCGAGCGCCGCCCTGGTCGTCGCGACCGCGGAGACCTTGCTGCTCTGGTCCTCGGCACGGACCTTGAACGCCCAGGTGCCGGCCGTGTTGTCGTACTGGAGCAGGAAGCGGCTGGCGGTGGTGCCGTCCTGGCTGACCGCGGTGTACATGCTGGCGAGGTCGGCGTCGGCCGCCAGGCGCACCCAGGCGGAGACCGTGAAGGGCGCCGTCGTGTCCAGCACCGAGCCCGTCGCCGCGTACGCCCCGGACGTCCCGTCCAGGCTGAGCTCCCCGCCCGCCCGCAGGGCCGTCCAGGTCGCGCCGGAACCGGGCGTGACGGCGTGCTCCCGGCCCGAGCGGTCGGCGCCGGTGCCGTCCAGCGGCCAGTGGCCCACCAGGCCGGTCGGCACGTACCCGGCGGCCAGCAGCCGCTGGTAGCGCACCATCCGCTCGGCCTCCGCGAGGTGCGGTGTGCCGACGGGCGTGAACGGCGTGTCGAGCGGTTCGTCGGCCGCGGCGACCCCCGCCCCGCCGCCCACCAGACCCACGCCGAGAAGCGCGGCCCCGCCCAACAGCCCACGTCTGCTGACCATCTATGTGTTCCCCCCCGGCGGTGGGCGTTTCCTAGGCCCCCGCCTCCGGCTCGATGTCACCGAACAGGTGTCTGACGGTGGAACGATAGTTGGTCCGCACATGGGCCAGGGCGTGGGCCCGGGCGCGCTCCGGGTCGCCGGAGGCGATCGCCTCGTACAACTCGCGGTGCTCCACGAGGAGTTGGGGCCACTCCTCGTTGCGCCGGGTCATCCAGCGCAGCCGGCCCGCGACCGGTTCCAGGGCGGCGACGATCAGGCTGTTGCCGGCCATCGCCACGATCCGGTCGTGCAGCCGGCTGTTGACGTCCGTGATCGCCTCGGCGTCCCCCGCCTCGGTCGCGGCGGCGGCCCGGTCGAGGAGTTCCTCCGCCTCGGCCAGGTCCCGCGGTGTCGCGTGCGCGGCGGCGAGCCCGGCCGCGTAGACCTCCAGGGCCTCGCGCAGTTCGAACAGTTCCCGGACGTCGTTCGGGGTCAGCCGGCGTACGACCGTACGGCGTGGCGTCTCGAAGTGGACGAAGCCCTCGGCGACCAGCGCCCGGATCGCCTCGCGCACCGGCACCCGGGAGACTCCGAAGCGGTCGGCCAGCTCACGCTCGACCAGCCGGTCACCCGGGCGCAGGCGGCCGGCGATGATCTCCTGCCGCAGGCTGGACAGGACGCGCTCGCGGACGGCGCCCAGCGGTTCGATCTTCGTCGCGGAGCTCATGGGGCCATCTTCCTCATGGGGCCATCTTCTCCGACGGGCGCCGCTTGCCGGGTCCCCGGGTGTCCCCGCCGGGTTCCGGGGTGCTTGCAGGCGGGTTCCGGGGTGTCTTCAGCCGCATTCCCGGGGTGTCTTCAGCCGGGTTCTCGGGGTGTTTTACGGGTCCTTAACAACCGCGACATCGGTCCGAACGCTTGACGACGGGACCATGGCGGCAGTTTGGTATACCAAACGGCTGCCGTCCTCCGTCCCCTCGCCCATGGAGGCCCCGTGTCCCTCGCCGACCGTGCCGAAGCCACCGGCGCCCCAGCGTTCGTCCCCGACCCCCGGCTCACCAACGAAGACCTCGCGCCCGCCGGCCGGCGGAACTGGAAGGTCTTCGACCTCTTCGCCCTGTGGATGTCCGACGTCCACAACCTCGGCAACTACACCTTCGCCGCCGGCCTGCTGGTCCTCGGCATGAACGTGTGGCAGGTCTTCACCTCCCTCCTCGCCGGCTTCGTGCTCATCTACATCGGCATGAACTGGATGGGCCGGATCGGCCAGCGCCACGGCGTGCCCTTCCCGGTGGTCAGCCGCATCAGCTTCGGCGTCTGGGGCGCCAACATCCCGGCCCTGATCCGGGCCGTGATCGCCATCATGTGGTACGGCATCCAGACCTACCTGGCCTCCGTCGCCGTCAACGTCATGCTGCTGGCGGCCTGGCCGGGCCTGGAGTCCTGGACGCACCACTCCTTCCTCGGGCTTGACGCGCTCGGCTGGTGCTCCTTCGTCTCCCTGTGGCTGATCCAGGCCCTGATCATCAGTCAGGGCATGGAATCCGTACGGAAGTTCCAGGACTTCTGCGGTCCGGCGATCTGGCTGGTGATGATCGCGCTCGCGGTGTGGGTCCTGGCCAGGGCCGACTGGAGCATCTCGCTCACCTCCACCCCGCACCCGGTACCGGTGGGCGAGCAGTGGCGGCAGTGGTTCGGCGCGATCGGCCTGATCCTGGCCACCTACGGCACCCTGATGCTCAACTTCTGCGACTTCTCCCGCTTCGCGCCGGACTACAAGACCGTCCGCCGCGGCAACTTCTGGGGCCTGCCCGTCAACTCGACGGCCTTCGTGGTCGTTTCGGTGATCGTCACGGCCGGCTCACTGGAGGTGTTCGGCACGGCCATCACCGACCCGGCGGAACTCGTCGCCAAGATCGGCAACACCTGGGTGCTCGTCGTCGCGGCCTTCACCTTCGCCGTGGCCACCATGGGCGTCAACATCGTCGCCAACTTCGTCTCACCGGCGTACGACCTGGCCAACGTCTGGCCGCAGAAGATCACCTTCAAGGTCGGCGGCATGATCAGCACGGTCGCCGCGCTGGTCGTGACCCCCTGGAACCTCTTCTCCAACCCGACCGTCGTCAACTACTTCCTCGGCGGCCTCGGTGCCTTCCTGGGCCCGCTGTTCGGCGTGATCATGGTCGACTACCACTGGGTCAAGCGCGGCCGCGTGAACGTGGACGAGCTCTTCGACGCCCGCCCCGGCTCGCGCTACCACTACCGCAGGGGCGTCAACCCCAAGGCGCTGTGGGCGTTCCTGCCCTCCGCCGGGGCCGCCGCGGTGCTCGCGCTGGTGAAGACCTTCAGCGACGTGGCCCCGTACTCCTGGTTCATCGGCACGGCGCTGGCGGCCGGGCTCTACCTGCTGATCTGCCGGTCCGAGCGCACCGCTGCTCCCGAGCCCTCGGAGGTCTGACGGACGTGCGGATCGTCGTCACCAACTGCAACACCACGCAGGAGATGACCGAGGAGATCGTACGAGGTGCCCGGGCCGCGGCCGGCCCGGGCACCACCGTGACCGGACTGACCCCCGCGTGGGGACCCCAGTCCGTGGAGGGCTGGCTCGACAGCCACCTCTCGGCCGCGGCGGTCATCGACCTGCTGCGCACCTACGACGGTCCCGCCTACGACGCCGTCGTGATGGCCGGCTTCGGCGAGCACGGGCGGGAAGGCGCACGGGAGTTGGTGGACGTGCCGGTCGTCGACATCACCGAGGCCGCGGCGCACCTGGCCTGCCTGCTGGGACGGCGGTACGGCGTCGTCACCACCCTCGAACGCTCCTGCGGGCAGATCGAGGACAGCCTGGAGCTCGCGGGAGTGGGCCGCAACTGCGCGGCGGTCGTCGGCACCGGCCTGGGCGTCCTCGACCTCGGCGACACCGACCGCACGGAGGCGGCCTTCCTGACCGCCGCGGAACGGGCCCGCCAGGCCGGCGCCGAGGTCCTGGTGCTCGGCTGCGCCGGGATGACGGGGTTGCAGCGGGTGGTGGGGGAGAAGCTGGGGCTGCCGGTCGTCGACGGGGTCGGGGCGGCGGTGAGGCTCGCGGAGTCGCTGGTCGCGCTGGGGCTGACGACCAGCAGGGCGGGCAGTTACGCGAAGCCGGTGCCCAAGGGCCGTTTGTGGGGCCGGTGTCCGGAGGGTGGTGGGGCTTCGTGAGTGCGTGGGGGGTGATGGGGCTTCGTGAGTGCGCGGAAGGTGGCGAGGCTGTGAGCGCGCCGAGGGTGGTGGGGCTTGGTGAGTGTGCGGAGGGTGGTGGGGCTTGGTGAGTGTGCGGAGGGTGGCGGGGCTTGGTGAGTACGCGGAGGGCGGCGGGCTTCGTGAGAATGAGCCGCATGAACCTTCCTGACAAGCTCGTCCTGCTGGCCGACGGACTGCATCTGTGGGCCCCGCCCCACACCGGCACCTGGGGCTTCGCCAACTGCCTGCTCCTCACCTCCGGCGATCAGGCGGCCCTGATCGACACGCCCTACGACCGGCCGATGACCGAGGCCCTGATCGCCGCCGCCCGCCCGGTCCTGCCGGCCGGCGCCGCCGCCGTGGGGACGATCGTCAACACGCACGCCAACGGCGACCACACCTTCGGCAACGCCTGCTTCCCGGGTGCCGAGATCATCGCCACCAAGGCGAGCGCGGAG
Source organism: Streptomyces sp. 7R007 (assembly GCF_054850255.1). Lineage (NCBI taxonomy): Bacteria > Bacillati > Actinomycetota > Actinomycetes > Kitasatosporales > Streptomycetaceae > Streptomyces > Streptomyces sp. 7R007. The sequence goes on along the minus strand of NZ_JBTWMV010000004.1, from coordinate 275,679 downwards.
CACCTGTGCCGCGAACCCTCGCCGCAGCAGATGCACTTCCTCACCCATGGCACGCCGGCCGACCAGCCGCTCGGCTGGTACGCACGGGAGCACTTCGGCCGCTACCGGTACGACGACCTGGAGGTGGTGGCGCCCACGGTGACCTTCAGCGGCCGGCACGCACTGCGGGTCGGCACCATCGAGGCGGAACTGATCGAGGTGGGGCCGGCGCACTCGGCGGGCGACCTGATCGTGCATCTGCCCGCGCAGCGGGTGGTGTGCGCCGGGGACGTGCTGTTCAACGGCGACCATCCCGTGCACTGGAACGGCCCGCTGGCGCGGATCGCGGACGCGTGCGAGACGATCCTCGGACTGGATCCCGAGGTGGTCGTCCCCGGCCACGGCCCGCTGATGAGTCCCCAGGACGTGCGGGGTTACGTCACCTATCTCCGGGAGCTCGAAGCCCTGGTCCACGCCCGCCACGCGGCGGGGATGCCTGCCGGTGAGGCGGCGGAGGAGATCCTGGCGGGCGGGTCGCCCGGGTTCCACGAGGGGGACCTGGGGCTGCCGGAACGGATCGTGATCCTCACGGCGGTCGAGTACCGGCACCTTGACGGGGTCGCCGGGGACCCGGACCTGGTGCAGCTGGCGGCGCAGGCGGCCGAGTGGGCGTATCGGCGTCGGTGAGGGCCGTGGACCTCAGGGCTGCCAGACGTACCGCACGTCCGGCTCGTGCTCTTCGTTCCCGCTGCCGTCCGTGTACTCGACGGGGACGAAGCCGTGGCGTTCGTAGAAGCGATGCGCGGGCTGGTTGACCTGGAAGGTCCACAGGCTGAGGCCGCCCGGATTCCGCTCCTTGGCCAGCGTGACGAACCGGTCGCCGATGCCACGTCCACGCCAGTGGGGGGAGAGGTAGAGCTGTGACAGCTCGCCGTCGTGCAGCACCATGACCCCGACGACGTCACCCTCCGCCTCCGCCACCCACGTCTCCCGGTACGGCACCACCACGTCCCGGAAGTAATGGCGCACCTCCTCGGCGGACCTGGGGCTGACGACCGTCGGCAGCGCGGCGGCGAAGGACCGCAGCCAGACGTCGGCGGCGGGGCGGGCGTCCGGGGCGGTGGCTCGGCGGAGGGTCACGGGGGCGACCGGTTCGGTGGGCAAGGGCGGATCCTGTCAGTCGTCGAGGGGGTGGTCTTCGAGGTGGGCGCCGTAGAAGTCGGCCTGGCGCGCCATGATGTCCCGCATGGAGGTGCCGCGCGGCACGCCGTACACCGTGCCGGGGAAGTCCAACTCCCGCTGCACCTCCCAGAGCTGGTCGTGCTGCTCCGGTGCGAATAGCGAGGCCGCCGGTCTGCCGACCGCGATCCACCCGATGGGCACGACGGTGCCGGGTGGCAGCACGGAGTTGACCTGGAGCACGCTGTTGATCCGCAACTCTGATCCGGCGCCGACGACGGCCCCCGGGAACACGGAGGCCCCCGTCGCGACGAAGACCTCGTCCTCGATGGTGGCCCCGTTGATGTGGGCGTGCGGTCCGACGAGCACGGCGTCCCCGATCACCGCGGGGTGCGCGGCCCGTCCCCGCACCAGGGCGTTCTCCATGACGACCACGTCCGAGCCGACGCGCACCTCCCCGTCCTCGGCGCTGAGCACGGCACCGTGCAGCACCCGGGTGCGCTCGCCGAGGGTGACGGCGCCGCACAGCACGGCGGTCGGGGCGACGTAGGCGGACTCGGGGACGACGGGCCGTCGGCCTCGGTGCTCGATCAACATACGGCGGCTCTCCTGTTCTTACGGCTTCTTACGGCACGGCTTCTTACGGCACGTCGGGTACGACAGCGGTAGCCGTAATCTCCACCAACTGCCCGGCGTACCCGAGACACGCCACACCGAGGAGCGTCGAGGAATGCGGGCCGGCGCTGAGCCCGGAGGCCTCGACGACCTCCCAAACGGCGGAGAGCGTCGCAGTTTCCGTGCTCACGACGTACACGTCGGTCGCCACGACGTGCGCCAAGTCGCTGCCGACGGCGCGCAGTTGCTCGACGAGGTTCGCGATGACCTGCTCGGCCTGCCGCACGGCATCCCCGTCCCCGACCAATTTCCCGTCGGCGTCCAAGGGCACGGCCCCGGCGAGAAAGGCCAGCCGGGTACCGGCCTCGACGACGGAGGCGTGGGAGTACGTGGGCGGCGGGAAGAGAGCGGGGACGGTGACACGACGCATCATGACGGCGGCTCCTAGGATGGCTGACTCCCAGATCCTCCGGTCACGCGGGCGGGACCGCACCCGAATTTCCACCGGGATGCCACTGGGCCTACGGCACCCACGGGAGTCACGGCAGCCCGAGCCGCCGCTCGCACTCCCGCCCGAGCTCCGGGTAGACTTCGGCGATGGCCCCGTAAACGCGCCGCAGCAACAGCCCCTCGGCGACACCCAGCCCCGAGGCCCCGGACAGCACGTCCATCAACTCGTCGCAAGAAACGACCTGCTGCACCAGATAGTCGACCTTCCAACGATCGAGCACACGCCGCTCCACACTCTCCGCGAACGCGAACGCGAACGCGAACGCGGACGCGGACGCGGACGCGGACGCGGACTCGAACGCGGACTCGGCCCCAGACCCAGACTCGGCCCCAGACCCAGACTCGGCCCCAGACCCAGACTCGGACCGGGACCCAGATGTGGACTGGGACGCGGATTCGGAACCGGACCCGGACTTCGAGCCGGCCCCAGCCCTGCACCCGGGTTCAGCCCTGCACCCGGGCTCAGCTCTGCACCCGGGTTCAGCCCTGCACCCGGGCTCAGCCCTGCACCCAGCCCCATCCCCAGCCCTGCACCCATCCCCAGCCCCAAGGGCCCACCCCTCGCCCGCCCGCTCCTCCTCTTCCTCCGCTCTCACCGCCCTCCTGTAGTGATGCTCGACGGCGAGGGCCGTCAGCCTGCGCGCCTCCAGCTTCGGCACCTCGACCGGCCCCGCCGCGATGCGCGCCAGCACCTCCCGCCGACGGCGCCGCGCAGCCGCCCGCGCCGCCTCCGACCGCCGGGCCGCGGTCGCCGTCATCGCCCGGAACTCCGCACTGCGCTCGGCGCCCTCGACCCGTTCCACGCGATACAGCCCAGGCGGCGGCCCGTCGGCGCCGAAGCGCGGATCCGCCCACCGCAGATCGGGCTCCCCGAGCAACCGCCGCACCATGCCCCGGGTCCACCCCCGCGCCCGTAGCCCGGCGGCGGACACATACCGACGCCGCTCCGACCCCACCCCACCACAGGACGTCACAGCAACCTCCCCCGCGATAACACTGAGTGACGACTCCATTGATAACGCCTGGCACTGACAACGGCCTCCGAGGCAGCCTGAGACCCATGCGAGCGACACCCACCCTGGACGACGAGACGTTCCTCTCCACCACCACCGACCGCCTCGCCACCCTCCCCACGGTCCAGGCCGTCGCCCTCGGCGGCTCCCGCGCCCAGGGCACCCACCGCCCCGACAGCGACTGGGACCTGGCCCTCTACTACCGCGGCCCCTTCGCCCCCGCCGACCTCCGCGCCCTGGGCTGGGAGGGCGAGGTCTCGGAGATCGGTGGCTGGGGCGGCGGCGTCTTCAACGGCGGCGCCTGGCTGACCGTCGACGGACGCCGAGTCGACGTCCACTACCGCGACCTGGACGTGGTGGAAAGGGAACTGGCGGAGGCGGAGGCAGGACGCTTCCGGGTGGAACCCCTGCTCTTCCACCTCGCCGGAATCCCCACCTACCTGCTCGTCGCGGAACTGGCGATCAACAAACCCCTGACGGGTGACCTCCCCCGCCCTGCCCACTACCCACCCGCACTGCGCGCGACCGCCTCCGAACGCTGGCACAACACAGCCCGCGCCACCCTCGCCTACGCCAGGACGGGCCACGCCCCCAGGGGCTCAGTCACCCAGGTCGCCGGCGCCGTCGCCCTCGCCACAACCCAGACCGCCCACGCGGTCCTCGCCGCACGCGGAGAATGGGTCACCAACGAAAAGGGCCTCGTCCACCGAGCGGGCCTGACCAAGGCCGACACCCTGCTCGAACACCTGCCGGCAACCCCCGACGCCCTCACCCGCGCCCTCACCGAAGCCGAAGAACTCCTCGACCGCGCGGTGCAGTTGTCTCGATCGAGTCAGTGAGCGACCGGAACGACGGACGACGTCGAGGGGATCACGAGTTCGCGCAACTTGGCCCGGGTTTCCGCGTCGGTCGAGTAGATCACCGTCCCGATCATCCCGCGGGTCAACAGCACCTTGTACGTGTTGCGGATCAGCCGGTCCACGTCGGCGTCCGGCGTGGACCTCTTGAAGACCGGATCCTTGGAGGCCGTGCGGTCGACGATCCATCGGTCGCCGCGCCACACCAGATCGGGGCCGATGATGACGCCGTTCCAGTCGTACTCGAAACCCTGCGCGGTGTAGACGCAGCCGACCTGGCCGAACCCGGCGGGATCCGTGGCCCACAGAGCGGCCGGGGGAGCGCCGTTCACGGCACGCTCGCCGAACACGTTCCAGGGACGAGCCCAGTCGCCGATCACGACGTCCGCAGGCAGGGACTGACCGGGTGGGACCTTCTTGGTCCAGGGCCAGCAGTATCCGGCGGTCATGCGGGCGCCGTATCCCTGAGCCCGCCTGGCGGCGAGGAGCTCCTCCAACTCCTGCGGGCTGTCGACCACTTCGAGAACGACTTTGCCGTCGTCCTCCCACGGGACCGGGCCGCCGCCCTCCAGACCGAGCAGGCGTACGACCCACCGCAGATACGCGTCGCTGCCGCCGCACCGGAACTGACTGTCCAACTCCACGACCCGGCACCGCAGTCCGCGCGCCGCCGCGGACGACCTGATCTCCTCCACGGTGCCCATTTCTCCCGGCCGTACCACCTGGTGCTGGTCCAGGAGGAAGACGGGTACCCGCGCCACGTCGATGAGCTCGTCGATCTGCCGTTTGCCGGTGCGGTGCGTGGCGGGGGTGTAGCGGTTGGCCGAAGTCTCCCGGATGCGGTGGGCCTCGTCGCAGATCAGCACCGTGAGGCTGTTCTTCGGCGCCGTCACGAAGCTGTTGAAGTACTTGAAGAGATCCTGGACCTCGCGCTTCCGGGCGCCCGCGACCTTGCGCATCGTCTTGGTGAACGACTGCGAGCCGGTCGCGTGCAGGGCGGGCACACCCCGCCGGTACAGCTCTCCGAGCAGCGACAGGGCGATCACGCTCTTGCCGGTACCGGGTCCGCCCGTCACCACGACGACTTCCTTGTGGTCCGACTCCTCGGCCCTGCGGATCGCCGCGAGCACCAGCTCGTAGGCCACCTTCTGCTCGTCCAGCAGCACGAACTGCTCCCGCTCACGCACTTCCTGAGCCGCCACCGTCATCAGCTGACGCGACGGCCCGGGCTTGCCGGCCAGCAGGGCGTCCGCCTCGGCGGCGCCCGGCCGCGGTGCGAGTCTCGACCGCAGGTAGTCGAGGAACTCACCGCGCCGCTCGGCGGTGAACATCCGTCCGTACTCGCTCTGCCGCACTTCGTACAGCCCGCCCACACCGAACTCCGTGGCGTTGTGAAGATAGGCCACACCGGCGATCCGCTCCGGATGACCGGCCAACGCCCCGTTGAAGCCGACCAGGTAGTCGCAGTAGCCGCGCACCTGCTCGACGGGGTTGAGGACGGGCTGGGCGTACGAGTCGACACGGCACAGGAGGGGATCGCCCTCGTCCGGATACGCCTGGCTCCACTGCTTCAGTTCGACCACCACGTACGACGGCTCACCGGTCCTCGGATGGACGCCGGCGAGCACCGCGTCCGCCCGCTTGCTGGTGAGGGGGAGGGCGTATTCGAGCAGCATCTCCACCTGCCCCAGCCCGGCGTCGACCAGGGCACGGCTGAGCGCGGGCAGCGAACGCTCCCAGGAGCGGGCTTCCGACGGCCCGGGCCGGTAACCGTGGTGGTGCACGAACTGCTCGGCGAGGTGCAGGAACAGCGAACCGTCAAGGGCCCGCGCGGTGATCGCTTCTGCGGACTCGCGGAACAGCAAGGAACGCCCCCAGGCAGCACGAAATGACTCGTGCGGGTGGGGGCATGTCCTTCAGGACCCCGCGGGAGCGGAGCGGAAGCCCGGCGGGCCGCAATGACGACTAGTCGAACTCTATCGCGAGCCGCTGTGCGACGATGTGCTCGGCCTTGCTGACCTGCGGCGGAAGCTTCTTCTTCGGAGGTCTGGCCAGGGGGGAGTCGGCGACCGTGCCGCAGATCAGCCTGCGCAGGGCGTGGCGCGTGTCCGTGTCCTCGGCATAGATGACGACGCCGTTGCGGGCGCGGGTGAGCAGTACGTGGTAGGCGTGTCTCACGAGGCGGTCCACCTGCGCGTCGCTCACCTTGGCGGATCTGAGTTTGCTGTCATGGGTCTTCGTACGGTCGACGGTGAGGCGGCCTTCTCGCCACACCAGGTCCCGGCCGATGATGACACCACTCCAGTCGAACTCGAAGTTCTGCGCTGTGAAGATGCACCCGATCTGCCCGAAGCCGCGGGGATCGGTGGCCCACTGGCTCGTCTCGGGTACGTCGTCGAGCGACACGCCGTCCTTCGCGTTCCAGGGACGATGCCAGTCCCCGATGCGCACTTCGAGAAGCAGTTCGCCGTCTTCGGGGGTCTTCCACTCCCAGCAGAAACCGGCGGTCATGCGAGCCTGCGCGTTGTCCTTGCGGATACGTTCCTCGAGGAACGTCTCCATCTCCTCAGGGCTCTCCGCCAGGCGCACGTCGATGCGGCCGTCGGGCACCCAGGCGGGCGCGGTCGTCGGCTTGAGACTCAGCAGCTTCGTCACCCAGTCACGGAACGCGGCGCTTCCCTCGGCGCGGAACATGCCGGGCAACTCGATGACCTCGTGGTCGCAACCGAGGGCCTCGGCCCGTTCGACGAGATAGGCGACCGAGCCGACCTCGTCGGGGCGCAGCGACTGCCAGTCGTCGAGGAGGAAGACCGGTACCTCGGCAGCGAGGATGAGCTCGTCCGCCTGCGGAAGACCGCGCTCCTTGACCCACCTCCTCACATCACGACCGCTGGACCTGATCCGAATACGGTGGGCTTCGTCGGCGATGAGGACGTCGAGGGAGTTCTCGGGCAGGTGACCGAACTGCTGGAAGTACCGGTAGTCCTCGAGCGCCTGCTTCTTCGCGGCGCCCTTCTTGCCGCGCGGTGCGGCGTCCACGGCGGCCTGACGCAGGTTCTTGGTGAACGATCGGGAACCGCTCGCGTGCACGACCTGGTGTCCCTCCTGCCGAAGGGTGCGCAACAACTCCACGGCGACTGCCGTCTTACCGCTGCCGGGACCGCCCTGGATGATGACGACCTTCTTGCGGCCCCCCTTCGCTCCGCCGGCGCGCACCTTCTCGTACACCTCCTGGAAGGCGATCTCCTGTTCCTTCTGGAGAGCGAAGACCGGGTGCGGGCTGCCGACCCTGCTGAAGGCCTCGCTGGACGACGGCGCCTCGTACTGCGCCGCCTGACACAGGACGTCCGCGGCTCGGGCGCCGGAGACTCCTGCCTCCAGACGTGAGGCGAGAAACGCCTCGAACGCGCCGAGTTGATCCCTCGTGTACAGCCGCCCGTGATCGTTGGTCGGCAGGTCGAAGAGGGCGGCCACCTCATGCCTGGCGTTGTGCAGCAACGCGACTCCGGCGACACGTCCGGGATGGCCGTGCAACGGCACCAGGTGCTGGACGAGGTACTCGCAGTAGCGCTGCACCTGGCGCACCGGGTGGAGCTTGGGCTTGTCGTAGCCGGCGTCCACGGCGATCGGATTGGTGGGGGACACCAGCGCCTTGCGCCACTGCTTGAGTTCCACCACCACGTACGAGAGGTCTTTGGTCGTCGGATTGCGCCCCGCGAGGATCACGTCGGCTTCGCCCGCCATGCCGGGGGTCGCGTACTCGATGAGTACCTCGACCTCGTCGAGCCCGCGGGCGAGGAGTGCCTCGATGACGTCGGGGAGACTGTGGTCCCAGGAGGCCACGAGCCCGTTGCCCGGTTGCTTCTTGTTGGGGTGCGACTGGACGTACTCGTTGATCAGCCGCTGCGTCAGCGGCAGATACTTCCCGCCGACGGGAACGATGAGCGGACGCAGATCGGCGACCGACTTCCGGAGCAGCACAGGTACTTCCCCCGCAGGCACGACAGAACTCGTGCGGGTGGGGGCGTGTCCTGGAGAGGAAGCCCGTCGGGCCGCGATGACAGCTTTCGAAGGGGCGGACCCGGAGGCCCGCCCCGCTCCCCGGTCAACCGAGGAGGTGCGCCGCAGCCTGGACGAGGATCCGAACCAGGTCCGAGCCGAGGCTCGCGGCGACACCGACGAGGATGTCGCGGATCCAGGTACGGGGGCGTTCAGGCTTGTACTCGACGGGGCTCATCCGAGAGCGTCTCCTTGCGTCGGTCGGATGGCGGGGAGGGCTCCCAGCCGGGAGCGTCCTGAAATCCGTCCGACCTCGGCGAGGGACACGCACTCGCGGGCTCACGTCGGTACGCCCTCCGCGGAGGGCTGTGGCGCGAGTCAACGCTATCCCACTGCCGAGGTCGGTGAGCAGGGATTTCGGTAGTGCGCGGGGTGGTGGGGCGGCGGGAATCGGCCACTTGAAAGGGTGCCGGGTCCTGGTGTGCTGTCAGCTCGATGCGAGTGGTGGTGGGCTCGGTTCCTGCCACTTGTGGAGGGTGCGTGGGTGGGAGGGAGTTGTCTCGCCGAGGCGTTCGCACAGGTGGTGGTGGCGTTCGATCGCGTCGGCGACCATCTGGCGCCACCACATCAGGCGCTCCCAGCCCGCATGAGTCGACGTCAGTTCGGCGTGCAGGGCGAAGAGTTCGCAGAGCGTGTGGCGTCGCGTTTCCGGTACGGCGGCGGGGCTGTTGTCGAAGCGGTCCAGGGAACGGCCCTCGCAGACACGGCAGTCGCACGGCCAAGGGCCGATCACCGCCGTCCAGTCGCGGAGTTTCGCCACGCGTCTGTACTCCAGGAGCTCCCGCACGAGGACCACCGGATGAGGTGAGCCCGGTGGACCCCCGCTCCTGACGCGCGGGACGAGGCCGTGCCGCAGGGCGGCCGTCATGCCGACCGCGCCGCCGATCGCCCCGTGGGCCAGCGCGTCGAACACGGCCAGGTCGGTGCGCCACAGCAGGAGCCCCGGGCAGGACCGGCACAGTAGCCGCAGTCCTTCGATCACGCCCCTCGCCCGCAGGGGATCGTCCGAGTGCTGCATGATCAGCGCCACGGGGTGGCGGCTCGCCCGGACCTGTTCGACCAGGTGGCTGAGGGAGCCGTCTCGCAGCCAGCGCCAACTGCACGGCAGCAGCACCACGGTGTCCGTCCGCCTCAACCGGTTCGCTTGTCCGATCACCGCCTTCAGGACGCGTGCGTCTCCGGCCTCGTCCTCCCGTATGAAGGCTGTCGGCGTCACCGCGAACGCGGCCTTGTTGGCCAGTTGGCCGTTGAGGATCTCCTCCACGCCCGCGAGGCCGAGGGCGTGCCAGCCCCCGTCTTTCGACCGGTAACCGAAAGGGTGCGTCGGCGTGGCCACCGAGTGTTCGTGTCCGGCGAGGTCGACGGCCACCACGACGTCCGGGAACCTGTTGCGCAGATGCCGGCACCGGCTCGGCGCGTCGGCGCCCGTGAGGACCAGGCCTCCGGTGCGTACGTCCACGTACGGCAGCAGGTCGATCGCCGACCTGTCGTTCGTCATGATCAGCAATCGATCGTTCAGCAGGCGCAGTAAGTCGGCGTTGTCGTCGTTGCCGTCGTTGCTCTCTGCCATGCGGCCCCCTCACGGTTCCCTGCGCAGCCCCGCTGTCATAAGTGTCGGTTCTGATCGAAAGCGAGCGCAAGATGGTCGTAATCGGGCATCTTCGTGAGGGGTCGTCGCGCCTGAGAGTGAAACCGCGCGGCCGTGGGTGGCTGGAAGACGGCTCTCCTGGGTCTGCCGGTGCGTGCTCGCGGGAATGCGGGGCGGGGCGTGAAGGGGCCGGGCGGCTGAGGACGAGCGGGTGCCGGGGATGCGGGAGGGTGGGCGGTCGGCATCGCTTTTCGGTCGATCTTGGACGGTCGTCCCGTAGGTACAGTCCGGCATCCGCTTGTGCGGGGGCGGAGGCGGTTGTCCTGCTCCGCTTACCCCGCGCCCAGGACCACGAAGGGCATGCCGTCACCATGGACACCTGTATCCCGCTCAAACCCCGGACGTGGAACGGGCGTTCCCTGTGGCGGGGCTTGCCTGCCCTGTGCGCTCTCGCCGCGCTGCTCACCACCTCCGCCGGCGTGGCGGGCGGGGCCGCCGGGGCTGTTGCGCGGGACGTTCGGGCGTCGGGTGGGCTGACCCGGATCGAGTTGGCCTCTTTCGAAGGGGACGCGTCGGTCCGGCCGCTCACCGCATCCGCGCTGGAGGACGCCGGGAAGGTGGACGGCGTGCGTCGAGTCGTCGCCGACTACCCCTCCGTCCTCTACGCCGAGGACGACGGCACGTACGACCTGACCAGTCACACCCTCACCCCGGGCGACGACCTGCCCGTCACCCGGGGTGAGGTCCCCGCGCGCGGGCTCGGCCCCCGCGACATCGTCCTGCCCGCCACCGCGCAGGGCACCGACTTCGTCCCGCTCCTCGGTCGTACCGTCGCCTTCGGATACACCAAGGCGACCGGGGCCGCTTCCGGTACGACCGAGGTGGTGCGGCTGAGGGTCGCCGCCCTGTACGACCCGAGGTGGCAGGCCGACGGACCCGGTGTCGCCTACCTCGCCGAGGACACCGCCGCGATGCTGGCCGCGGCCCGTGTCGGGCAGGACGGGGAGGCCTTCCGGCGGAAGGAAGGCGCGCAGTCCGCCGTCGTCGTGGTGGGGCGGCAGAAGCAGGTGGCCGGCGTGACCCGGGCGCTGCAGGAGGGCGGGTTCTCGGCGTCCCCTGTTTCCGACCGCGTCCGTGATCTTCCCGGTCTGTTCGGTGTCGCCGATCTCGCCATGCGGGTCGGGGTGCTGGTGCTGGCGGTCGGCGCCGTCGCGCTGGGGGCGGTCCGGGCCGCGGACAGTGCGCGGGCCCGGCTCGGGCAGTTCGCCGTGTTGCGGATCCTCGGGTCGGGGCGGGGTGAGCTGCGGCGGATTCTGATCGGGGAGGCCGTGCTGTCGGGAGCCGTCGCCGGTGTGGTTGGGGTGGTCGTCGGCACCGGGATCTCCGTGCTGCTGGCCCGTCCTCTCAGCGGCACGCTCGGACTGCCCATCACCGTCGCCGACGCCCTGCCCGGGCCGTTGTGGGCCGCCGCGGCACTGACGCTGCCCGCCATCGGCCTGACCGCCGGCACCCTCCTGGGCAGCCGCGAGGCCCTCCGCCGCGACCCCTACCTCACGGCGCGGGCACACGCGTGAGGGCACCCTCCTCGGCAGTCGCGAGCTCCTCCCCGTGACCCCCGTCTCACGGCGCAGGCGCGCGTGGGCCGATTGCGTTCATAAAGAACGTGTCGTTTCCATGCATCGTCACACCGCGGTAATACGAGCGTTCCACGCCCTCCAAGCCCACCGTCTAACCTGGAGATCACAGCCTCCCCGCCCGGCCACCGTCGTCCGAAGGCACCCGCACCACCCGCCGCCCTCGCCGACAGGAGCCCCGTGACCCCCGCCGTTCCGCCCTGGCTCGCCCACGCCCTCCGTGCTCAGCGTGGCCCGGTTCCCTGGAGCGCGGTCACCCGGGGCGCGCTGGCCGCCGGGCCCCTCCTCCTGCTCGCCGTCCTCCTCGACCGCACCTCGCTCGGTGTCGTCGCCGCCATCGCCGCCATGCTCGCCGGCATCAACGACCGCCCCGGCAGCCGCCGCGCGTCGGTCCGGCGGCTCGGCGCGCCGGCCCTCGCGGGAGGTGCCGGCCTGCTCGTCGGAACGTACGCGGGCGCACATCTCGGAGCCGTCACCCTCACCCTCGTCCTCACCGGACTCGGACTCCTGGCCGGCGCCGTGAGCGCCGTCGGACCGACGGCGTCCGCCGCCGGCACGCAACTGCTCGTCGCGTCCGCCATCGGCGCCGGCATGCCCGCACCGGAGAGCGGTCCGCAGCGCGCCCTCGCCTTCCTCGCCGGCGCCGGCTGGCTCATCGCCCTGCGCCTCGCGCTGCCCACCCCCGGCGCCACCGCCGGCGACTTCCGGTTCGACGGCGAACGCGCCGCCGTGGCCGCCGTCTACGACGCGATCGCCGACCTCCTCGACGCCGCGGGAACACGGCACGCCACCGCGCGGCGCGTCGCGCTCACCGCCGCCCTCGACCACGCGCAGGACGCGCTCGCCGGGCCCCGCCTGCGCCGGTACGCCTCCTCGGCCGCCGAGCGGCGGCTGCACGCGCAGTACGCCGCCGCCCTCCCGCTGGCCGAGGCGGCGACCGCGCTCGCCTGGGCCGGGGAGGCCGTCGCCGGGCGAGCCTCCGAGGGACCGCGGCGGCTCGCGGCGGCCGTACGCGGGAACACGCACACCGGTCCGCTGCCCGCGCCCCACCGTTCCGCCCCCGCCCTGCGCGCCCTCGACGACGCCCTCCTGCACGCCGCCGAGGCCTTCGACCGGGGCCGGCCGACCGACCTGCACACCCGGCGCCGTACGGCCCGGACACTGCTGCGGGTCGTCTTCGGAGCCGGCGGGCGGGAGTACGGGCTTCGGGTCGCCCTGTGCTTCGGAGCCGGCGCCGCCGTCGCGCAGGCGCTGCACCACGCCCGCTGGTACGGGCAGCACCAGCACTGGTATTGGCTGCCCGCCACCGCCGTCTTCCTCGTCAAGCCCGATCTCGGGCCGCTCGTCTCCCGGGTGCTGTGCCGGGCGGCCGGGACCGTGCTCGGTGCGCTCGTCTTCGCCGGATTCGCGGCCGTGCTGCCCCGGCCGGAAGGGCTCGTCGTGCTCGTCGCCGTCTGCGGGGCCCTGGTGCCCGTCGCCACACGGCACTTCGCCGCCCAGACCGCCGTCGTGACCGTGCTCGTGCTCAGCCTCGTGATGGTCGGCGGCGAGCCGCAGGCCTCCGTCAGCCGGATCGGGGAGACGCTGCTGGCCTGCGCGATCGTCCTCGTCGTCGGGCATCTGCCGATGCCGGGGCAGCACGGCGGCACGGTACGGGCCCGGCTCACGGCGGCGGGCGGCGCGGCGCACGCGTACCTCGCGCACGTGCTCGGCCAGTCGCCCGACCGCGCCACCCGCTGGACCCTGCGCCGCGAGGCCTACCGCACCCTCGCCGAGGCTCGCACCGCCATCGCCCTCGCCGCGGCCGAACTGCCCGCGCTGGCCCGGCACTCGGCGGGCGCGGACGAGGTCGTCGCCACCCTCGAACGGCTCGTCGACACCACCACCGCCTGCGCCGTCCAACTCGACGACTCAGGACGCCTGTCGCCCCGCCAGGTCGACCAACTCACCCAGCTGCTGGCGGAGTTCGAGGAGGGGAAGGAGCGGACGGGGATACGGCTGCCCGACCTGCCCCTCGCGGTATAGGGGCCACCACCAGGCGCCCCCCACCGCGTCCAGACGCCCCCCAGCGCCCTTCCGCAACCAGGTGCCCCAGACCGAGCGCCACCTCGCGACCAGATGCCACCACCAAGCGCCCCCTGCCGGCAGATGTCACCGAGCGCCCCCCGCCACCAGATCGATGCCACCACCGACTGCCACCTCGCCCCCCGCCACCAGGCGCCCCCCGCCAACGGACGCCACCGAAGCGCCACCAGCACGCACCCCAGCCCACCCGCCGCCCCAAGACCGCTCAGCGCAGCAACCTCCGCTCCTTCGCCACCGCCACCGCCCCCGCCCGCGTGTCCACCCCCAACTTGCCGTAGATCCGCCCGAGATGCGTCTTCACCGTCGCCTCGCTGATGAACAGCGCCCGGGCGATCTCCCGGTTGCCGAGGCCGCGGGCGAGCTGGCCGAGGATCTCGTGCTCGCGCTCCGAGAGGGCGGGACGCGGGTTGCGCAACTGGGCGAGGAGACGGTCGGCGACCGGGGGCGAGAGCGCCGTACGGCCGGACGCGGCGCTGTGGATCGCGGCGAACAGTTCCTCCGGGCGCTCCGCCTTCAGGAGGTAGCCCGTCGCGCCCGCCTCGATCGCCCGCGTGATGTCCGCGTCCGTGTCGAACATGGTCAACACCAGCACGCGGACGGGGTGTTCGGCGGTCGTGAGGTGTCGCGTCGTCGTCACTCCGTCCATGCCGGTGCCTAGTTGGAGGTCCATCAGGACGACGTCGGGGCGCAGTCGGGCGGCCAGCGCGAGGGCCTCCTCGCCGCCGCCGGCCTCGCCGGCCACCTCGATGCCGTCGGCGCTGGACAGCAGGGCGCGCAGGCCGGCCCGGACGACGGCGTGATCGTCGCAGAGGAGGACGCGGACGCTCACGGGACCAACTCCCCGACGGGACGCGCCAAGGGAACGGCGACCGACACGACCGTGCCCTCGCCCGGCACCGACTCCACGCTCAGCGTGCCGCCCGACTGCCGGGCCCGGATCCGCATCGCCGGCAGCCCGTGCCCGCGCCCGGGGCCCGCCGCCACCCCACGTCGGCTCCCGGCGTCCGCCTCCGTCCGCAGGCCCAGGCCCTCGCCACGCCCTCCGCCCGATCGCGCACCCACCTCGAACCCCCGCCCGTTGTCGGCCACATCCAGCGACACCTGATCCTCCAGGCACGTCAGCGTCACCGCCGCTCGCGTGGCCGCCGCGTGTTCCCGTACGTTCGCCAACGCCCCCTGGGCGATGCGCAGAAGAGCCGCCTCGACCCGTTCCGGCAGCGGGACGGGGTCGCCGTCTAGGTGGAAGCCGACCGTGAGCCCGGGGCCGCTCTCCCGTTCGGCGAGCGCGGCCAGCGCGGCGGGCAGGGAGTGTCCGGCCAGGTCGGCCGGGCCCAGGTCGTGGACGAAACGGCGGGCCTCGGCCAGGCCGCGGGAGGTGATCGCGGCCGCCTCGCGGACGTGCGCGCGGGCCGCGTCGGGGTCCGTCTCCCACACCCGCTCGGCGGCCTGGAGCAGCATCCGCTGGCTGGACAGGCTCTGCGCGAGGGTGTCGTGGATCTCCGTGGACAGCCGCTGCCGTTCGGCGAGGACGCCCGCCCGCCGCTCCGTCGCCGCGAGGTCGCGGCGGGTGCGGACCAGGTCGTCGATCAGCTCCCGCTGGCGGGCCGACTGCCGCCGCAGCCGCACCAGTACGGCGGTGGCGACGGCGGCGAGCGCCGGCGGGGCGACGACCATGTTCGGGTTGAGGGCGCCGTCGGCGACCCGGATCTCGGAGACGACGACCAGCGCGGTCAGTACGGCGGCCAGCGGCACCGCCCACCGCGGGGGCAGGGCGTACAGGCCGGCGAACAGCAGCGGCATCGCGCACCAGGTGGCGCTCGGCGCGAGGGCGAGCAGGACGGTCCAGGTGGCGGACACCGAGGCCAGCCAGACGAGATGGCGTGCGGTGGGCCGGGAGCCGGGGCGCGGGGCGGGCGCCAGGAAGTGGCCGAGGACGTAGAGGAGCGAGAAGAGGACGTACAGCGCCGTCACCCAGGCCGTACGCGCCGTGCCGTCGGCGTGGTCGCGGGTCAGGTAGCGCACCGACGACGAGCACAGCAGCAGGAAGAACGCGGTGTGCACGACCGCGGCCAGCGCGCGGTCGTCCGGGTCGGTGGTCATCTGCTCGGGGCTCATCCTCCGTGTCTAACGGCATCCACAACGCGGCGCATCAGCCGATCGGTTGACATGCGCCTCGGCCGGACCGCCCCGGCACCGGCGCCTGTTGCCCGACCGAAGGGCCGTTCCGGCGCACCGAGGCTGGGAGGTGCCGCCCCTCCCGTCCCGGAAAGGCACCGGACCATGCCCGCCAGAAACCTCACCGCCAACCGCTCCACCCTCGGCCACCGCCTCACGTACGCCCTCCGCCACCCCGACCGGGTCCCGCGGCACCTGGCCCGCGCCGCCCGCGACCTGTGGCTGAGCCGGCGCCACCCCGACCACGTCTCCTACTACCGCGCCGTGATGCGCTCCGACACCCGTGCCGACCCCGACGCGGCGGTCGGCAGCCGCAGCCGCGAACGGTGGTTGGCGCTGGGCGCGTTGCAGTTCGACTACCTCGTCGGCCACGGCCTGCGCCCCGAGCACCGCATGCTGGAGATCGGCTGCGGAAACCTGCGCGGCGGCTGGCGGTTCATCCGCCATCTGCAGCCCGGGCACTACTACGGCGTCGACATCTCCCCGGACATCCTCCTCGCCGCCCAGGACACGATCGTGGAGATGGGCCTGCAGAAGCGGCTGCCGACGCTCACCCCCGTCCGCGACCTCACCCTGGCCTTCCTGCCCGAGGCGCACTTCGACGTCGTCCACGCCCACAGCGTCTTCTCGCACTCTCCGCTGCCCGTCATCGACGAGTGCCTGGCCCATGTGGGGCGGGTGCTCGCGCCGGGCGGCTGGTTCGACTTCACCTTCGACCGCACGGAGGGCGAGGAACACCACGTGCTGCGGGAGGACTTCTACTACCGCACCGAGACGCTCCTCGAACTGGCCCGACGGCACGGACTGCGCGGCGAGTTCATGGACGACTGGGAGCGGCTGCCGCACGGCCAGTCGAAGATCCGGGTCCGGCGGGCCGACGCCTGACGGTCGCACGGGCGGCGCCGGCATCGTACGTTGGCGCCATGACCGAGACCCCCGCCGATCTCATCATCACCGGGTGCACCGTCCTCGTCCACGACGACCAGGAGCGGGTCGGGTTCGAGCAGGACGCGGCCCTCGTCGTCCGGGACGGAGCCGTCGAGACGGTGACGACGGCCGCCGCGGTCGAGGGGACGGCCGCCGTCGAGCGCGTCGACGCCCGCGGCCAGGTCGCCCTGCCCGGGCTCGTCAACTGCCATACGCACGCGCCGATGGTGGCGCTGCGCGGGGTCGCCGAGGACCTGCCGACCGACGCGTGGTTCAACGACGTCGTCTGGCCGATCGAGTCCAACCTGACCGAGAGGGACGTGGAGTTGGGGGCGCGGCTCGCCTGCGCCGAGATGATCCGGGGCGGGGTCACGTGCTTCGCGGACCACTACTTCGCCATGGACGCGGTGGCCCGGGTGGTGGCGGAGTGCGGGATGCGGGCCCATCTGGGCGAGGCGTTCTTCTCCTCCCAGGGGGCCGAAGGGCGGGAGCGGTCACTGGAGTTCGCGCTACGGCACCGGGGCGGCGCCGACGGCCGCATCACCACCGCCCTCGCGCCGCACGCGCCGTACACGGTCGACGACGCCGACCTCGCGGCCACGGCCGACCTCGCCCGCGCACACGGGCTGCCCGTGCACCTCCACGCCGCCGAGAACCTCGACCAGACCGAGGCGAGCCTCGCGCGCCACGGAGTGACGCCGATCGAGGTGCTGGAACGAACCGGAATCCTCGACACCGACGTCCTCATCGCCCACGGCACCGGCATCCTCGACCGCGACCTGCCCGTGCTGCGGCGGGCGGGCGGTCGTACGTCCGTCGCCACGGCACCCCGCACCTACCTCAGGTTCGGCTGGCCCACGACCACACCGATCCGGTCCCTGTACGACATCGGCGTGCCCGTCGGACTCGCCACGGACGGGGCGGCGTCCAACAACTCCCTCGACGTGTGGGAGTCGATGGCACTGACGGCCCTCATCCAGAAGTCCACCACGGGTGATCCGCGCTGGCTGACGTCCCGTCAGGCCCTGCACCACGCGACGCTGCAGAGCGCCCGCGCGGTGGGCCTGGGCGACAGTCTCGGCACCCTCGCCCCGGGCCGCCGCGCCGACATCATCCTCGTCGACCTCACCGCCCCCCACACCCAGCCCGTCCACGACCCGGCCGCCACCCTCGTGCACAGCGTCCGCGCCTCCGACGTCCGCACCACGATCGTCGACGGCCGCGTCCTGATGCGCGACCGCGAGCTCCTCACCCTTGACGTGCCGTCGGTGACAAGGGAGTTGGCCGAGCGTCTGCCCGCTCTCCTCGACCGCGGCCACGGCAGGCGGATCCAGGACTACAAGACCTGAGATCCGGTCAGGGAGGGGCAATATGCCGCCAACCGCCCGTGACCGGGCGTCGCGCCGGGTGGTTTCACGCTACACAGAAGACGGAGTCCACGCGTCGACGGGGAGGGCCGGTCTCGTGGAGCTGACGATCGACGTCACGGTGCTGCTCGCTGTCATCATCTTCGTGCGCATCCGGCGCAAGGTTCAGGCCCGCAGCCGTTCCGACCAGTGGCTGACCGTCTTCCTCGCCCTGGCCTTCGGCGTGCTGATCGCGCCCACCGCCTTCGGCCACGGCGTCGCCGACGTCGTCGGCCAACTCGCCCAGGGCGTCACCCGGTCGGCCAACCCCTGAGCCCTCCGGCCCGCCGGAAAAAAGTTCCGCGGCGGCGATGAGTTCCGCCCGCGCCCCCGGTCACCACTGTGACGGACCAGTGCACAGGAGGGGCCATGTCGCTTCCGGAGATCGTGACGCGTGAGGTGTGGCAGGCGGCGCGGGCCGAGTTGCTCGTGAAGGAGAAGGCGCTCACGCGGGCGCGGGACGCGGTGAACGCCGAGCGGCGCGGGCTGCCCATGGTGGAGGTGGAGGAGGAGTACCTCTTCGAGGGCGGCGACGGCAAGGCCACGCTCCTCGACCTGTTCGAGGGACGGCACCAGCTCGTCGTCTACCACTTCATGTTCGCCCCGGAGTGGGACGCCGGCTGCCGCAGCTGCTCGGCGTTCCTGGACCAGATCGGACATCTCGCCCATCTCCATGCGCGCGGCACGTCCTTCGCGGCCGTCTCCCGGGCGCCGTACACGAAGATCCTGCCGTTCAAGGCGCGGATGGGCTGGACCCTGCCCTGGTACTCCTCCCACGGCGGCGACTTCAACCGCGACTTCGAGGTGACGCTGGAGCACGAGGGCGAGCTCGTCGAGCGGCCCGGGGTCAGCTGCTTCCTGCGGGACGGCGAACGGGTCTTCCACACGTACTCGACGTACGAGCGCGGGCTGGACGGTCTGGGGTCGACCACCAGCTTCCTGGACCTGACCGCACTGGGCCGCCAGGAGGAATGGGAGGAACCCAAGGGGCGCGCGTCGGCTCTTGGGGCGCCGGCAGGCAGCTCCCGTATCCGCTATCACGATGAGTACGAGGACTGACACATTCCGTGCGGATGATGTTCGGAAGGTGACGGAATCCTCACGCTCCGCAGTGAACGAGTGTCAACTATGTCTCAGTACCGCAACCGAGCGAGGCTTTCGGGCACCGGAAGGCGTTAACTCCTACAAGCACGACGCTTTCTGGAGGTGCGAGATGGTGAACGGGCGAACAGTGCTCGAACGCTTTCCCGCGGGTGGGCCGCGGGGTTCGTGGCCGGCCGAGGAGTTCGCGCACGCGCGACGCCTGGAGGGACTGGCCGCCGAGGTCGTCATGGACCTCGCGACGGACACCTTCCTGGTGATCGTCCGCAGTGGTGAGGCAGCCGACGCGGCAGCCTGAGGATGGCGTCAGCCCGCCTTCGGGGCGGGCAGACGTGTCGTGAACTGCTCCGCCTGGAGCGCGTACAACTCCGCGTAGATGCCACCGGCCGCCAGAAGCTCCTCCGGCGTCCCGGACTCCGCGAGCCGCCCCTGGTCAAGGACGTGCACCAGGTCCGCGTGCCGCACGGACGCCAGCCGGTGCGTGATGAGGATCACGGTCTGGCCGGCCGAGGCCAGCGCCCGGATCTTCTCGAAGACCTCCAGCTCGGCGCGTGCGTCGAGAGCCGCCGTCGGCTCGTCCACGATCAGAATGCGGCCCCGCCGGTAGGCCGCCCGCGCGATGCCGAGCCGCTGCCACTGGCCGCCGGACAGCTCGTGCCCGCCGCTGAAGTTGCGGGCGAGCAGCGTGTCCAGCCCGCGTGGCAGACCGGCCACGACGTCCCCGGCACCCGCCTCGGCGACCGCGGTGGCCAGCCGTTCCTCGGTCAGCGGCACCTCCGGACGGCCCACGGCGACATTGACCCGTGCCGTGAAAGGCCAGCGCTTGAAGTCCTGCGCGACCATCGCGATCCGCTCGGCGAGCAGACGCCGGTCGGCGGTCGCCGCGTCGACGCCGTCCCACAGGATGCGGCCCCGGTCCGGGGTGTACAGCCCCGCCAGCAGCTTCACCAGGGTGGTCTTCCCGGAACCGTTCTCCCCGACGAGCGCCACGATGCGGCCCAGGGGGAGCGTGAGGGTGACGTCGTCGAGGGCGGGCCTGGCCGACTCACCCGGATAGCTGAAGGTGACGTTCTCGAAGCGGATCTCCCGCGGGTCGTCGGGCAGCGGCTCCCCGCCCACCGGAATCGCCCGTTCGGCCGCCTCGACGTAGAGCTTCTGCAGATCGCCGACGAAGAGGGCCTCCTGGTGGAGCGCGTTGATCTCCAGCACGAGGTTGTCGAGGCTCGACGACCCGGTCCGGATCGCGATCACGGCCGTACCGGCCACCGACAGCGCCATCGCGCCGGCCAGCAGCAGCCCGCCGAGCGTCGCGTACGTCGCCACGGTCGCGAGGCCGGTCCAGGCCGACGCGATGAGCCCGGTGCGGGCGGCGAGCCGGGCCAGCCGCGCCTGCTCGGCCTCCGCCGTCTCCGACATCGCGTGGAAGTGGCGCAGCAGGAAGGGCCCCACCCCGTGCACCCGGATCTCCGGCGCGGCGGCGGGCTCGATGAGCAGACTGCTCAGCAGGTTCCCGGCGCGGGCATGCTGCACCCAGGTGTGGAAGGACTCGTAGCGGCGCCGGGCGTTGGTCAGGGCGCTCCAGGCGCTGGGCAGCGTCATCGTCGCGAGCAGCGGGAGCAGGGCCGGGTGCAGCACGGTCAGCACGCCGGCCGCCGCGACGAGCGAGATCGTCGCGTTCACCACGCGCGCGGCGTACGAGATCATGCGGCGGGCCGACGCGGCGCCGTACTGGGCGGTGTCCAGCAGCTTGTGGAAGGCGTGGTCCTCGATCGCGGCCAGCTCCACGGCCGCCGCCCGCTCCAGGTACAGCTCGGTGGCCACGCGCTCCACCTTGGGCTCCAGCCGCCCGGTGGCGTACGTCGACGCGGCGCGCAGCAGGGCTCCCACGAGGGTGACGGCGGCCATCGCGACGAGTGCGGGGGCGGCGCCGTGCAGCCGGTCCTCGATCGCGCCGCCCCTGAAGACACGGCCCAGCACGCTGTTCACCGCCAGCAGCGTCACCGCCTGCGTGCCGCCCCGGCCGACCTCGGCCGCCAGCACGATACGGGCGGCCCGCGGGTCGGCCCGCCAGGCGAGCCGGAAACTCGACGCGAGCAGGGCGGGGAGCCGGCTGAGCGTGGCCCTGAACCCCAGCTCGAAGTTCCGCTCCCGGATCGCGCTCCACCCCATGTCGTACCGGAGCGGCCCCCCGAACAGCAGCCGCTCCGACTCGGACACCTCAGCCGCCGCCGCGTCCCGCTTCCTGCCCACGCCCCGCCCTCCCCCGTTCACGGCCGGAGGCCACTATCGCGGGGTGGGCAGGGGGAAGGGAGGGCGCGCGGGGGAGCGGGGGGTGTGCGGGGGCGTACGCGGGACGCCTTCGGTGTGCGCGGCGACCGCTCCGGCGTTCGAGGACACGGTCCGCCACACGACGGGGACGCCGGTTACGCGGACACCGGCCGGGACCACGTGGGCGTCGTCCCCGTCACCCGGCACAGCGCCAGATACAACGGAATCGGCGGTGTGTACGGCAACGTGCCGTCCGGCTTGTGGATCAGGCCGGGGACCGCCGGGGCGTCCGGAACAACCGCCCCGGCGGCGTACTGCGCGGGCGCGGGCCACTCCAGCGCGTAGTCGGAGTCGGAGGGCACCAGCCACCACCAGTGCGCCTCATCGGCGTAGACGCACCCCACCCTCGGCAGCCGGGGCAGCACCAGCGGCCCGAACCGCGCCGGCACCGCCACCGCGTCGCACCCCAGCGGCGCGGTCATCCCCTCCGGCACCTGCAGCCGCCGTACGGACCTCGGCGTGTGCAGTCCACGCCGCAGGCGCACCAGCGTGTCCAGGCTCATCGCCTGGCCGCCGGACGCGGCCCTCACCCCCATGAGCGCTCCGTCCCGTGCGCGTCGTGCCGCGCCTCCCCCTCGTCCTCGTCGCCCGAACCGCCCGCCGGTCCGGGCTTGGGCCGGGCCCCCCAGCCCAGGTCGTTGCAGGGACCGCAGTCGTGCCGCGGCCCGTCGGCCTTGCGCGGCAGCTCCGCCCAGACCAGCAGCCCCACCCCGTGTTCCTGCGCCCCCCAGGCGTGACAGAGGGAGTCGATGAGAAGCAGTCCCCTCCCGTGCTCCTCCTCGGGCCGAGCCCGCGACGGATGAGGCTCACCCGGCGCGCACCCCTCGTCACGTACGGCTATGCGCACCAGGTCGTCGCCGTCGTGCAGCTCGCAGACTATGAGGCTGCTCGCTGTGTGCACGAGGGCGTTGGTGACCAGCTCGGAGATCACCAGGGCGGCCGTGTCGCAGGTGTCCTCGCACACCGACCAGCCCGTCAGCCGGGCCCTGGTCAGGCGTCTGGCCTGCGCGGGAGAGCCCGGATGGGCGGCCAGCTCGAAACGGAACCGGCGCTCGGCAGGGGCCTTGTCGGGACCCACTCCCGGGGCGGCGCCGAAGCCGGACGGGCGGCCTCCGGCGGCGTCTGTTCCTAAGGGCGCGGACGGAATCACGCTTGCCACTATCGCCCCGCCGTGAACACTTGGCAAGTGTCACTCTGAAAAATGCAGAGTGCTGTGTGACGACGTGGGCGGCCATGGCACACTGCTCGCAACAGCATGTCGCGCGGCGCCAATTGGGATCACCGGAGATCCGTCCAGATCTTCGAATGGGTCTTCGAATGGCGCCGTCGGGCTGTCAGCATTCTTTTGTGGTCCGGCCCGTCAGCAACTTCGTGGAGGTGGAGCGTGAGCGAACCGCGGTCCGCGCCGACGGTCGGCCAGGTCGTCCTCGGCCGACGGCTGCTGGACCTGCGGGAACGCGCCGGCCTCAAGCGCGAGGAGGCCGCCCGCGTCCTGCGTGTCGCCCCCGCCACCGTCCGCCGCATGGAGATGGCCGAGGTCGCCCTCAAGATCCCCTACCTCCAGCTGCTGCTGAAGTCCTACGGCGTCTCCGACGAGGAGGCCGAGGACTTCGTCAAGCTCGCCGAGGAGGCCAACAAACCCGGCTGGTGGCAGCGCTTCCACGACATCCTGCCGGGCTGGTTCTCCATGTACGTCAGCCTGGAGGGCGCCGCCGGTCTCATCCGCAGCTACGACCCGCACTTCGTGCCGGGGCTGCTGCAGACCGAGGACTACGCCCGCGGGGTGCTGCGTTCGGGTGCCATCGGGCAGACCCAGCCCGAGGACATCGAGCGCCATGTCGCGCTGCGCATACAACGACAGGAACTGCTCACCCGTCAGGACGCGCCCCGATTCTGGGCCGTGTTCGACGAAACCGCGCTGCGCCGCCCCGTCGGCGGCCCGGAGGTGATGCGTGCCCAGATCGACAAACTGCTCGAAGCCACGAAGCTGCCCAACGTGACGCTGCAGGTCGCGCCCTTCACCAACGGGCCGCACCCCGGCACGTACGGGCCCTTCGTGCTGTTCCGATTTGCCATGCCCGAACTTCCGGACATGGTCTACAGCGAGTACCTGACCGGCGCCGTCTACCTGGACGCGCGCGCGGAGGTGGCGACCCACCTCGAGGTCATGGACCGCATGGCGGCGCAGGCCGCTACGGCACATCGCACGAAGGAGATCCTCCGGGATCTCCGCAAGGAGCTGTGAATGGATCGCATCAAGCCGCGCAAACACGTCTACAACGGCATGCCCGCGCGGGAGTTGGGCAGTGAGGGCTGGCACAAGCCGTGGAGCGGCGGCAACGGCGGCAACTGCCTGGAGGCCATGAAGCTCGCCGACGGCCGGATCGCCGTCCGCCAGTCGACCGACCCGGACGGACCGGCGCTGATCTACACCACCGACGAGATGACCGCGTTCATCGAGGGCGCGAAGGCGGGGGAGGCCGACTTCCTGCTGTCGTGAGGTTGTTGAGTGAAGCGTGTTGACTTGATGGGTAATGATGACGGGTGTTGACGAGTGCTGACCGATGTTGATGACGTGGACCGCAACTACAGCCACGACCACATGCGCCGAGGCGCATCCACCAGCCGGCTGACGGCCACCACCGGCCACGGGGGCTGCGCCGGCCGCCCCGGGCCCAGACTGAGGCCGTAGTAGATCTGCTCGATCGACGGCGGTCCGACCGCGAGGTTGCGCCGGACCGCCGCCGGCGAGGCCAGCTCCCCGGTCTGCACGAGATACGCCGCCGCCATCGTGCCCGTACGGCCCACCCCGGCGCCGCAGTGCACGAACACCCGCCCGGGTGCGGCGGCCACGACGTCCAGGAACCGCCGAACCTGCGCGGGCCTGGGCGTCTGTCCGTCCCTGATGGGCAGGCGTACGGCGGTCAGACCGGCCTTCTCCGGCCCGGCGAGCTGGGCCGCGGTCAGGTCGTCCTCCGCCCGCAGGTCGACGACGGTCGTGAACCCCATGCCCGCCAACGCCCGGTAACCGGCGGGCGACGGCGCCGAACCGCGCCACAACCGCCGCTCGGCGTCCACGGGTTGGAAGTGGTGGATGCCCTGGACGGTACGGGTCCCGGGAGGCGCCGGGGTCTCCGCCCGCGCCCAGTACGACAGGGCCAGGACGCCGAGCGTGCCGGTGGCCCACAGGGCGAGGTAACCCAGCAGTACGGCGACGAGCACCCTCACCGCGCGCCGTGGCACCCCGCCGGCGAGCGGGCCGGGTCGGGGCAGCGGCATGCGGACGACGGCCATGGGCGACCCGGGTGGCTCGGGGACGGGGGCGCGCCTGCATCGTAACCCGGGTCGCCCGCAGGCGAGTTGTCCACGGCGCTGGAGCGCCCGTCAGTCGTCGTCGGCATCCGCGTCCCCGATGCCGACCACCGTGAGGTGGGCGCGGTCGAGGGTGGTGTCCTCCAGGCAGCCGCGCAGCCGCATCCGGTCGTGCTCGGTGAGCGCGGGCCGTACGACCCCGGCGAACATGCCGCCGCCGAGGTCGCCGAGCGCCGCGTGGTTCAGCGGCACGGACGTGGAGTCCCGGCACCGCTCCCACACCTGCTCGGCGGCCAGGGCACGCCGCTCGCCCGTCATTCCGGGGCCGCGGGTGTCGACCTGGACGAGGACGGAGGTCGCCTCGCTGTCGTTCTCGTGCTGCTCCCGGGTCTGGGTGAGGTCGGCGAGGCCGACGACGAGCGCGGCGAGCAGGGCGGCGCCGATGACGCAGACGGCGGCGAGACGGGCGACGCGGCCCCTGGCGGGGCGGGGGAGCGGGGGGAGGTCCTCCAGGTCGCGGTCCGTGCCGGGGGCGGGGGCGGCGAGGGCGGCCAGCCGTCCCGCGAGCCGCCGTTCGGCGGGCCTGGCGGTCGCGGACGCGATGCGCTGCACCAGCCAGGCGAGCCCGGACAGGAGCACGCCGGTGACCATCAGGACGGGGACGAAGACGTAGGTGCGGTCGGGGGTCTCCTCCAGCCAGCGGAAGCGCACAGCCGCGCTCTCCAACGGCGCCGCCTCACGCAAGCGCGCGAGCACGTCGTCCTGACGCGTCGTCAACTCCCGTTGCCGCAGGTCACTGTCGCGCAGTCGCTCCTCGATCCGGGCCAGCCGCCCCAGCAGCACGATCCCGAAGAGCATGACCTCGACGACGAGCAGCAGGACGCCGCACAGGATGGCCCGCTGCCACTGCCAGCGGTAGAGGTAGACGACCGTGTACGTCCCCGCCCCGGCGGCGGCCAACCCCCCGAAGACGTAGGCGATCCGCCGCATCACGCGTCCTCCGGCCGTACGTCACCGGTGCCGCCGTCGACGACGACACGCGTCCCCGGTGGGAAGCGCCGTACCGCGTCCGCCGCCCCGACGACCGCGGGCAGCCCGAACTCCCGTGCCAGCACGGCGAGATGCGACAGCGGGCTGCCGGTCTGCGCGACCAGGGCGGCGAGCCGGGGCAGGAGCGGGGCGAGGGCGGGGTCGAGGGTGCGGACGACCAGCACGGCGTCCGGCGGCGGGGACCCCGAGCCGTCCCACACCGTCCCCACGGCCCGGCCACCGGAGACGCCGCGGCCTGGAACGCCGCCGTCACCGCGCTCGAAAGCGCCGTGGCCTGGACCGCCGGCGGTGCGCTCGGCGACCACCTTGCCGCCGGCCAGCCGGAAGGCGTCCGGCAACGGCGGCGACTCGGGTTCCGGCACGCGCGCGCGGACATCGGCGGGCAGCGCACCGCCGTCGAGCGCGGCGGCCACTTCGCCCCACCGCAGCATCCCGACCCGCTCGACCCCCACGCCGAGGCGCCACGCCAGCTCCCGTACCAGCCGCACCTGCACCTCCTGCACCCAGCGCACACGCAGCCGAAGGGCCTCCCGCGGGGGCAGCGCGGCGACGAGGGCCCCGGAGGAGACACGGGTGGCCGCCGGCCGGCGGCTCGAATGACCAAGGGAGATGGGCGACTTGTGCTGCGGGCGTTCGACGCCGGGGTCTCGGTGCGTGTCGGCGGCCGACGCCCCGTCTTCCGGCGCGTGCGCTGCCGCCGCATCGCCGCGCAGCGTTTCGGCTCCACCCTTGCGGGCGACGCGGTGGCGCGCCGCCACGTCCCGCGCGGGCACCGCCGTCCGTATCGCCGCCTCGCCGACTGGTGCTTCGACTCCGTTCTCGCCGACGTGCGCCGCTGCGCCGGGCCTCGCCGTGTGCGACACCGTATGCCGCGGCTCGTCGAGCGGGCCACTTTGGGCGGGCGTGGCCGTGCTGGGTTTCGGTGTGGGTGTCGGCGTTGGGCTTGGGGTGTCGGCCGGGGCACTCTGGAGGAGCGTCGCTGTGCTGGGTTTCGGTGTGGGTGTCGGTGTAGGGCTTGGGGTGTCGATCGGGGCGCTTTGGACGGGTGTCGTGGTGCTGGGTTTCGGTGTGGGTGTCGGCGTTGGGCTTGGGGTGTCGGCCGGGGCGCTTTGGACGGGTGTCGTCGTGCTGGGTTTCGGTGTGGGTGTCGTCGTAGGGCTTGGGGCGTCGATCGGGGCACTCTGGAGGAGCGTCGCTGTGCCGGGTTTCGGTGTGGGTGTCGGCGTACGGCTTGGGGTGTCGGCCGGGGCACCCTCGACGGGCGTTGCCCTCCCGCCTTCCGGTGTTCGCGCAGCCGGCCCGTCCGGGAGCCGCGCCGCTGCCCGCAGGCCAGGTGCCGTCAGGGCCAGGAGCAGCGGTTCACTCGCCGTGGCCTGTTCGTCGGGTATCCCTCGGGACCGGCTCTCCGCGAGGGCGGTCAGGGCCGCGCCCGCCGCCGTGCGGCTCTTCGCGGGGTCGGTGAGGAGGGCACCGGCCAGGGCCTCCTGCGCGTGCAGCGGGACCAGGGCCGCCCGACTCCAGCGCAGCTCGGCGAGCAGGTCGGGGCCGGTGAGCAGGGTGGGCGGCGGGATCTCCGCCAGATGCCGGTCGACGTCGGCGACGAGATCCGTGGCCAGACCCGGCAGCGCCGCGCTGAGGCGCCCCACCCGCCACGCCGCCGCGAGCCGCCGCGCCCCCGGCGCCGGGTTGAGCAGGGCGAGCCACCGGTGCCTCGGCGCAACGGCCCCCAGCAGACGCAGGTCCGCGGCGGCCCGCCCGCCGACGGTCGTCACCACCGGCACCGTCCGCAGCAGCCGACGCGGCGCGCTGCCCCCGATGTCCAGCGCGGCGGCGAGTCCACGGGCCATCGGCGTCACCCACAAGTCCTGCTCCAGCGGCAGGAGTTGGCCCGGCAACGTCTCCGCGACCGGCCCGGGCCCGAGCAACCGCGCCCGGCGCGGCGGCCGTACCGCCATCGCCGTGATCGGCCGGCTCTGGAACAGCCACAGCCGCCCGTCCCCGTCGAACCCGAACTCGACGTCCTGCGGCCCCCCGAACACCCTCCGGACCCGCCGCGCGAGCCGCGCCAGCCGCACCAACTCGCCGCGTGTGAGCAGCGCCACGGCGTCCGGCGGCTCGGTCCGCAGCAGTCGCCCCCGCCGGCTCAACCAGTAACTGTCACCGGCCTGTTCACCGCTGACCAGACTGTCCGGCCCACCGCGCACCGCGCTCACCAGCATCCGGTCCGCGCGCCCCTCCACCGGGTCCGCGCCGAACATCACCCCGCCGATGCGAGCGGTCAGCATCGGCTGCACCAGCACCGCCATGGGCGTGACGGTCCCGTCCGGCCGCCGCGCCGAGTCGCGCACGGTCCGCACCGCCGTACGGAAGTCCGCCCAGCCGCGCACGTCGAGCACGGACGCGAACTGCCCGGCCAGCGAGGAGGATTCGGTGTCCTCCTGCGGGGACGAGGACCGTACGACCAACGGCCGGGCACCCCCCTCGGACAGCTCCTGCCAGGCCCGCCGCACCGCGGCGGCCTCGGGTTCCACACCGTCGGCGATCACGAACCCGGGAAGCACCGGGAGCCCGGCACGAGCGGCACGCGCGAGGTTCGCGGCCTTGGAACCGGCGATCCGTACCTGCGTGGCGATCGGCTGATCCAGGGAAACGGCGGCGGGCTCCCGCGCCCCGACCAGCCCGTGACGTTCGTCGAGCGTCGTCATCAGCACCCTCCAGGACCGACCGCCAACAGGGGGGACGCGCGGGGGTGGCCCTGCGCCTGACGGCGGAACGAAGGATGGGGCGCGCACGGTCGCCCCTGCACCCGGGCCGACGGCACCACGCCTCCGACCCCCATGGTCCCACCCCCGTTGGCCCGCAGGCCGAACGGAAGACACTTTCCGGCCGCCCCCGCGGGGAATTCGTAACCGCGGACGACCCGACCCGCTCGCCCTCGTCCCGCAGCAGTACGCCGGACCTCCTCCGCAGGACCGAGAGACCGCCCCTCAGCCGTCAACCCGCCTGACGTCGGCCCCGCTCCGACTCCCGCATCCGTCACACGGCCATCGGCCGGTCGTACGGCGAGATGGGCGCCGGCAACTGCGAACTCCCCGTCAGGTAACGGTCGACCGCCGCCGCCACCGCCCGCCCCTCCGCGATCGCCCACACGATCAGCGACTGCCCCCGCGCCGCGTCTCCCGCCGCGAACACTCCGGGCACGTTCGTCGCGAAGCCGGCGTCCCGGGCGATCGTCCCGCGCGGCTCCATCGCCAGCCCGAGCTGATCGACGAGTCCGTCCGCCCGGTCGGGCCCGGAGAACCCGAGCGCGAGCAGCACCAGGTCGGCCGGAAGCGCCCGTCCGGTCCCCGCCACCGGCCGCCGCGCCGCGTCCACCTCGACCAGGTGCAGCGCCCGTACATGCCCGCTCTCGTCACCGGTGAAGCGAAGCGTCGACGCCGCGAACAACCGCGCGTCCGCGTCCGCGGCCGGCGCCGTCTCCAGATCCCGTGCCTCCTCGTGCGCGGCCGACAGCCGGTAGATCTTCGGATACGTCGGCCACGGCTCCCGATCCTCGTCCCGCTCCGCACCGGGCTGCGCGTAGATGTCCAACTGCGTGACGGACGCGGCCCCTTCCCGCACCGCCGTCCCCAGGCAGTCGGCCCCCGTGTCGCCGCCCCCGACGATGACGACGTGCTTCCCGGCGGCGGACATCGGCGACTCCTCAAGGTCCCCCTCACACACCCGGTTGGCCAACGGCAGGTACTCCATGGCCTGGTGTACGCCGCCCAACTCCCGCCCAGGCACGGGAAGTTCGCGCCACGCCGTGGCCCCCGTGGCGATCACCACCGCGTCGTACCGCCCCCGCAACTCGGCCGCGCCGACGTCCCGCCCGACGGCGACCGACGTACGGAACTTCGTCCCCTCGGCCCGCATCTGCTCGATCCGGCGCTCCAGATGGCGCTTCTCCATCTTGAACTCCGGGATCCCATAGCGCATCAGCCCACCGAGCCGGTCGTCCTTCTCGTACACGGCGACCGTGTGACCCGCCCGCGTCAGCTGCTGCGCCGCGGCCAGCCCCGTCGGCCCCGACCCGATCACCGCGACGGTCCGCCCGGACAGCCGCTCCGGTGGCCGCGGCGGGGCGAGTCCCAGTTCCCAGGCCCGGTCGGCGATGGCCACCTCGACGTTCTTGATGGTGACCGCGGGCTGGTTGATGGCGAGCACACACCCCGCCTCGCACGGCGCCGGACACAACCTCCCCGTGAACTCGGGGAAGTTGTTGGTGGCGTGCAGCCGGTCCGCGGCCTGCCGCCAGTCGTCCCGGCTGACCAGGTCGTTCCACTCCGGGATCAGGTTGCCCAGGGGACAGGCGTCGTGGCAGAACGGTATCCCGCAGTCCATGCACCGGTCGGCCTGCTTGGCGATGATGGGCAGCAGTGCCCCGGGGACGTAGACCTCGTTCCAGTCCCGGACCCGCTCCGCCACGGGCCGGCGGGGCCAGTCCTGGCGAGGAGTGGTCATGAATCCCTTGGGATCGGCCATGGCCGTCTTCCTTGCGTCCGCGTGCGACAGGCCGTGCGTCTTCGGGCGGCACTCTTTCGGCCACCATACGACTCATCGGCCACGGGCGCAGAGCCTGGGGACAGCGCTTTCCGCCGCTCCTTCCCAGGGTTTCCCCAGTTTCCGCCGGGAACACCTCAGCCGCCCCTCAGGTGAGTGCCAGCATGTACGCCACCGCCGCACCGGCCGAGGCGACCATGCGCACGTGGTTCCACCTCGTCCACTCGCGCACATACGCCGGCCAGTACGCGGCCGCTTCCGCGGTGCCCGGGTCCAGCCGCAGCAGCACGTCGTTGCGCGGCACGTTCGCCACCATCGTCACCCCGAACGAACCGAACAGGTACAGCGCGCTGCCCACCAGCAACTCCACCGTCCCGTCATCCGGCCACAACACGAACGTCACCACGCCGATCACCGAGCACAGCACCGCCGACCCGACGAACACGATCATGAACGCCGGCATCACCGCGTTCACGTTGATCGCGTTCATCGCCGCGACCCCCTGCGCCGGCGGCAGCGCCGCGAGCCCCCGCATCACGAAGGTGGAAAACCCGCAGAACACCCCCGCCACCAGCCCGGTCCCCAGCACGCCCAACACCGTCAGCCAGAGATACGGTCCCTCGATCACGTCTACGTCAACTCCCCGTATAGACCCAAGACCCTCCCCGTCCCCATCCGCCGCCACACGTCCGTTCCCCCGACCGTTTCCACTTCCACTGCACCGGACCTCACCCCACCTCGGTCGGCATGGTCCCGCCGCGACGGCGAGCGCCCCCTACGGCGCCCCTCGGCAGTGCCCAGCGGCCTCAACCGACCTCCCTCACCGCCTCCGCCTCCACCCCCACGTCCGTCCCTGTCTCGCGCCACCCCCGCAGCACCCCCTCCACTTCCGGCCTGATCCGACGTCGAGCCTCGTGCCGCGGCACCCCGCTCATCAGCAACTGGTCGTACGGCGTCTCCAGATGCCGCACATGCGCCACCACCGCGGACACCACGGCCACCTCCGACAGCGCCCGCCCGGCCGCACTCCGCCCCACCCGTCCGCTGCCCCGCACCGACGCATGCCCGGCGATCACCCGCGCCCGCTCCGGCGGACACCCGGGAAACAGCCGCCGTATCTCCGCCGCGAACGCCTCCGCGAACCGCACGTCCTCCGCGGCCCGCCGCCGCGCGTCCCGCACCCGGCGCCGCCGCCGCGCCTCCGCGTCCGCCAGGCACCGCGCCTCGGCCCGGGCGAGCCCCGCCTCCTCGACCAGGACGCCCTGCCGCTCGTACCGCCCCTTGCGCCGGTTGAACCGCACGGACCACCGCCGACAGCGCACTCTCCTCCCGCGACCTGCGCGTGAGCGCCGTGTCGCCGCGCGGCAGATACACCAGATGCCCGAGATCGGCGCAGTCGAGACAACGCGGCGCCCCCTCTTCGAGCACCAGCATCGCCAGCGGCCCCGCATGGCACTCCGCGCAGTGCCGTCTCCTGAGCGGCTGTATGACGAGAAGCCCGGTACGCGGCGGCGGAGTTGCGAGAGGTGCCATGCAGGTTTCCTTCCCCGCCCACGCCCGCCGTCGCTCAGGACCGCCCAAAGCGTCCTGAACCCAAGACCCCAACCCGGGCCGACCCCGCCGCTCGACCCACCGGCGCCACTCTCCAGCCTGCCCGCACCGCTCGACCCGCCCGCGCCGCACCCGGGCCTGCCCGCGCCGCCACTCGCGCCGGGTCCCGGCCTGCCCCCACCGCATCCCGGCCGGCACCTGACGCCCCGGCCTGCCCGCGCCGCTACTCGCGCCGTGTCCCAGCCGGCCCCCGCCGACGCATCCCGGCCTGCCCGCGCCGCATCCCGGCCCAACCCCCGCCGCTCGACCCGCCCGCGCCGCATCCCGGCCTGCCCGCGCCGCTACTCGCGCCGTGTCCCGGTCCGCCCCCGTCGCATCCTGGCCCACTCGTGCCCCACCTCGGCCCACCCCCGCCGCACCCCGACCCCCGCCTGACGCATCATGGGCCGTGTGCGACTCGAAGCGATCACCTGGGACCGGCTCGGCGACCTCCTCGCCGAACGTCTGCTCGACCTGAAGCCCGCCGACGGCGGTTCCTGGCCCCGCGTCGCCTTTGACGGCGCCCCCGCGGCCCGCCCGGGCGACCTCGCCGAACGCGTCGCCGAGACACTGCGCGTCCACGGCCGCCCCTCGCTGGTCGTCGGCACGGACGGCTTCCTGCGCCCGGCCTCCCTCCGCCTCGAACACGGCCGCCGGGACGCGGACGCCTACTACAACGGCTGGTTCGACACCGGCGCCCTGTGGCGCGAGGTCTTCGGTCCCCTCGACCCCGGCGGGGACGGCCGCGTCCTGCCCGACCTGTGGGACCCGGCCACCGACCGCGCCACTCGCAGCCCCTACGTCCAACTCCCGCCCGGTGGCGTCCTGTTGCTCCACGGCCCCCTCCTGCTGCGCCACTGGTTCCCCTTTGACCTGACCGTCCACCTCCTCCTCTCGCCCGGCGCCCTGCGCCGCCGCACCCCCGAGGCGGACCACTGGACGCTCCCCGCCTACGAGCGCTACGAGGCCGAGACCGACCCGGCCGCCACGGCCGACGTCCTGGTGCGCGCCGACGACCCTCGCCACCCGGCCTGGAGCGGCTGAGCCCAGCCGATCCGGCCTATGGCTTTTCAATGCACGTGCATGCAATTACGCTGTCCCCATGACGACCTCCCCTTCCACCCCCGTCGCCTTCGACGACTCCGTCCGCGCTCTCCTCGACGGCAGGAACTTCGCCAGCGTCGCCACCCTCGGCCCCGACGGTGCCCCGCAGAACTCGGTCGTCTGGATCAAGCGCGAGGGCGACACCGTGCTCTTCTCCTCCACCGATGGGCGTCAGAAGGTGCGCAACCTCCGCCGAGACCCCCGCGTCAGCGTCTCCGTCTACGACCTGGCCGACCCCTACACCTCGGTCGAGATCCGCGGTACCGCCGAGATCCTCCCCGACGAGGGCAAACGCCTCCCGCACGAGCTGTCGCACAAGTACCTCGGCATCGACCCGCCCGCCGAGAAGGACGACGAGGTCCGCGTGATCATCCGCGTGACCCCGAGGAAGATCGTGGGATTCTCGGCCTGATCCGGTGCGGCCTACAGCCAGCCGTTGCGCCGGAAGCCGCGGTACAGCACCAGACAGGCCGCCGATATCACCCCGATGACGAGCGGGTACCCGAACCTCCAGTGCAGCTCCGGCATGTACTGGAAGTTCATGCCGTACACCCCGCAGACCATCGTCGGTACGGCGATCACCGCGGCCCACGCCGTGATCTTCCGCATGTCCTCGTTCTGAGCGACCGTCACCTGCGCCAGATGCGCCTGGAGGATCGAGTTGAGGAGCTCGTCGAAGGCGGCGATCTGCTCCTTCGCCCGCATCAGGTGGTCGAGGACGTCCCGGAAGTAGGCCTGTATCTCGGGGTCGATCACCCGGATCGGCCGCGTCGCGAGCTCCTCCAGCGGACGGCTCAGCGGCACCACCGCCCGCTTCAGCTCCAGCAGTTCACGCTTCATCTGGTAAATGCGTCCCGGATCGGCCCGCGCGCCGTTCTCCGCGAACACGTCCGTCTCGACCTGGTCGATGTCCTCCTGCACCGCGTCGGTGACGTTCAGATAGTCGTCGACGACATGGTCCGCGATCGCGTGCAGCACCGCCGCCGGGCCCTTGGCGAGCTGCTCCGGCGCGGCCTCCAACTCCTCGCGCAGCGGGCCCAGCGAGCCGTGCCGGCCGTGCCGGACCGTGATCACGAAGTCCTCGCCGGTGAACACCATGATCTCGCCGGTGTTCACCACCTCGCTCGTCGCCGTCAGTTGCTCGTGCTCGACGTAGCAGACCGTCTTGAACACCGCGAACAGCGTGTCGCCGTAGCGCTCCAGCTTCGGGCGCTGATGGGCCTCGACCGCGTCCTCGACCGCCAGCGGATGCAGGTCGAAGAGCTCGGCGATGCCCGCGAACTCCCGGTCCGTCGGCTCGTGCAGACCGAGCCAGACGAATCCGTCGCGGCTCTTGCGCACCCGCTCCACCTCGTCGACCAGGTCACCGCTGCCGGCCAGCCGCGCGCCGTCGCGGTAGGTCACGCAGTTCACCACGGAGGAGCCCAGCGGGGACCGCGCCGGATGGCTCAGGTCGACGCGGGTGCGCCGCCTGGCCAGCCGCGCCACCTTGCGGAGGCCGCCGACCTTGCGCAGGCTCGTGACCTTCCGCAGATTCCCTGCCATGGACATCTGGATCTCCTCGCGTGGATCTCCCCGGACTCGGTGCCGGGTCCGTGCGTGCGCCGTACTGCTCAGGCGTACCGGGTTCCTGCGCCGTGACGCGTCAGTCTGCCAGGTCCGCGTAAGGGGCGGGTGAGCCTGTGTGAACAGCGGCTTCCGCTTTGTTCCCGCCTGTGGACGAAGGGCGGACGACCGGCGCGCCGGCCATCGGCCAACCCGGCGCCGGCATCGCGTCGCCTCCTCTCGCCGAGCGGGACAACTGGGATGATCGCGGCATGACGCGATCCGACGGGTATCTCCTCGACAACCGGCGGTCCGAGGCGCAGGAACGCTTCGACGCCTTCGCCGCGCTCTTCGACCCCACGACCTTCCGGCACCTCGAAAGGTTCGGCATCGGACCCGGCTGGCGCTGCTGGGAGGTGGGCGCCGGCGGCACCTCCGTGGTGTCCTGGCTGGCCAAGAAGGTGGGCCCGACCGGAAAGGTCGTCGCCACCGACATCGACACCTCGCGGCTCGCTGCCGCCGCCCGCCCGCCGGTGGACGTCCGCGTCCACGACGTCGGCGCCGAGGAGCCGCCGGGGGAGGGCTTCGACCTGGTGCACGCCCGGCTGGTCCTCGTCCATGTGCCCGACCGGGAACGGGCCCTGCGCTCGATGATCAAGGCGCTGCGTCCCGGCGGCCGGCTCCTCGTCGAGGACGCCGACCCCGCACTGCAGCCCCTCGTCAGCCCGGACGAGCACGGTCCCGAGCAGCGCCTCGCCAACCGCCTGCGGCACGGCTTCCGCCAACTCCTCGCCGACCGCGGGGCCGACCTCTCCTACGGCCGCCGCCTCCCGCGCCTGCTGCGCGAGGCCGGCCTGCGCGGCGTCGAGGCCGACGCGTACTTCCCGGTCGCCTCGCCCGCCTGCGACGCCCTCGAATCCGCCACCATCCGCCATGTCCGGGCTCAGCTCGTCGAGGCGGGCCTGGCCACGGACGAGGACATCGACCGCCACCTGGCCAACGTCGAGGCCGGCGGGATGGACCTGGCCACGGCCCCGATGATCTCAGCGTGGGGCCGCAAGGCGTAGCGCCTCGGACACGTCGCCCTGGCAGCCAGGCGAGGCCACGTCCTCGGAACGCCGACCTCGCCCCGGCTGCCCTGGCCTCCGGCCGGCTCCGGACAACACGTGTCGGCCGCCCCGGGCTTCGGCTGGTTCCGGACAACACGTGTCGGCCACCCCGGGCTTCGGGCGGCTCCGGACGACACGCGCTGGCCGCCCCGGGCTTCGGCTGGCTCCGGACACAACACGCGCCGGCCACCCCGGCCCCGTCGCTGCACCTGAACCAGCCTCTGCACCTCACCCCTGGCCTACTGCCCCGCCTCCCTTTCCCCCAGTCCGGGCGGCCGTCCCCCCACCCGCTCCACGGCCAGCGCCCCGGCCCGGCACCCTTCCTTCGTCGCCTCCTCCGGGCCCGCGCCCGCCAGCAAGGCCGCGAGGAACGCTCCGGTGAAGGCGTCCCCGGCCCCCGTCGTGTCCCGTGGCTTCGCCGGTGCGGCCGGGATCCGGGCCGTCACGGTGCCGCCCCTGGCCACCAGCGCCCCTTCCGCCCCCTGCTTGGCGACGACCAGAGGAACATGCCGGCTCAACTCCGCCGCCGCGTCCGCCGCATCCGGCAACCCCGTCAGCAGACACGCCTCGTCCCGGCTCGGCAGCAGGACGTCCACGCCGTCGACGAACTCCAGGAAGCGATCCACGCCCAGTTCCACGAGGAACCCGGCCGACGCGGGGTCCAGGCTCACCGGCACGCCACGCGCGCGTGCCGCCTCCAAGGCGACCGCCACCAACGCCCGACTCGGCTCGGCGAACAGCAGGTAGCCCGACAGGTGCAACCGCGCGACGCCGTCGAGCAGCGCGTCCGACCAGTCGGCGGGTTCGAGCCGCAACGAGGCCCCGCTGTCGGTCAGGAACGTCCGCTCCGCCGCGTCCCCGGCGTCCACCAGACAGATCACCGTCCCGGTCGCCGCCTGCGGATCGACGACGAGACGCGGCCGCACGCCGGCGGCTGCCAGCTCCCGCTCGTGCCAAGCCGCCGCCTCGGCGCCCACGCGCCCGAGCAGCCGTACGTTCGGACAGCCCCGATGCGCCGCCCAGCAGGCCACGTTGGCGCCCGCCCCACCCGGCACGGTCCGGATCGTCGCCGCCGTGTCCGTCCCCGACGCGAGCGGCCCCCGGTGCCGGGCCACCACATCCGTGACCACGTCCCCGACGACCAGCAGCGCACCCCCGGAGCCCGCCGGCGCCGCCCGGGACCCGGGGCCGTCGGCCTCAGTCCCCGTCCCGCCCGGCCCCGCCGTCACGTCACGCCCCCGACCAGGCCGCCGCGATCCCCGCCGCCAGCCGTACGTTGCCGCGCACCGCCGCGAGGTTGGCGCTGAGCGAGGCACCGTCGGTGTGCCGCACCAGGTAGTCCAGCAGGAACGGCGTCACCGCCTGACCGCTGACCCCCTCCGCCTCGCACGCGTGCAGCGCGTCGGCGAGCACGCGCGCGTGCAGCCCGGGATCCAACTGCTCCGCCTCCGGTACGGGGTTGGCGACGATCAGCGCCGACTCGGGTCCGCCGACGGCGTCCTGGGCCCGCATCACGTCCGCCACCTCCTGCGGGGACCGCAGCGTCCAGTCCACGGGATGCCCCGAGTCCGACAGATAGAAGCCGGGGAAACGATCGGTCCCGTACCCGGCCACGGCGACTCCCAGCGTCTCCAGCCGCTGCAAGGTGGCCAGCACGTCCAGGATGGACTTCACGCCGGC
This sequence comes from Streptomyces sp. 7R007, assembly GCF_054850255.1. Taxonomy (NCBI): domain Bacteria; kingdom Bacillati; phylum Actinomycetota; class Actinomycetes; order Kitasatosporales; family Streptomycetaceae; genus Streptomyces; species Streptomyces sp. 7R007. Next base: position 238,291 of record NZ_JBTWMV010000004.1, on the reverse strand, counting down.
GCACACCACCGTGATCCGGGTACGCGCCAGCAGCCCGAGGTCGGCCGACTCGTCCTGCGTCACCGTCCATTCCCGGTGCACCCCGCCGAGCCCGCCCGTCGCGAACACCCGCACACCCGCCAGGGCCGCCAGCAGCGCGGTCGCCGACACCGTGGTCGCCCCGCTCACCCCGGCGGCCACAGCGAGCGGCAGGTCGCGATGGCCCAGCTTGCGGATGCCGTCCTCGTTCGCGACCCGCTCCAACTGCTCCTTGTCCAGGCCGACATGAGGCCGTCCGTCCAGCACCGCGATCGTCGCCGGTACGGCACCCTCCCGCCGTACGACGTCCTCCAGCTCCAGCGCCACCTGCAGGTTCCGCGGCCGCGGCAGCCCGTGCGCGATGATCGTGGACTCCAGGGCCACCACGGGGCGACGCGCGTTGATCGCCTCCCGCACTTCTTCGGACACCACCAGCACCACGCGCCTGCCTCCTGTCGCTCGGTCTTCCCTCATCTCTGGCGGGCGGCAGGCTCCGTCAAACCCTTGCGGCCTGTGGGGGACGCCACCAGCCTGGGGTGCATGACGGACAACACGGCACGTCTCGACCACGTCGTCCTGTGGGTGCGCGACCCAGTGGCGGCGGCCCACTTCTTTGAGAAGACGGTCGGTCTGGAAGCCGTACGGCTGACCGACTACGCCGCGGGAACGGTGTCGTTCCCCTCCGTACGGCTCAACGACGAGACCATCCTCGACCTCATGCCGCTCACCATGGCGGAGCGCATGACCATGCTCCCCGGCGCCCCCGACAGCTCGGGCCACCCGGTCAACCACGTCTGCCTGGCCCTGCCCGCCGACGGCTTCGACGCCCTGCGCAGCCGCCTGGAGGAAGGCGCGGTGCCCGTCTCCGACATCTCCCACGACTCCTTCGGAGCCCGGGGGATGGCCAAGCGCAGCTTCTACTTCCGCGATCCCGACGGGAACGTCTTCGAGGCCCGGCACTACGACTAACGGGCCTCTGCTCTACGACTGATCGGGCACGGGAGGGGGCCACGCGCGCGTGGCCCCCTCCACGACGTCACACGGGCCGTACGCCGGCCAGCGCCCCGTGCGGGTCGAGGACGTACTTGCGGCTGGCGCCCTGGTCGAACTCGGCGTAGCCGCGCGGCGCGTCCTCGATGCCGATGACCGTCGCGTTGACGGCCTTGGCGATGTGCACGCGCCCGTGCAGGATCGCCATCATCAGCCCCCGGTGGTACTTCATCACCGGGCACTGTCCCGTCGTGAACCGGTGGCTCTTCGCCCAGCCGAGGCCCAGCCGGACCTTGAGCGTCCCGGTCTTCGCGTCCTCGTCGACACCGCCGGGATCGTCGGTGACGTACAGGCCGGGGATGCCCAGGGCGCCACCCGCGCGGGTGATGCCCATCAGCGAGTTGAGGACCGTTGCCGGCGCCTCCGGGGCGTCCGGGCCGTGCGCCCGGGCCTCGAAGCCGACCGCGTCGACCGCGGCGTCCACCTCGGGCTCCCCCAGGATCTGCGCGATCTGGTCCTCGACGCCGCCCTGGGAGACGTCGACGGTCTCGCAGCCGAAACTGCGCGCCTGGGAGAGGCGCTCGGCGTTGAGATCCCCCACGATCACCACCGCGGCACCCAGCAACTGCGCCGACGCGGCCGCCGCCAGCCCGACGGGACCGGCCCCGGCGATGTACACCGTGGAGCCGACACCGGCGCCCGAGCTCACCACGCCGTGGAAGCCGGTCGGGAAGATGTCCGACAGCATGGTCAGATCGAGCAGCTTCTCGCGCGCCTCGTCCCGGTCGGGGAACCTCAGCAGGTTGAAGTCCGCGTAGGGGACCATGGCGTACTCGGCCTGGCCGCCGACCCAGCCGCCCATGTCGACGTAGCCGTACGCCGCGCCCGGGCGGGAGGGGTTGACGTTCAGGCAGAGGCCGGTGTTGCGCTCCTTGCAGTTGCGGCACCGCCCACAGGCGATGTTGAACGGTACGGAGACGATGTCGCCGACGTCGACGGTCTCCACGTCGGGACCCCGTTCGACGACCTCTCCGGTGATCTCGTGTCCGAGGACCAGCCCCTCGGGCGCGGTGGTCCGCCCGCGCACCATGTGCTGGTCGCTTCCGCAGATGTTGGTGGCGAGCACCTTGAGAATCACACCGTGCCGGCACGTGCGGCCGACGTTCTCCGGTGCGACCCCCGGCCCGTCCTTGAGTTCAAGCGTCGGGTAGTCGATGGTCCTGACCTCGACCGCGCCCTGCTTGAGATACGCGACTGCCCTGTTTCCGCTCATGCGTGATCGCCGTCCCTTCGGCTCCGAGCCCTCGGATGCCAGTGGCTGTGCGCAAGGCGGAGTCTGCTACCGCGTGCGCGGTCCGGCCAGGCTCCGCGCGAGCACGCCGGAACCGGGCGGGCACTCAGAACAACGGCTCGGGCAGCACCCCTTCCAGCGCGAGGAGTCTCCGCTTCGTCTCCAGACCGCCCCCGAACCCGCCGATGCCTCCGTCGCTCTCCACGACCCGGTGGCAGGGCACCACGACCGGCAGGGGATTGGACCCCATCGCCACGCCCACCGCCTGGCTCGCGCCCGGCTGGCCCACGCGCCGGGCCAGGTCGCCGTAGCCGACGACGGAGCCGAACGGCACGCCCGCCGCCAACTCGCGCAGCACCTGCCGGTTGAAGCCGGATATCAGGGACCAGTCCAGCGGCAGCTCGAAGTCGTGCCGCTCACCCGCGAAGTACGCCTCGACCTGCCGTATCGCCTCCGCCAGCAGCGGCGAGTCCGGCGCCTCGACGGGCTCCGTGCCGAGCCGGGACGCCAGCCGGCCGAGTGCCTTGTCCCGCACGGCGTCGCCGGCGTGGAAGACGACGTTGACCAGGCCCTCGCGGGTCGCGGCCAGCAGCAGCGGGCCGATCGCGGTGTCCACGACGGCCCACACGACCCGCTGCTCGTTGTGCCCATGGCTGTCCATGCGCCCACCGTACGGCCCCCCACTGACAACGCCCGGTGACCAGCGCCTTCACGGGGCCTGGAGCGCGGCCCGCACCAGGTCCGGCTTGTTGGTGATGACGCCGTCGACGCCGTACCGGGCGACCCGGCGGGCGGTGTCGGCGTCGTCGACGGTCCAGGCGGAGACCGTCAGGGGCCTGCCGTGCGGCCCGGTGAAGGCGTGGACGGCGGCGACGTAGGCCGTGGAGAGCGTGGCCTGCGAGGGGTTGATCCCGTCGGTGAAGGTCGCGTACGAGGGCAGCTGCGACACGGGCGGCGTACCGAGGAAGGCCGTCCGGACGCCTGGCCTGAGGTCGTGGACGATCTTCAGGCTGTCCGCGCTGAAGCTCTGCACGACCAGCCGGTCCGCCAGGTGCCGCCGGTCGAGCCAGCCCTCGTTGGCCAGCACCTTCAGCGTCTGCTGCTCGATGCCGGGATACAGCTCGGGGTTCTTGATCTCCAGCAGCAGCTTCTGGTGATTGTGCTCGACCCGTCGCATGTACTGCGTCAGCGTCGGCACGCGCGTGCCCGCGAAGGAGGTGCCGTACCAGCTCCCGGCGTCCAGACGCGCGATCTCGGCGGCGGTGAAGTCCTTCACCTTCCAGGGCGCGCGGTCCGGGTAGACGTCCTCGGCGTCGGTCGTGCGCTTGAGGCTGTCGTCGTGGATGACGACCAGCTCGCCGTCCCGGGTGCGCTGGACGTCGTTCTCCACCCAGGGGACGCCCAGTGCGGCCGCCTTGTCGATGGAGGCCAGGGTGTTCTCGGGCGCGTAGGCGGAGGCGCCCCGGTGGCCGATGACCAGCGGCGGCTCGCCGATGTCGCGGGCCCGGGCGTCGGAGGTGGGAAGCAGGAGGGCGGCGGTGCCCAGGAGTGCGGCGGTCAGGGCGGCGATTACGCGCGCGTACATGCGTACTCCTCGCGTCGGGCGTTCACGTACGGATCAACTGTGACAGCACAGCGTCACCATCGGCGCGGTACGGAACGGCCACAGATCGAATGGAGTCGCCCAAGTCCGCTCACCGGTGCCGCACAAGTGGGGCAAGGGCGTGTTTCTTTGCCGGAAAATCGTTCGACCATTCCGGTGGGGGTCATACTCTCTGCCTCAGCCCTGGCCGCTCGGGCGGTGCTGGGAGGGGGAGCATTTCAGGAAATTCCGGGACGCAAAGGGTGGGAAGGGCAACCGCGCATGCAAGGCACGGTCGACGGTTTCAGCTACGGACTCGTCACACCGCTGGTGGCCTACCTCATGGCCTGCCTCGGCGGTGCGCTCGGCCTGCGCTGCACGACCAGATCCCTGCTCGTCGCCCGCTCCTGGCGCCCGGGCTGGCTCGCCCTCGGCTCCGCCGCCATCGGCTCCGGGATCTGGACCATGCACTTCGTCGCGATGATGGGGTTCAAGGTCCGGCAGGCGCCCATCCACTACGACAAGCCCCTCACCTACGCCAGCCTCGGCGTCGCCATCGTCATGGTGGGCGTCGGGATCTTCATCGTCGGCTACCGGGGCCCCCGAGGGGCCGCCCTGTTCACCGGCGGCACCATCACCGGACTCGGCATCGCCACCATGCACTACCTGGGCATGGCCGCCATGCAGCTGAACGGCAAGCTCGAATACAACACGTTCCTGGTGGCCGCCTCGGTCCTCATAGCCATGTGCGCCGCCACCGCCGCCCTGTGGGCCGCCGGCCAGGTCAGGGGCTTCCTGTGGAGCGTCGGCGCGAGCCTCGTCATGGGGCTCGCCGTCAGCGGCATGCACTACACGGGCATGGCCGCCCTCTCCGTCCACCTGCACGGCACCGGCGACCCCGCCACCGGTGACTCGCCGGCCGCACTCCTCGCACCCATGCTGATCGGCCCGCTCGCCTTCCTCCTCCTGGCCGGCGTGGTCGTGCTGTTCGACCCGCTCATGGTCATGGGCAGGCCCCCGGCCCCCGTCGAGCACAAACCCGGCGTCCCAGCCCACCCCGCCGTGCACCATCCGGCCCACCGCCCGCCGCTGCGCCCGGTCCGCCAGCCGGGCCGACGCAGCTCCCGGACCCCGCAAAACCGCTGATCACGCCACGTTGTCAGTGGCGGGTCGTACGGTGGATGACATGCGGCCCGTATCTCACATCGAACGCACGGTGGCGCCCTTCGAGGTCGTCAGCCCCTACCAGCCCAGCGGCGACCAGCCGCAGGCCATCGCTGAGCTCGCCCGGCGCATCGAGGCAGGCGAGAAGGACGTCGTGCTGCTCGGCGCGACCGGCACCGGCAAGTCCGCCACCACAGCGTGGATGATCGAGAAGCTCCAGCGCCCCACGCTGGTGATGGCGCCGAACAAGACCCTGGCCGCCCAGCTGGCGAACGAGTTCCGCGAGCTCCTGCCGAACAACGCGGTCGAGTACTTCGTCTCGTACTACGACTACTACCAGCCCGAGGCCTACGTCCCGCAGTCGGACACCTACATCGAGAAGGACTCCTCGATCAACGAGGAGGTCGAGCGCCTGCGCCACTCCGCGACCAACTCGCTGCTCACCCGCCGCGACGTCGTCGTGGTCGCCTCGGTCTCCTGCATCTACGGCCTGGGCACACCGCAGGAGTACGTGGACCGCATGGTCCCGCTCAGGGTCGGTGACGAGATCGACCGGGACGACCTGCTGCGCCGCTTCGTGGACATCCAGTACACGCGCAACGACATGGCGTTCACCCGCGGCACCTTCCGCGTCCGCGGCGACACCATCGAGATCTTCCCGGTCTACGAGGAGCTCGCCGTCCGCATCGAGATGTTCGGCGACGAGATCGAGGCCCTCTCCACCCTCCACCCGATCACCGGCGAGATCATCAGCGACGACCAGCAGCTGTACGTCTTCCCGGCCTCCCACTACGTCGCCGGGCCCGAGCGCATGGAGCGGGCCATCAACGACATCGAGAAGGAGCTCGGCGAGCGCCTGGCCGAGCTGGAGAAGCAGGGCAAGCTCCTGGAGGCCCAGCGCCTGCGCATGCGCACGACGTACGACATCGAGATGCTCCGCCAGATCGGCTCCTGCTCCGGCGTGGAGAACTACTCGATGCACTTCGACGGCCGTTCGCCCGGCTCCCCGCCCAACACCCTGCTGGACTACTTCCCGGACGACTTCCTGCTGGTCATCGACGAGTCGCACAACACCGTCCCGCAGATCGGCGCCATGTACGAGGGCGACGCCTCCCGCAAGCGCACCCTTGTCGACCACGGCTTCCGCCTGCCCTCGGCCCTCGACAACCGCCCCCTGAAGTGGGAGGAGTTCCAGGAGCGCATCGGCCAGACCGTCTACCTGTCGGCCACCCCCGGCAAGTACGAGCTCTCGCGCGCGGACGGCGTGGTCGAGCAGATCATCCGCCCCACCGGCCTCGTCGACCCGGAGGTCGTCGTCAAGCCCACCGAGGGCCAGATCGACGACCTGGTCCACGAGATCCGCAAGCGCACCGAGAAGGACGAGCGCGTCCTGGTCACCACGCTCACCAAGAAGATGGCCGAGGACCTCACGGACTACTTCCTGGAGCTCGGCATCCAGGTCCGCTACCTGCACAGCGACGTCGACACCCTGCGCCGTGTCGAGCTGCTGCGCGAGCTGCGCTCCGGCGAGTTCGACGTCCTGGTCGGCATCAACCTGCTGCGGGAGGGCCTCGACCTGCCCGAGGTGTCCCTGGTGGCCATCCTCGACGCCGACAAGGAGGGCTTCCTGCGCTCGGGCACCTCCCTCATCCAGACCATCGGCCGCGCCGCGCGCAACGTCTCCGGTCAGGTCCACATGTACGCCGACAAGATCACCCCGGCCATGGAGCGGGCCATCGAGGAGACCAACCGGCGCCGGGAGAAGCAGATCGCGTACAACAAGGAGCGGGGCATCGACCCCCAGCCGCTCCGCAAGAAGATCAACGACATCGTCGCGCAGATCGCCCGCGAGGACGTCGACACCGAGCAGCTGCTCGGCTCGGGCTACCGCAAGTCCAAGGACGGCAAGGGCGCCAAGGCCCCCGTGCCCGCGCTGGGCGGCAAGGCGGCCAAGGGCGCCAGGGGCAAGGCCGGGGAGACCGTGCCCACCGACCGCCCGGCGGCCGATCTCGCCGAGCAGATCGAGGAGTTGACGGCACGCATGCGTGCCGCCGCCGCGGACCTGCAGTTCGAGATCGCGGCCCGGCTGCGTGACGAGGTCTCCGAGATGAAGAAGGAACTGCGCCAGATGAAGGAGGCCGGCCTGGCCTGACCGCCCGCGGGCCGCCGCCCGACCTCGGCGTATGCGCGCTGTGTTGCAAGACCGACACAAAGTAGGAGCCGGGCTACGGCATGGTCGGCGGCCCTGCGTAGGGTTCTGGTCAACCGCGGACTTTGCGGCAACAGGGGACAGTTCGAGAGGGGAATCAGCGCGTGACCGTCAACATGACCAAGGGTCAGGCCATCAGTCTGCAGAAGAACGACGGAGGCAGCCTGACCGCGGTGCGCATGGGTCTCGGCTGGCAGGCGGCTCCCCGGCGCGGCCTGTTCGGCTCGCGTACGCGGGAGATCGACCTGGACGCCTCCGCCGTCCTCTTCGCGGACAAGCAGCCGGTCGACGTCGTCTTCTTCCGCCACCTGGTGAGCGACGACGGCTCGGTACGCCACACCGGCGACAACCTCGTCGGCGGTGTCGGCCAGGGCGGCGACGACGAGGCGATCCTCGTCGACCTGCAGCGCGTCCCGGTCCACATCGACCAGATCGTCTTCACCGTGAACTCCTTCACGGGCCAGACCTTCCAAGAGGTGCAGAACGCCTTCTGCCGTCTGGTCGACGAGACGAACGGCCAGGAGCTCGCCCGCTACACGCTCGCCGGCGGCGGCGCCTACACGGCCCAGATCATGGCGAAGGTGCACCGTGCCGGCCCCGGCTGGACGATGACGGCCCTCGGCACCCCGGCCAACGGCCGGACGTTCCAGGACTTGATGCCGGCGATCCTGCCGCACCTGTAGGCACGGACGGCGAGCGGTACACGACACGACACACCAGCGACACAGGGGGACAGGCGATGGCGGCCGAGCTGGTGCGGGGGCAGAACCACCCGCTCTCCCAGGCCCGTCTGGAGATCCGGGTCTCGGCCGGCAAGCCCATCGTGGCGGCGGCCACCCTCAGCGACGAAAGCGGCAAGGTCCGCGGACTGGAGTGGACGGCCCATCCGGGCGCGCCCACCCTGCCCGGCCTGGAGGTCTCCCGGCAGGCGGCGGCCGATCACCGCCTCGCGGTGGATCTGGACGCCATGCCGGAGGCCGTGCACCGCGTCAACGTGCTGCTCGCCCTGCCCGTGGGGGTCGCCGGTCCGACCCGGTTCGGTGCCGTCGCCGCCCCCTTCGTCGCGGTCACCGGCCTCGACGGCACCGAGGTGGCCAGCTACACCATCACCGGTCTGGACGCCGAGTCGGCCGTCGTCGCCCTGGAGCTGTACCGCCGGCAGGGCGCCTGGAAGGTGCGCGCCGTCGGCCAGGGCTACGCCGGCGGCCTCGGCGAACTCCTCACCGACCAGGGCCTGCCCGAGGCGCAGCGGCTCGCGGCGGGCATCCACGAGGCGGTGGCCCAGGGTCTGGCCCGCTCGGTGCCGGCTCCGCAGCCGCAGGCGACGGACGGCGACCGCAGCCGCCAGACGCCCGCTGCGGCGCACGGCCCCGACCAGGGCGGCTCCGTCCCCGGTCCCGTACCGCCGTACCCGCCGCAGAACCCCGAGCCCGGGTATCCGGCCGGCTCCCCCGGCCCCGCCGCCGGCCCCCAGCCGTCCGCCCCGATGACCGGCGGACCGATCGACTACACCCACCCGGGCAGGCAGACCGCGGCACCTCCGCCGCCCCCGCCGACCGCACCCCCGGCGCAGCCCGGACAGCCCGCGCAGCCCGTCGCGGGCGACGCGACCGGCTGGTCCATGGACGAGCGGCTCTACAACCAGGTCTGGGGCATGTTCGAGGACCTGGCCCGCACCACGGCCGCGTACCGCAGCGCCGTCGACTTCGCCGACTCGCGCATGGAGAAGGAGCTCGACCAGGTCCTGTCCGACCCGCGCAGCAGGATCGGCGGACAGGGCGACGCCGCGCGCGAGGCGGCCCGCGCCCGCCACACCCACCTCGTCGACCAGGCCCGCCAGGCCTTCGACCGGGACCTGGCCCAGCTCACCGCCGAGTCCGACGTCGTCGAACCGGCACTGCCGCCGGCGTACGCGCGCTGGGACAACCCCGTCTGGCACGGCTACCGGGTGCCGATGGAGATGCCCATGGCCGTGCGCGTGGGCGACCTCTACCTGCCCGAGAGCGACCCGCTGCGCATCCCGATGCTGGTCCGCCTGCCGCTCGAACGCGGGCTGTGGATCGACAGCGGGCGTACCGGTCTGCTCGACGAGTCGTTCGCCGACGACCACGAGATGCGGCGCCTCGCGATGGAGACGGCGGTGGCGCTCGCGGCCCGGCTGCTCGCCATCCACCCGGCGGGCGAGTTCAGTGTGCACGTCATCGACCCGGCCGGCGCCGCCGCGCAGCCGCTGGCGCCGCTGGTGCGGACGGGGGTGCTCGCGGCCCCGCCGGCCCGGGGCGCCGCAGGGGTCGCGGAGGTGCTCGCGCGGCTGACACAGCGCGTCGACCTGGTGCAGATGGCGGTACGCGGCGGTGCGGCCGACTCCCTGCCGCCCGGCTTCGACCTGGCCCAGCAACTGCTCGTCGTCAACGACTTCCCGCACGGCTTCGACGACCGTGCCGTGAACCAGCTGCGCTACCTCGCCGACGAGGGGCCGGCCGTCGGCGTCCATCTGATGATGGTCGCGGACCGCGAGGACGCCTCCGCCTACGGGCCGTTGCTCGACCCGCTGTGGCGTTCGCTGCTGCGACTCACGCCGGTGCCCGACGACCACCTCGCCGACCCGTGGGTGGGCCATGCCTGGACGTACGAGCCGCCGCTCGTGCCGCCGGGCAGCGAGGTTGTCCAGCAGGTGCTCACCCAGGTCGCGACGGCTCGCACCAAGTATGCGTAAAGCGCCCTGAGCTGCTACTTTGACCTTTCTTTTGCCAATCGCTTTACCTTTTCTTGGTGGTTGGGGTACTCTTTTCGCACGGAGGGGAGTACTCCCTACCTGCTGCGGCGTACCCGTCAATACGGATCAGGCCAGATCCCGGGGCGTCGGCCCGGGTGCCTGCCTCCCGGGTGGAAGAGACCTCCGGTAGCGACGACGCTGACATTTGCCGTTACGTACTGCCGGAGGCGCAGTGGATGTTTCCGTGACCCTGTGGGTCCTGACCATCGTGGGCCTTGCCGCCCTCATCGCGGTCGACTTCTTCATCGGCCGCAAACCGCACGACGTCTCGATCAAGGAAGCCGGGATCTGGACGGTCGTGTGGATCGCCCTCGCCGGACTCTTCGGCCTCGGCCTGCTCGTCTTCGGCGGCGGACAACCCGCCGGCGAGTTCTTCGCGGGCTTCATCACCGAGAAGTCGCTGAGCGTGGACAACCTCTTCGTCTTCGTTCTGATCATGGCGAAGTTCGCCGTGCCCTCGCAGTACCAGCAGCGGGTGCTGCTGGTCGGTGTCCTCATAGCCCTGGTGCTCCGCGCGGTCTTCATCGCCGCGGGAGCCGCCATCATCGCCAGCTTCTCGTGGGTGTTCTACCTCTTCGGCGCCTTCCTGATCTGGACCGCCTGGAAGCTCATCCAGGAGGCCCGGGCCGACGAGGAGGACGAGGAGTTCGAGGAGAACAAGCTGCTCAAGGCCGCCGAGCGCAAGTTCGGTGTCGCCGACCGCTACCACGGCACCAGGCTGTGGATCCGGCAGAACGGCAAGCGGGTCATGACCCCGATGCTGGTCGTGATGCTCGCGATCGGCACCACGGACGTCCTGTTCGCGCTCGACTCGATCCCGGCGATCTTCGGCCTCACGCAGGACCCGTACATCGTGTTCACCGCCAACGCCTTCGCGCTGATGGGTCTGAGGCAGCTGTACTTCCTGATCGGCGGCCTGCTCAGGAAGCTGGTCCACCTCAGCTACGGCCTGTCGATCATCCTCGGCTTCATCGGCGTCAAGCTGGTCCTGCACGCGCTGCACGAGTCCGGGGTGCACGTCCCGGAGATCTCCATCCCGGTCTCCCTCGGCGTCATCTGCTCGGTCCTGATCGTCACCACGATCACCAGCCTCCGGGCCTCCAGGAAGCAGGCGGCGGCCGAGACGGCGCAGCCGGAGAGCGAAGGCGCTCCGAAGGACAGCATCCAGGCCTGACCACGACCGACGTAGGAACAACCAGCACCGGGAGCACCTCAGGATGAATTGCCGACCCCCGCTCCCGGTGCTTCGTTGGGTGCTGAGCGCTCCCGCCCCGGGGGAGCAACGACCGGGTGGAGGCATCCGTGGAGGCACCGCTGAAGTTCGTGCAGATCGTCGACTTCGAGACCGACCGGATGGAGGAGATGCGGGAGCTGTCGCAGGAGATGGAGGCGACACTCGGCGACCGCGAGGGCGGTCCGACGCACCGGCTCGTCCTGCGCGACCGCGCCAACCCCGACCGCTATCTCGTCGTGATCGAGTTCAACTCGTACGAGGAGGCCATGCAGAACAGCAACCACCCCGAGACCACCAAGTTCGCGGAGCGGATGGCCGCGCTGTGCACCAGGGCGCCGTCCTTCACGGACTGCGACGTCGTGGACATCACCCAGTTCAAGTGACCTGCTGCGGGCCCCGCACCGCCGGGGTGCGGGGCCCGCGCCCCTCTGGGACGATCACCGCATGATCGCCGGGCTCAGGTCGCTCACCACGCAGTGGACGTTCCTCGTGCCGGGACTGGCGGTCGCCCTGCTGGCCTTCACCTGGGGGCGGGACCTGCCCGGCACGGTCGTCGTGGTCGTGACGCTCGTCCTCGCGGGCTCGGTGCTGGCCGCCGTGCACCACGCGGAGGTGGTCGCCCACCGGGTCGGCGAACCCTTCGGCTCGCTGGTCCTCGCCGTCGCCGTGACGGTCATCGAGGTCGCGCTGATCGTCACCCTCATGGCGGACGGCGGCGGCAAGAGTTCGACGCTGGCGCGGGACACGGTCTTCGCCGCCGTGATGATCGCCTGCAACGGCATCGTCGGCCTCTGCCTGCTGACCGCCTCCCTGCGTCACGGCACCGCGGTCTTCAACCCCGAGGGCACCGGCGCCGCCCTGGCCACCGTCGCGACCCTGGCCACCCTCAGCCTGGTCCTGCCCACCTTCACGACGAGCAAGCCGGGACCGGAGTTCTCCGGTGTCCAGCTCACCTTCGCCGCACTGTCCTCGCTGGTCCTGTACGGCCTGTTCGTCGCCACCCAGACCGTGCGGCACCGTGACTACTTCCTCCCCATCTCCCGGGAGGGCGAGGTGATCACCGCCTCCGACCACGCCGAGCTGCCCTCCGCCCGCACCGCTCTGACCAGCCTCGGTCTCCTGGGCCTGGCCCTGGTCGGCGTGGTCGGACTCGCCAAGGGCGTCTCGCCCACCATCGAGTCGGGAGTGGAGGCGGCCGGCCTGCACCACGCCGTCGTCGGCGTGATCATCGCGCTGCTGGTGCTGCTGCCCGAGACCATCGCCGCCCTGCGCTCCGCCCGCCGCGACCGCGTGCAGACCAGCCTGAACCTCGCGCTCGGCTCGGCGATGGCCAGCATCGGCCTGACCATCCCCGCAGTCGCCCTGGCCTCCGTCTGGCTGTCCGGGCCGCTCGTCCTCGGCCTCGGCTCCACGCACATGGTGCTGCTCGCCCTGACGGTGGTGGTGAGCTCGCTGACGGTGGTGCCGGGCCGGGCGACCCCGCTGCAGGGAGGCGTCCACCTGGTGCTGTTCGCGGCGTATCTGGAGCTCGCGATCAACCCCTGACGGCAGGGGAGCGCGTCAGTACGTGACGGTGATGCGCCGGCCCGGACCGTCGACGCGGACGACACCGCCGTACGGGATCACCAGTTGCGGATCGGTGTGCCCGAAGTCGACATCGAAGACGATCAGGGTGTCGGGGGCGTACACGCGCATCGCCCGCAGGACCGCCTCGCGCTGGTCGGCGGCGTAACGGGCGGCCTCCTCGGAGCTGTTGGGGCGCTCGAAGGACCACGTCTTGGCACGGCCCATCAGCAGCGCGGAGAAACGCCGGAGCAGCCCGCGCTCGCCCATGTTCCGCAGCGTCCGGAAGACCTCCGCGGCGCTCGGCATCTCCTCCGAGGTCTCCAGGATCAGCACCCCCTCGTCGTACTCGGCCAGATCGTGCGCGATCTCCCGGTCCGCCATCAGCATCCAGCCGACGATCTCCAGACAGCCGCCCCAACTGCGGCCCTCCACGACCCGGTCGGGGTTCACCCAGGTCCAGTCGGCGGCCGGCCGGGTCTCCGGCTCCGCGTCGAAGGTGGCCGGGTCGGCCCAGTCGCGGTTGACGTCGTTCCAGCCCTCGGCGGGCCGCAACTCGTACGCGCCCGACGTGAACAGCGCCGCCCGGAGCGAGTCCGCGGTCTGCGGGTGCATGGCTCCGGGGCGGCCCAGCTCGCACATCACGGTCGCGCCGTGGTAGCTCACCATCCCGGCGTTGCGCAGGTACATGAGGAGATTGGTGTTGTCGCTCATCCCGAAGAACGGCTTCGGGTTCGCCCGGATCAACTCCCGGTCCAGCAGGGGCAGCACGGTGATCTGGTCCTCGCCGCCGATGGACGCGATCACCGCCTTCACCTCCGGGTCGGCGAAGGCGGCGTGGATGTCGGCGGCGCGTTCCCGGGGCGTGGCGCCCATCGTGCGGGTCGTCGGATACTCGACCGGTTCGAGTCCGTAGTCCTTGCGCAGGCGCTCCAGGCCCAGTTCGAAGGGGCGCGGGAACAGACCGGGGAGGCCGGCCGACGGGGAGATGACGGCTATGCGATCACCGGGCGCGGGCTTGGGCGGGTACGAGATCGTCGTCATGGCGGGAGGGTACGGGCCGTCCGGCGCGCCGCGCACCGTGATAAACCGGGTGCGAGCAGCCCGCCTTTCACCGGACCGGAGGAACCGTGCCCCGCACCCTGGCCAACGCCCCGATCATGATCCTCAACGGCCCCAACCTGAACCTCCTCGGGCAGCGGCAGCCGGAGATCTACGGCAAGGACACCCTGGCCGACATCGAGGCCCTGTGCGCCAAGGCCGCGGCCGCGCACGGCGGCACGGTGGACTTCCGGCAGTCCAACCACGAGGGCGAGCTGGTGGACTGGATCCACGAGGCACGGCTGAACCACTGCGGGATCGTCATCAACCCGGGCGCCTACTCGCACACGTCGGTCGCGATTCTGGACGCACTCAACACCTGTGACGGCATGCCGGTGCTGGAGGTCCACATCTCCAACATCCACCAGCGCGAGTCCTTCCGGCACCACTCGTACGTCTCGCTGCGCGCGGACGGGGTCATCGCCGGGTGCGGGGTGCAGGGCTACGTGTTCGGCGTGGAGCGGGTGGCCGCACTGGCGGGGCCGGCCCAGACCGAGGTGTAAGTCCCGACGGCCGGGACGACGCCCCTTACAGTCGGCCCGCCTCCACGATCCGCCGCAGGAAGCGCCGTGTGCGTTCCTGCTGCGGATCGCCGAAGACCTGCTCGGCGCTGCCGCGCTCCAGGACGACGCCTCCGTCCAGAAAGCAAACCTGGTCGGCGACATCGCGGGCGAACCCCATCTCGTGCGTCGCCAGCACCATGGTCATGCCGTCCTCCTTCAGGTCGCGCACGACCGTGAGGACCTCCCCGACGAGTTCCGGATCGAGCGCGGCGGTGATCTCGTCGAGCAGCAGCAGCCGGGGACGTACGGCGAGGGCGCGCACGATCGCCACACGCTGCTGCTGACCGCCGCTGAGCCGGTCCGGGTACGCGTCCGCCTTGCCGCCCAGCCCGAGCCGCTCCAGCAGCTCCCTGGCCCGCTGCTCGGCCTCCTCCCGGGCCACGCCGTGCACCCGGCGCGGGGCGAGCGTGATGTTCTCCAGCACGGTCATGTGCGGAAAGAGGTTGTACGCCTGGAAGACGACGCCGATACGGCGGCGTACCGCGTCCTGGTCGACGCGCGGGTCGGTGATCTCCTCGCCGTCCAGCCAGATCGCGCCGTCGTCGATCTCCTCCAGGAGGTTGGCGCACCGCAGCAGCGTCGACTTGCCGGACCCCGAGGCGCCGATCAGCGCGGTCACCGTGTGCGGGGCGACCTCCAGGTCGACGTCCCGCAGGACCACCGAGCCGCCGAAGGTCTTGCGCACGGACTCCATGCGCAGCACGGGCGCGTCGCTCATATCGCTCCTCCCTGGGCCCGCTGCCGGTCCATCCTGGCCGTCACCCAGTCCGTGAACCGGGTCATCGGGATGGTCAGCGCCACGAAGACCAGGCCCGCGACGATGTACGGCGTGTAGTTGAGACTGCGCTGGGCGATGATGTCGGCCGCACGGACCGCGTCGATGGCGCCGCCGATCGACACCAGGCCGGTGTCCTTCTGGAGGGACACGAGGTCGTTCAGCAGGGGCGGCACCTGGCGTCGTACGGCCTGCGGGAGCACCACGTGGCGCAGCGCCTGCCGGTTGGTCAGGCCGAGCGAGCGGGCCGCGGCGCGCTGCGAGGGGTGCACGGACTCGATGCCGGCGCGGAACACCTCGGCGACGTACGCGGAGTACGTCAGGGTCAGCGCCGTACCGCCGAGCAGCACGGGGTCGACGGTCACGCCCTGAAGACGCAGCGCCGGCACGCCGAAGACCACGATCATCAGGTTGATGATCAGCGGCAGACCGCGGAAGAAGTCCGTGTACGTGGCCGCCAGCACCCGCAGCGGGAAGAACACGGGCCCGGGCAGGGTGCGCGCGATGGCGATCAGCATGCCCAGGACCAGGACGAGCACACCGCAGATCAGCAGCAGCCGGACGTTGAGCCACAGTCCTTCGAGGACCTTCGGGAGCGCCTCGCGCGCGTAGTGCGCGTCGAAGAACGTCTCCTTGGTGCGCTGCCAGCCCGGCGCGCTGACCACGACCACGTACAGAACGGCGGCGGTGACCAGGGTCGACAGCGCGGCGATCGCCGTCGCGCGACGGGCACGCGCGCGCTTGTACCGCTCGCGCTCCAGCCGCCGTTCGGACGGGACGTACCCGTCGCGCACGCCGCCGTTGCCGGAGTCCTCCCCGGACTCCTCCCCGGAGACGTCCTTGGTGACCGTCACTTGAGCACCGGAGCGTCGACGGCGTCGGACAGCCACTGCTGCTCCAGCTTCGCCAGCGTGCCGTCCTTGCGCAGGGCGTCCACGGCCGACGACACACAGGAGGTGAGGGCGCTGCCCTTGTCCAGGACGAGCCCGAACTGCTCCGGCGTGCCGCCCTGGTTCTCGAACTGGCCCACGATCTCGGCGTTGGTCACCTGTGCCGAGGTGACGTAGAAGGCGGTCGGCAGGTCGGTGACGATCGCGTCCACCTGACCGTTCTTCAGCGCCGAGATGGCCTGGTCGTTCTTGGAGTACGCGGCGGCCTCCTGAGAGGGCTTCACCACGTCGCTGATGTAGTTCAGGCTCGTCGTGCCGACCTGGGCGCCCAGCTTGAGCCCCTTCAGGTCGGCGATGCCGGTCGCCTTGGCGGCCTTGGTGCCCTTCAGCGCGATGACGGCCTGACGCACGTCGTAGTAGCCGGCGGAGAAGTCCACGGCCTTCTTGCGCTCGGCACTGATCGACACCTGGTTGATGTCGAAGTCGAAGGTCTTCACGCCGGGCGCGAAGGCCTTGTTGAAGGGCACGCTCTGCCAGACGACGGCGTTCTTGTCGTAGCCGAGCTGCTTCGCCACGGCGTAGGCGACCGCCGACTCGAACCCCTTGCCGTTGGCGGGCTTGTCGTCCTCGAACCAGGGCTCGTACGCCGGCTCGTCGGTGGCGATCGTCAGCTTGCCGGAGGTCTTGGTGGCCAACTGGCCCTTGGCGCAGGTGCTCCCGGTC
Source organism: Streptomyces sp. 7R007 (assembly GCF_054850255.1). NCBI lineage: Bacteria > Bacillati > Actinomycetota > Actinomycetes > Kitasatosporales > Streptomycetaceae > Streptomyces > Streptomyces sp. 7R007. The sequence goes on along the minus strand of NZ_JBTWMV010000004.1, from coordinate 221,412 downwards.
GACCCGGACGGCGTGTCGGCCGCCTTCTCCTCCGGCTGCGGAGCACAGCCGACGGCGGTGGCGAGCAGGGCGATCGTTGCGGCGGCTACGGCGCGGCGCAGTACGCGAGGGGCGAGATGCATGGCGGGAATTCGACCGCACACCGTCCCGTTTGTCGAGGTCACGACGGGAACTGTCCGCATACTGGGAAGCCGTGTTGCATTCCTGTGAACACTGCTCCCGGCGCACGCCGGGGCCGCCGGCCGAGGGCGGGGATTCGGAAGACCGGCGGCCCGTACCGCGCAGGAGCCGTCATCCTGTGCGGGGCTGCTCCCAGTTGACCGCGCAACCACGCGCGCGGGGAGCGCACGCATGACTCCGGCTCGTGTGAATGCTTCACACGGGACCGAACGGTTCACACGGGCCCTGCGCGAGGGGTGTGACGCACCGGCGGCCCGGTGCGCTGTAGGGCATGACTCCCATGGGTCGCGGGCCCGTCTTCAGAAGCGGCGAAACGGGCCGACGCGTACAGGGGCGGCGGGTCCCGGCCCGACCGCCCCTGTGTGCCGTGCGGAGGCCGTCACCACCCGCGCGCGTGCCACTCCGGCAGCTGCGGGCGCTCGGTGCCGAGCGTGGTGTCGTTGCCGTGCCCCGGGTAGACCCAGGTCTCGTCCGGGAGCACGTCGAAGATCTTCGTCTCGACGTCGTGGATCAGACTGGCGAACGCCTGCGGGTCCTTGCGGGTGTTGCCCACGCCGCCGGGGAACAGGCAGTCCCCGGTGAACACATGGGGATGCCCGTGCGGGTCGTCGTAGACGAGGGCGATGGAGCCCGGGGTGTGGCCGACGAGGTGGCGCGCGGTGAGTTCCACGCGCCCGACGCGGATCACGTCGCCGTCGTCGACGAGCACGTCCGTCGGCACGGGGATGCCGTCGGCGTCGTCGCGGCCCGCGTACGTGCGGGCGCCCGTGGCCGCCACGACCTGCGCGAGCGCCTGCCAGTGGTCGGGGTGCTGGTGGGTGGTGACGACGGAGGCGATGCCGTCGTCACCGATCATGCCCAGGAGGGTGTCCGCGTCGTTGGCCGCGTCGATCAGCAACTGCTCGTCGGTGGCCCGGCAGCGCAGCAGATAGGCGTTGTTGTCCATGGGGCCGACCGCGATCTTGGTGATCATCAGGTCCTTGAGCTCGTGCACGTCCGCCGGGCCGCCGACCGTCACCTGTCCGCTGTACGTCATGGCGGTCAGCCTATAGCTCGGGCGGCGGCCCCGGACCGCCCGCGCCCCACGGCGGAACAGCGGTTCCGGGGGCGCCCTACAGCGGCGGGAGCGTCGGAAGCGGGCCGCCGGCCACCGTGAGACCGGAGCCGGCCCGGCGGCCGCACAGCCAGCCCAGCAGGTCGGGAGCGGGGCCGCTGACCGTGATGTCGGGCACATCCGCCTCCCGTCCCGTGCGCCACGCGTGCGTGCCGTCGGTCAGTCGCGTGGACGGCACGTCGGAGCGGCCCGTGAAGCGCCGGGCGAGGAAGTCGATCTCCCGCTCCACGAACTCCGCTGGCAGGTTCTCCAGCTCGTAGCCGATCCCGAGGTCGACATGGTGCAGCTCGACCTCGATCCACCGCCGGAACGGTACCCGGGACGCCGAGTCGGTGACCCCGTTGCGCAGCTCCACCGTGCGCGACCAGTCCGCGGGCGCCGCTGCCGCATCCTGGAAGCGGGCCGCGGCCTCGCGCAGGTCGGCGAGCTGGACGTCCAGGGCGCGCGGGGCGTCCCGCTCGATGTCGGCGTCCCGGGCGTCGCCGGAGGCGTACATGGGGCGGCCCTGGAGGACGTTCACGAGCGCGTCCGCGTTGCGGGCGAGGTGGGCGAGGACGTGGCCGCGGCTCCAGCCCGGCAGCCGTGACGGCTCGGCCACCGAAGCGTTGTCCAGCTTGGCGGCTGCGCTGAGCAGCCGGTCCGTCGCGTCTCGTACACACGCCAGGTCATGACCGTGATCAATCATGGTGCTGACCCTAGCCCCGCCACACCTTTGGGTGAAGGTGGTGAAGCGATGACGAAAATCGAATGCACGTGCTATAGGGTCGGGTGTGGCGTCGGGCATGCTGGATGGCCGGGGATTGTTATGCACTCCGGGAATCCGACCCGGCGTTGTCAGTGGCTCCCCCTAGTGTGAGAAGACACGGGGGCCCCGCCCCTGTCACTTCTCTCAAGAAAGGTGCGGACCGGCGTGGCCGACCGTCTCATCGTCCGTGGCGCGCGCGAGCACAACCTGAAGAACGTCTCGCTCGACCTGCCTCGTGACTCGCTCATCGTCTTCACGGGCCTGTCCGGGTCGGGCAAGTCCTCCCTGGCCTTCGACACCATCTTCGCCGAGGGCCAGCGGCGCTACGTGGAGTCGCTCTCCTCGTACGCCCGCCAGTTCCTCGGCCAGATGGACAAGCCGGACGTCGACTTCATCGAGGGCCTGTCCCCGGCCGTCTCCATCGACCAGAAGTCGACCTCGCGCAACCCGCGCTCGACGGTCGGCACCATCACCGAGGTCTACGACTACCTGCGTCTGCTCTTCGCGCGCATCGGCAAGCCGCACTGCCCCCAGTGCGGCCGCCCGATCTCGCGCCAGTCGCCGCAGGCCATCGTGGACAAGGTCCTGGAGCTGCCGGAGGGGAGCCGCTTCCAGGTCCTCTCGCCGCTGGTGCGCGAGCGCAAGGGAGAGTTCGTCGATCTCTTCGCCGACCTCCAGACCAAGGGCTACTCCCGCGCGCGGGTGGACGGCGAGACCGTCCAGCTGTCCAACCCGCCGACACTGAAGAAGCAGGAGAAGCACACCATCGAGGTGGTCGTCGACCGCCTCACGGTCAAGGACTCCGCCAAGCGCCGCCTCACCGACTCCGTCGAGACCGCGCTCGGCCTGTCCGGCGGCATGGTCGTGCTCGACTTCGTCGACCTCCCCGAGGACGACCCCGAGCGCGAGCGCATGTACTCGGAGCACCTGTACTGCCCGTACGACGACCTGTCCTTCGAGGAGCTGGAGCCCCGTTCCTTCTCCTTCAACTCGCCCTTCGGCGCCTGCCCCGAGTGCACCGGCATCGGCACGCGCATGGAGGTCGACCCGGAGCTGATCGTCCCGGACGAGGACAAGTCCCTCGACGAAGGCGCCATCCACCCCTGGTCGCACGGACACACCAAGGACTACTTCGGCCGCCTCGTCGGCGCCCTCGCGGACGCGCTGGGCTTCCGCACGGACATTCCCTTCGCGGGCCTGCCGCAGCGCGCCAAGAAGGCCCTGCTCTACGGCCACAAGACGCAGATCGAGGTCCGCTACCGCAACCGCTACGGCCGCGAGCGCGTGTACACGACGCCCTTCGAGGGCGCCGTGCCGTTCGTCAAACGGCGGCACAGCGAGGCCGAGAGCGACTCCAGCCGGGAGCGCTTCGAGGGCTACATGCGCGAGGTGCCCTGCCCCACCTGCGAGGGCACCCGCCTGAAGCCGATCGTCCTCGCGGTCACGATCATGGGCAAGTCGATCGCCGAGGTGTCGGCGATGTCCATCAGCGACTGCGCGGACTTCCTGGGCGAACTGAAGCTCAGCGCCCGCGACAAGAAGATCGCCGAGCGCGTGCTCAAGGAGGTCAACGAGCGGCTGCGGTTCCTGGTCGACGTCGGCCTGGACTACCTCTCCCTCAACCGCGCGGCCGGCACGCTCTCCGGCGGCGAGGCCCAGCGCATCCGCCTGGCCACCCAGATCGGCTCTGGTCTCGTCGGCGTCCTGTACGTCCTGGACGAGCCGTCCATCGGCCTGCACCAGCGCGACAACCACCGGCTGATCGAGACCCTGGTCCGGCTGCGCGACATGGGCAACACGCTCATCGTCGTCGAGCACGACGAGGACACCATCAAGGTCGCCGACTGGGTCGTGGACATCGGCCCCGGCGCGGGCGAACACGGCGGCAAGGTCGTGCACAGCGGCTCCCTGAAGGAACTGCTCGCCAACGCCGAGTCGCAGACCGGCCAGTACCTGTCCGGCAAGAAGTCCATCCCGTTGCCCGACATCCGCCGCCCGCAGGACCCGTCCCGCCGGCTCACGGTGCACGGCGCCCGGGAGAACAACCTCCAGGACATCGACGTGTCCTTCCCGCTGGGTGTCTTCACCGCCGTCACGGGCGTGTCGGGCTCCGGCAAGTCCACGCTGGTCAACGACATCCTGTACACGCACCTGGCCCGCGAGCTCAACGGCGCGCGCAACGTCCCCGGGCGGCACACGCGCGTGGAGGGTGACGACCTCGTCGACAAGGTCGTGCACGTCGACCAGTCGCCCATCGGCCGCACCCCGCGGTCCAACCCGGCGACGTACACCGGTGTCTTCGACCACATCCGCAAGCTGTTCGCCGAGACGACCGAGGCGAAGGTCCGCGGCTACCAGCCCGGCCGCTTCTCCTTCAACGTCAAGGGCGGCCGCTGCGAGAACTGCGCGGGCGACGGCACGATCAAGATCGAGATGAACTTCCTCCCGGACGTCTACGTCCCGTGCGAGGTCTGCCATGGCGCCCGGTACAACCGGGAGACCCTGGAGGTCCACTACAAGGGCAAGTCCATCGCCGAAGTCCTGAACATGCCCATCGAAGAGGCCATGAACTTCTTCGAGGCGGTCCCGGCGATCAACCGCCACCTCAAGACGCTGAACGACGTCGGTCTCGGCTACGTCCGCCTCGGCCAGTCCGCGACCACCCTGTCCGGCGGTGAGGCGCAGCGCGTCAAGCTCGCCAGCGAGCTGCAGAAGCGCTCCACCGGACGCACGGTCTACGTCCTGGACGAGCCGACCACCGGTCTGCACTTCGAGGACATCAGCAAGCTGCTGAAGGTGCTGTCCGGCCTGGTCGACAAGGGCAACACGGTCATCGTCATCGAGCACAACCTCGACGTCATCAAGACCGCCGACTGGATCGTCGACATGGGTCCGGAGGGCGGCGCCGGCGGCGGACTCGTCGTCGCCGAGGGCACGCCGGAGGAGGTGGCCGGGGTTCCGGCCAGCCACACCGGCAAGTTCCTGCGCGAGATCCTCGGCGCCGAGCGGATCAGCGACGCCAGCTCCGTGAAGGCCCCGCGCAAGACGGCCGCGAAGAAGACGGTCGCGGCCAAGTCGCCGGCGAGGAAGACGGCGGCGACGAAGAAGGTGGCGGCCACGAAGACCACTGCCACGAAGACCACTGCCACGAAGACCACTGCCACGAAGGCGACTTCCGCGAAGAAGGCGACGCGGACACGCAAGGGCTGAGGCCCAAGGGCAACAAGCCTCGACAAATCCGGAAAAGTGCGGCGCCCCGCGGGAACCTCCTGCGGGGCGCCGCTCGTTGTCCGATCAAGCCGCCCGATCCACGCGGCGGCGACGCACCTTGACTCCTCAACAGTGGAAACGGCGAGGAAGAGCCGAACGCCCCTACATGTCCCCAAGCCCGAGCTCGGAGGCGTACGGCGGTTCCGCACCCGCCCGGGAGCAGGTGATCGCGGCTGCCCGCGCCGCGAACCGCAACAGCCCCGTCCAGCCGTCGGTGCCCAGTCCCAGGAGCGCCTCGGCGGACAGGGCATCCCGGGCGGCCAGCCCGTGCAGCAACGCCGCGTTCACGGTGTCGCCGGCGCCGATCGTGTCCACGACGTCGACGTCCTCACCCGGTACGGAGTGCACCGCGCCGTCCCCCGTGAAGACGCTCAGTCCGTCACCGCCCTGGGTGATCACGACGGCCGAAGGTCCCGCGGCCAGCCACTCGCGCGGGGTGCCGCCCAGCCACCGCGCGTCCTCCTCGGAGAGCTTCAGCAGCGACACCGACGGCAGCCAGCTCTTGAAGCGCGCGCGGTAGGCGTCGGCGTCCGGGATCAGTCCCGCCCGGATGTTGGGGTCCAGCGCGGTGAAGACGCCCTGCTCGGCCGCCGTCCGCATCATCTCCTCGTAGGCGCTCGCCCCGGGCTCCAGGACGAGTGAGCAGGTGCCGAAGGACACGGCCCGGGTCCCGGCGGGAAGAGCCGGGGGAGCGGTGAACAGCCGGTCGGCCGTGCCCTCCACGTAGAAGGAGTAGGCGGCCGAACCACCTGCGTCGATCGTGGCGACCGCGAGCGTGGTGGGCTCGGTTCCCCGCTGCACGGCGGAGACGTCCACGCCCGCCTGCCGCAGGCCGTCGAGCAGGGCCTCGCCGAAGGCGTCGAGCGAGGTGCGGGAGCAGAAGGCGGTGGGGGAGCCGAGGCGGCCGAGGGCCACGGCCGTGTTGTACGGGCCGCCGCCGAGCGCCGGCTTCAGGCTCGCGAGGGCACCCGTGCCCTGCGGTACCAGGTCGATCAGGGCCTCACCGGCGACGACGATCACGAGACGGGTCCTTTCTCGGGGTGCGTGGGTTCGGAGCCGTGACGCCGTTCCGGACAGCCGCACGAGGTGCGGTGCACGAAGGCGCAGGGCAGCCGCACGGTCTGTGGCGGACGCTGCGGGTCGGCGAGGCGTTCCAGCAGCACCCGGACCGCCTCCGCGCCGATCTCCTTGCTGGGCTGGGCGATCGCGGTGAGCCGGGGCGAGAACAGGTCGGCCCACGCGAAGTCGTCGAAGCAGCACAGGGCGATGTCGTCGGGCACGGTCAGACCATGCGCGCGCAGGGCGCGCAGCGCGCCGATGGTCATCGCGTTGTTGGCCGTGACCAGGGCGGTCGGCGGAGCGGCCAGGGACAGCAGGGCGACGGTGGCCCGCTCGGCGCCGGCCGACTTGGAGTCGCCGTGCACCACGAGCCGCTCGTCGTGCGGGAGCCCGGCAGCGGTCAGCCCCTGCCGGTATCCGGCGATGCGTTCCCGGGTGGTGCTGAGCCCGGGCAGACCGGCGACGAGGGCGATGCGGCGATGGCCGAGCTGCGCGAGATGGGTGACCAACCGGGCCGTCGGCGCGCGGTTCTCGGCGCAGACCTGGTCGTGGCGCGGTGCGTCGCCGGACGGGGCGTCGACCAGCCGGTCCAGGAAGACGGTCGGCACGTCGTGGCGGCCGAGGTAGGCGAGGAGCTCGGCCGGGTGAGGCGAGGGGGCGACGATCATGCCGTCCACCCGGCGTTCGTGGAGCAGTTGGACGACCTTGCGCTCGTGCTGCGGGTCGTCGTGCGGATCGGCGATCAGGAGGCTGTAGCCGTGCTCCAGGGCGGCGGCCTCGACGCCCTGGAGGATCTCCGTGAAGTACGGGTTGCTGATCGCCGACACCGCGAGCCCGATGGACCGGGTGCGCGAGGTCACCAGGGACCGGGCGAGGGTGTTCGGGGTGTAGCCGAGGCGGTCGATGGCGTCCAGGACCGCCTGGCGCGTGTGCGGGAGGACCGGTCGGGTGTCGTTCAGGACGTGCGAGACGGTCGCCACGGACACGCCCGCGCTCCGCGCGACGTCCGCCATCGTCGGCATGGCTGCCCTCCTCGACCCGTCGGCACGACACTCCGCAGCGGTGGCTTCGGGCGGGAACGTATCTCATTCGCAGCCCCCGCGTAAACGCTTGCGTAAGCGTTTACGTACCCGGGGTGCCCGTCGGTGGGAACGATCAGCGCCGGTATCGTCGCCGTGCACCGCACCCGACCAGTGGAGTCCCGCATGCCCGGCCGTCCCTCCCCGAGCCGCCGTACCGTCCTGCGAGGAGCAGCCCTCACCCCCGTGGCCGGCCTCGGCCTCACCGCCTGCTCCTCAGGCGGCGGCACGGCATCCGCCACGCCGACGGCGCCCGTCGAGCTCGGCGCGGAGAGCGAGGTCGCCAAGGGAGGCGCCAAGCTGTACCGGGATCACAACGTCGTCGTCAGCCGGAGCGCGGACGGCACGCTGAAGGCGTTCAGCACGATCTGCACGCACGCGCTGTGCCCCATCAACAAGCTGGAGGGCACGACGCTGATCTGCCCGTGCCACGGCAGCCGGTTCGACGCCACGACCGGCAAGGTGCTGCACGACCCGGCCACCGAGCCGCTCAACGCACTGCCGGTGAAGGCCGAGAACGGCAAGATCGTCGCCGGTCCGGGAGCCTGAGCCCCGGAAACTCGGGTAGCGGCTGGGCCGCGGTCAGTGACAGCCGTCCGGCGACGTCACTCCCAGTCCCATCCGATCCCCACCAGTCCCGTCCGCACCCGTGGCTCCACGAGGTGGACCGAGTGGTGCCGGGCGCTGAGGAGCAGTTCCTGGCGGCCGCTGCGCGGAGCCGCCGGCGAGTGCTGGGCGAAGCGGTGGCAGCGCACCGGGAGCGCCTGCGCGTCGAAGCCGACCTGGAGGGCGTACTGCCCGCCGGCCGGTCCGAAACCGCGGACGTACTCGCGGCACACTCCGGCGGTGCCGTCCTCGACGGCGTACCGGAAGAGGAAGGTGTCCCCGGCCCGCAGCCGGGTGTCGAAGAGGAGCTCCACCACGAGCATCCCGGTCTCCTGATCCGTGCGGACGCGTCCCGTGCGGCAGTTCTCCAGGGCGAGCACTCGCATGCCCTCGGGTACGCACCCCACGTCCCCGTGGTGGACGGCCACGAACCGGTCGACGCCCTCCTTGTGGGCGCGCACGATGTGGTGCGACTCGCGCCCCGCCAGTTCCCGGCGCGGCCCGATGCGGACCCGCTCGTGGTGCCCCAGGGTGTGCAGGCCGCCGTCCGCGGGCAGGCCCAGCTCGCTCAGCAGCCGGTCCAGGACGCCCGAGGCCTCCATGAGGGAGCGGTAGGAACGGCCCGCGGGCTGCCGGGTGGACGTCGGCTCCTCGGCCTCGGCGAGCAGCCGGATCAGGGACTCCTCCGGGAGCTGGAGTATCTCCTCCAGCGCCCGGACGGCCCGCAGGGACTCGGGCCGCTGCGGGCGGCGGGCGCCCTGCTGCCAGTAACTCAGGCTGGTGACGCCGACCTTGACGCCGTGCCGCGACAGATGGTGCTGCACACGCTGCAACGGCAGCCCACGGGCGGCGATGGCGGCGCGCAGCGCGATGTGGAAGGGGCCGCCCCGCAGGGCCGAGTCCAGTTCCGCGGTGGCGACGGTGGCGACGTCCGCGTGCTGTGTGGCGTGCGGCATGCAGGGGGCCTTTCTGTGAGTGCTCGCTACGGCTGGTCAGGCCGGTTCGGGCCGGACATCGGAGGCCGGTGCGCCGGCGTCGGGGCGTCTTCACATCCGTACGCCGTCGTTCACCGCTCCGAGTTCCCCCGCATTGAAGCGTGTTGACCTACTCCCGACAACACCTGGCGACCGACCGCGAGGCGCCGCTGGCCGAGACGCGATCGGCCCTCTCAGACCGGCGCGGTGCTCCCGTCGCCGCCCAGGACGTCTCTGATCGCCCGCGCGGACAGGTCTGACTTGTGCGGGAAGCCGCGGGCGGGACTGGAGGCGACGAGTTCCCGGGAGCCCTTCGACGAATGCATGGAGATCAGGATGATGACCGAGGAGACGCTGTGAGGAGGGCCACTGCGACGTCGAAGCCGTTGTCGCCGTCGAGGCCGAGGTCGAGGTCCTCCAGGACGATGTCCGGGCGCAGTTCCGCCGAGCGGGCGGCGCCCGGTACCCGGAACCTGCTCAGTAACCGGAATGCGCTGAGGTCCCATTCGGAGGCCGAGTTCGCCGAACACCTCCGGCCATCCTCTCCAACGGCGGCCTCAGAACCGCCCTGTGTCCCCTGTCCCGCCGCTCCGTCGTCCCCGTGGCGCTCGACCTGCGACTGCCCGCCACGCGGCTGCCCGAACCCGTGGAGGTGGTAGAGGTGATCGGCGGCAGACTGCATGTCACCACCCCGCCGACGAGGGCACCACGATGACCGTCCACCTGCCCGGGGACCAGGCCCCCGGCGCCTGACGGGCGACGGGCGCACGTCGCGCATACGACCGCCCGAGAGGCAACCGTTCGACTCTAGAGGCGGCCGTCACCGTCCCGCTGCGCGAGTTGCAGGCGCTTGGCGCGCACTATGTCCGGGTCCCGGGGGTCCAGGACGTCGCCGAGCGCACTGGGGTCGTCCGCGTCCCGGCGGGCACGAGCCGGCAGCCGTCGTTTGTCGATCCGCGTCTGTCGCATGCCCGCAGCCCTTCGACCCATGACCGCCGGCTCTCACCCGAGCCGGCCGGTCGATCTGCATCCGCACTGCTACGAGAATCGCGTGCGGACGTGCCGATGTCGTCACGGCAAGCCTCCAATTCCCCTTACGACTGGCCGTAACCCCGTGCGCGGCCAGCCGTAACCGCACGATGTGGGAAGACTGTTGGGCGCGCACCGCATCGGCCAAGGGAGCCGGCACCATGGACGCCGCATCGCAGCAGTCCGCGCGGGGAGGTGTCGTTCTCCGCCGCCGACGACGTCCTGGTCCGGGCGGACGGGCCAGCCTGTGCCAGCGCGCGTCGGATACGAGGTGGCGGGCCAGACGGGCGAGGCAGGCGCAGCTCCTGAACCTGGTCGCCGCCGAGCGCCCCGACCTCGCCATCGTCGACATCAGGATGCCGCCGGACCACTCACCGAGGACCTGGAGCCGGTCAACCGGGGCGGATCGGTCGTCGTCCCCCCCCTGGTGCTGGTGCTGGTGCTGGTGCTGGTGCAGGTGCAGGAGCCGTTCCCGACACAGCGCCGCGACGACCCCCTCGCCCGCCTCAGCGCCCGCGAGCGCGAGCGCGAGGCCCTCGTCCTGAGGGCCGAGGGTCACTCCAAGCCCGGCCTCGCCGAGGACACCGACGACCGCCGCCGTGTCCCGGCGTGGCGGTGGCGATCTTGCTGGAGTCGCGTCAGGCGTTGTCCACAGGCGCGCCGCGCTGTCAGCGCCCGCCAGTAGGGTGTGAGACATGGCCGACCCCTCCAGCTACCGCCCCAAGCCGGGACAGATCCCGGACTCTCCCGGGGTGTACAGGTTCCGTGACGAGCACCGCCGGGTGATCTACGTCGGAAAGGCGAAGAGCCTGCGCCAGCGCCTGGCGAACTACTTCCAGGACCTGGCGAACCTGCACCCGCGCACCCGGACCATGGTCACCACGGCCGCGTCCGTGGAGTGGACCGTGGTGTCCACGGAAGTCGAGGCGCTGCAGCTGGAGTACTCCTGGATCAAGGAGTTCGATCCCCGGTTCAATGTCAAGTACCGCGACGACAAGAGCTACCCGTACCTCGCGGTGACGATGAACGAGGAGTTCCCGCGCGTGCAGGTGATGCGCGGCCACAAGCGCAAGGGCGTCAGGTACTTCGGGCCATACGCGCACGCGTGGGCGATCCGCGACACCGTGGACCTGCTCCTGCGCGTCTTCCCCGTGCGCACCTGCTCCGCCGGCGTCTTCAAGAACGCCGCCCGCACCGGCCGCCCCTGCCTGCTCGGCTACATCGGCAAGTGCTCCGCCCCCTGCGTCGGCCGCGTCTCCGAGGACGAGCACCGGGAACTGGCCGAGGAGTTCTGCGACTTCATGGCCGGCCGCACGGGCACCTACCTGCGCCGCCTGGAGACGCGGATGACGCAGGCGGCCGAGGAGATGGAGTACGAGCGGGCGGCCCGCCTGCGCGACGACATCGAGGCCCTGAAGAAGGCCATGGAGAAGAACGCGGTCGTGCTCGCCGACGCGACCGACGCCGACCTGATCGCCGTCGCCGAGGACGAGCTGGAGGCCGCCGTCCAGATCTTCCACGTGCGCGGCGGACGCGTGCGCGGCCAGCGCGGCTGGGTCACCGACAAGGTCGAGGAGATCACCACCGGCGCCCTCGTCGAGCACGCTCTGCAGCAGTTGTACGGCGAGGAGCGCGGCGACGCGGTCCCGAAGGAGGTCCTCGTCCCCGCCCTGCCCGACCCGGTCGAGCCGGTCCAGGAGTGGCTCACCGAGCGCCGGGGGTCGAACGTGTCGCTGCGCATCCCGCAGCGCGGCGACAAGAAGGCGCTGATGGAGACCGTGCAGCGCAACGCACAGCAGGCACTCGCCCTGCACAAGACCAAGCGCGCCTCCGACCTCACCACCCGCTCGCGCGCCCTGGAGGAGATCGCCGCGGCCCTCGACCTGGACAGCGCGCCCCTGCGGATCGAGTGCTACGACATCTCCCACCTCCAGGGCGACGACGTGGTGGCCTCCATGGTCGTCTTCGAGGACGGGCTGCAGCGCAAGAGCGAGTACCGCCGCTTCCAGATCAAGGGCTTCGAGGGCCAGGACGACGTCCGCTCCATGCACGAGGTGATCACCCGCCGGTTCCGACGCTACCTCGCCGAGAAGGAGAAGACCGGCGAGTGGGTCGACGACGCCTCCCAGGGCCTCTCAGGCAACGGCTCGCAGGACCTCTCGGGCAACGGCTCGCCGGACCTGTCGGGCAACGGCTCCCAGGGCCTTCCGGGCAACGCCTCCCCGGACCTGTCGGGCAATGGCCTCAAGGACGAGGAGGGCCGTCCCAGGAAGTTCGCCTACCCGCCGCAGCTCGTCGTCGTCGACGGCGGCCAGCCGCAGGTCGCCGCCGCCAAGAAGGCCCTGGACGAGCTCGGCATCGACGACATCGCCGTCTGCGGCCTGGCCAAGCGCCTGGAGGAGGTCTGGCTGCCCGGCGAGGACGACCCGGTCGTCCTGCCCCGCACCAGCGAGGGCCTCTACCTGCTGCAACGCGTCCGCGACGAGGCCCACCGCTTCGCCATCACCTACCAGCGCACCAAGCGCGCCAAGCGCTTCCGCTCCAGCCCGCTGGACGACGTGCCCGGTCTCGGAGACGCGCGGAAACAAGCTCTTCTCAAACATTTCGGCTCGCTGAAGAAGCTGCGTTCCGCCACCATCGACCAGATCTGCGAGGTTCCCGGCATAGGCCGCAAGACGGCCGAGACCATCGCCGTGGCCCTGGCCCAGGCGGCTCCGGCCACGCCCGCCGTGAACACCGCGACCGGAGAGATCATGGAAGAGGAACCGGGCACCATGGGTTCCAGTGGGCAGCCCGTGACGACGGGTGCCCCGGACGAGCGACGGGGGCAGGAGACATGAATGACAACAAGCACACCGCACCACAGGGCCAAGAGGGCCAGGGCGGAGACGGAGCACAGGTGAGTACGGGCACGACCATCGAGACGGCCGGGGTGCCCGACGCGGCCATCCCCGAGCTGGTGATCATCTCGGGCATGTCCGGGGCCGGCCGGTCCACGGCCGCGAAGTGTCTGGAGGACCTCGGCTGGTTCGTCGTCGACAACCTGCCGCCCGCGCTGATCCCCACCATGGTGGAGCTCGGCGCCCGCTCCCAGGGCAACGTGGCCCGGATCGCGGTGGTCGTCGACGTCCGCGGCCGGCGCTTCTTCGACAACCTGCGCGAGTCCCTCGCGGATCTGGAGGCGAAGAACGTCACCCGGCGGATCGTCTTCCTGGAGTCCTCCGACGAGGCGCTGGTGCGCCGCTTCGAGTCGGTGCGCCGCCCGCACCCCCTCCAGGGCGACGGCCGCATCGTGGACGGCATCGCGGCCGAGCGGGAACTGCTGCGCGAGCTGCGCGGCGACGCCGACCTGGTGATCGACACCTCCAGCCTGAACGTGCACGAGCTGCGCGCCAAGATGGACGCGCAGTTCGCCGGCGAGGAGGAGCCCGAGCTGCGGGCCACCGTCATGTCCTTCGGCTTCAAGTACGGCCTGCCGGTCGACGCCGACCTGGTCGCGGACATGCGCTTCCTGCCCAACCCGCACTGGGTGCCGGAGCTGCGCCCCTTCACCGGCCTCAACGAGGAGGTGGCGGCGTACGTCTTCAACCAGCCCGGCGCCAAGGAGTTCCTCGACCGCTACGCCGAGCTGCTGCGGCTGATCGCGGCCGGCTACCGCCGCGAGGGCAAGCGCTACGTGACCATCGCCATCGGCTGCACGGGCGGCAAGCACCGCTCGGTCGCGATGTCGGAGAAGCTCGCCGCGCGCCTGGCGGCCGAGGGTGTCGAGACGGTGGTCGTGCACCGGGACATGGGACGGGAATGACGGAACGTTCTCCGCGGCTGGGCAGGCTCGGACGGCTGGGCCGGGCGGTGCCCGAGGGGCGCGGTGGCCGGCCCGTCGAGGGCCGCGGGGCCAGGCCCCGCCGCCGGGGCGCCCAGCCCAAGGTGGTCGCGCTGGGCGGCGGCATGGGCCTGTCCGCCTCGCTCGCCGCGCTGCGCCGGATCACCGGCGACCTCACCGCCGTCGTCACCGTGGCCGACGACGGCGGCTCCAGCGGGCGGCTGCGCGACGAGCTGGGCGTGCTGCCGCCCGGCGACCTGCGCAAGGCGCTGGCCGCGCTGTGCGGCGACGACGACTGGGGCCAGACCTGGGCCCGCGTCATCCAGCACCGCTTCCAGTCCAAGGGCGACCTGCACGAACACGCGGTCGGCAACCTGCTGATCGTTGCCCTGTGGGAGCAGCTCGGCGACCACGTCCAGGCCCTGGACCTGGTCGGCAAGCTGCTCGGCGCGCACGGGCGCGTGCTGCCCATGTCCGCCGTGCCGCTGGAGCTGCAGGCCCTGGTCAAGGGGCACGACCCGGAGCGGCCCGACGAGGTGGACACCGTGCGCGGGCAGGCGACGGTGGCCCTGACGCCCGGCGAGGTGCAGTCCGTGCACCTGGTGCCGCACGACCCGCCCGCCGTCCCGGAGGCCGTCGCCGCCGTCCTGGACGCGGACTGGGTGGTGCTCGGCCCCGGCTCCTGGTTCTCCTCGGTCATCCCGCACCTGCTGGTGCCGCAACTGCTGGACGCGCTCACCGAGACGAAGGCGCGCCGGGTACTCTCGCTGAACCTCGCCCCGCAGCCCGGAGAAACCGAGGGCTTCTCCCCGCAGCGTCATTTGGAGGTTTTGGGACGACACGCCCCTAAACTCGCCCTGGACGTGGTGCTGGCCGACGAGGCCGCCGTGCCCGACCGCGACGTGCTGACCGAGGCCGCCAAGCGGCTGGGTGCCGCGGTGGAGCTGGCACCGGTGGCCCGGACGGACGGGACTCCAAGGCATGACCCGGAGCTCCTTGCCGCCGCGTACGACCGTATTTTTCGGATGCATGGAAGGATCGGCCCATGGCGATGACGGCAGCGGTGAAGGACGAGATCTCCCGGCTCCCCGTCACCCGGACCTGCTGCAGGAAGGCGGAGGTCTCCGCCATTCTGCGGTTCGCCGGCGGCCTCCACCTGGTGAGCGGGCGCATCGTGATCGAGGCGGAGCTGGACACCGCGATGGCGGCCCGCCGGCTCAAGCGGGACATCCTGGAGATCTTCGGCCACAGCTCCGAGCTGATTGTGATGGCGCCGGGCGGACTGCGCCGCGGTTCGCGTTACGTGGTGCGGGTCGTCGCCGGCGGTGACCAGCTGGCCCGGCAGACCGGCCTGGTGGACGGCCGGGGCCGCCCGATCCGGGGCCTTCCCCCGCAGGTGGTCTCGGGGGCCACCTGCGACGCGGAGGCGGCCTGGCGCGGGGCCTTCCTGGCGCACGGCTCGCTCACCGAGCCCGGCCGCTCCTCCTCCCTGGAGGTGACCTGCCCCGGCCCGGAGGCCGCGCTCGCCCTGGTCGGCGCCGCCCGCCGGCTGTCGATCGCCGCGAAGGCCCGCGAGGTGCGCGGCGTGGACCGGGTGGTCGTCCGCGACGGCGACGCGATCGGCGCGCTGCTCACCCGCCTCGGGGCGCACGAGTCGGTACTGGCCTGGGAGGAGCGCCGGATGCGCCGCGAGGTGCGGGCGACGGCGAACCGGCTCGCCAACTTCGACGACGCCAACCTGCGCCGCTCCGCCCGCGCGGCCGTCGCCGCCGGCGCCCGGGTGCAGCGCGCGCTGGAGATCCTCGGCGAGGACGTCCCCGAGCACCTCGCGGCCGCCGGGCGGCTGCGCATGGAGCACAAGCAGGCCTCCCTGGAGGAGCTGGGCGCGCTCGCCGACCCGCCGCTGACCAAGGACGCCGTGGCCGGCCGTATCCGCCGGCTGCTGGCGATGGCGGACAAGCGCGCCGCCGACCTCGGCATCCCGGGCACCGAGTCCAGCCTCACCGAGGAGATGGCCGACAACCTCGCCGGCTGATCGCCCGTCAACTCACCGGTGCCGACGCCCCGTCGGGGTGTCGGCACCGGTGTTTGTCTGGCTTTGAGTCGCCCTTGACTCGGCTGTGAACCGGCATGAGCCTGGCAGCCGATTCGTCATCGTGACGAAGGACTGCTAGGGGGGTTCATGAGACACAGAGCGAGATCGATCCTCGCTGTCGGCGCGCTCCTGATCGGCGGAGCGAGCCTCGCACCCATCGCCCAGGCACAGAACGGGACCTCACAGGGTTCCGGGACCGACGAGGTCAGGGTCTACCGCGCCGAGGTCACCGCCCGGCAGGTGCCCCTGCTGCTGGCCGCCGGACAGGACGGCCGCGAACTGGGCGACCAGGTCCCCGCGAAGGGGACGGCGCAGGTCGAGCTGTACCTCACCGGCAAGCAGGCGCACACGCTCGAAAAGCAGGGCGTCGACCTCACCGAGCACACGCTTTCGGCCAAGGCGGAGAAACGGGTCGACAGCGCCGCCCAGGGCGTGTTCCGCCCCTACAGCGGAAGCGGCGGCCTCAAGGAGGAGATCCTGCGCACCGGGCAGCAGAACCCCGGGCTCACCAAGGTCGTCTCCATCGGCAGGACCGTCAACGGCCAGGACATCCTCGCGCTCAAACTGACCAAGGACGCGAAGAAGTCCAAGGACGGCTCCAAGCCGTCCGTCCTGTACGTCTCCAACCAGCACGCGCGCGAGTGGATCACGCCGGAGATGACCCGTCGGCTGATGCACTACTACCTGGACCACTACAAGACCGACAAGCGCGTCAAGAAGATCGTCGACAGCACCGAGCTGTGGTTCGTGATCTCGGCCAACCCCGACGGCTACGACTACACCTTCAAGGACTCCGACACCCGCCTGTGGCGCAAGAACCTGCGTGACGTCAACGGCGACGGCGTCATCTCCACCGGCGACGGCGTCGACCTCAACCGCAACTTCGCCTACA
Source organism: Streptomyces sp. 7R007 (assembly GCF_054850255.1). Lineage (NCBI taxonomy): Bacteria > Bacillati > Actinomycetota > Actinomycetes > Kitasatosporales > Streptomycetaceae > Streptomyces > Streptomyces sp. 7R007. Next base: position 204,546 of record NZ_JBTWMV010000004.1, on the reverse strand, counting down.
AGTGGGGCTACGACGACGAGGGTTCGTCCCCGAACCCCACCAGCGAGACCTATCGCGGCGCGAGCCCGGCCTCCGAGCCCGAGACCCGGGCGCTGGACGCCTTCGAGAAGCGCATCGGCTTCTCCTACGGCGTCAACTACCACTCCGCCGCCGAACTCCTCCTCTACGGCGTCGGCTGGCAGGTCGCCACCCCGACCCCCGACGACGTCCTCTACAAGGCGCTCGCCGGCACCCCGGACAACTCCGCGATCCCCGGCTACCGTCCGCAGGTCTCCTCGGAGCTGTACACGACCAACGGCGAGGCGGACGGCCACGCGGCCAACGTCAACGGCATGTCGATGTTCACCCCGGAGATGTCGACCTGCCAGACCGCCTCGAACCTCGACCCGAACGACCAGTGGAACGCGGCCGACTGCCAGTCGGTGTTCAACTTCCCCGACGACGAGAAGCTGATCCAGCAGGAGTTCCAGAAGAACATCCCCTTCGCGCTCTCGGTCGCCGAGACCGCCGAGCACCCCGACGTCCCGTCCTCCTCGCTCGGTCTGAAGGCCGCCGACTTCACCCCGGCGACGTTCGCCACCTCCTACGCGCGCGGCGCCGACCAGGAGGTCTCCGTCGTCGTGCGCAAGTCCGTGCGGGACAAGGAGCTCAGGTACCGCGTCAACGGCGGCCGTACGCAGGACGAGCCGCTGCGCGCCTGGAAGGGCGGCGAGACCTACGGCGGTGACGACAACCTCCACTTCGACGAGTACCGGGCCAAGGTCAGGGACGGCGACCCGGGTGACAAGGTCGAGGTGTGGTTCACCGGCCGCACCCGGGGCGGCAAGCGCACCTCCAGCGGGCACTTCACCTACACCGTCGCCCAGCGGGCCAAGGCCGACACGCTCGTGGTCGCCGAGGAGGGCGCGGCCGCCACGCAGGCGCAGACCTACGTGGACGCGCTCAAGGCCAACGGCCGCAAGGCGGTCGTCTGGGACGTCGCCACACAGGGCGCGCCCGACGCGCTCGGCGTGCTGAAGCACTTCCGGACGGTCGTCCACTACACGGGCGCGAGCGTCCCCGGCAACGCCACCCAGCTCCAGCTGCGCGCCTACCTCAACGAGGGCGGCAAGCTGATCGAGGCCGGCGAGCAGGCCGGCGGCTACGTCGACCTCGGCGGTGGCACCCTGTCCAACGACTTCAGCCAGTACTACCTGGGCGCCTACTCGCGTACGTCGACCCCCGGCGCCACCGGCTTCACCGGCTCCGGCGAACTCGGCGGTTTCAGCGGGGCCCTCGGCGCGGCGCCCGGCAACCCGCTGGACAAGGCCGGCACCTACGGCGTCACCTCCGACTCCCTGCCGGTCGCCGACTATCCGCAGTTCGCCAGCGCCGGCGCGGGCCAGTTCGCCGGCACCGTCAACCCGTACGGGCCCTACGCGGGCTCCTACATGGCGGCGGCCGTCCACACCGACGACGCCTACAAGCGCCTCACCCGCACCATCGACCTCACCGGTGTCACGGCGGCCGACAAGCCGACCCTGCGCAGCCACCTGCTGTGGGACACCGAGCCCGGCTACGACCACGTCATCGTCGAGGCGCACACCACCGGCGCCGACGACTGGACCACGCTTCCGGAGGCGGGCGGCGCGAGCAGCACCGCCGTACCGTCCGAGTGCGGGGCCGGGTTCCTGATCGCCGAGCACCCGTGGCTCAAGCACTACCTGACGATCGCGAACAACGCCTGCACCGCGACCGGCAGCAGCGGCTCCTGGAACAGCCTCACCGGCGCCTCCAGCGGCTGGCAGCAGGTCGACTACGACCTGAGCGCCTACGCCGGCAAGTCCGTCGAGGTCTCGCTCAGCTACGTCACCGACCCCGGCACCGGCGGCCACGGCGTCCTCGCCGACGACGCCTCGCTCGTCGTCGGCGGCACCGCGACCCAGACCGAGGGCTTCGAGACCTCGCTCGGCGCGTGGAGCGTGCCCGGACCGCCCGCGGGCAGCCCGGCCGTCCTCAAGGACTGGACGCGCACCGGAACGCTGTTCAGGACCTACGGCGCCGTCACCACCGACCGGACCGTGCTGCTGGGCTTCGGCCTGGAACACGTCACCGCGGCGGCCGACCGCAACGCCCTCCTCAAGAAGGCGCTCGCGGCCCTCGCCGGGTGAACGGCATGGTCAACGGTGACTAGCGCTCCGTAGCCGAAACGAGTGATCGGGTTTTCCGACCCGGGCGGTCCGTACCCCTACTGGCGGGTACGGACCGCCTGCCCGTGTATGCGGCGTCTCGATGTCACTCCGGGGGCCTCAGGGAGGTAGGGTCGGGGGTGGTCGGGGACATCCCAAACAGAGCTCGCCGGCACCGCATGGCCGGCGTACCAACGAGGAGATCGGTTCGTGACGATCCGCGTAGGCATCAACGGCTTCGGCCGCATCGGTCGTAACTACTTCCGCGCGCTGCTGGAGCAGGGTGCAGACATCGAGATCGTGGCTGTCAACGACCTGGGTGACACCGCGACCACCGCTCACCTGCTGAAGTACGACACCATCCTGGGCCGCCTGAAGGCCGAGGTCTCGCACACCGCCGACACCATCACCGTCGACGGCAAGACCATCAAGGTCCTGTCCGAGCGCAACCCCGCCGACATCCCGTGGGGCGAGCTGGGCGCCGACATCGTCATCGAGTCGACGGGCATCTTCACCAAGAAGGAAGACGCCGCCAAGCACATCGCCGGCGGCGCCAAGAAGGTCATCATCTCGGCTCCGGCCAAGGATGAGGACATCACCATCGTGATGGGCGTCAACCAGGACAAGTACGACGCCGCCAACCACCACGTCATCTCCAACGCCTCCTGCACCACCAACTGTGTGGCGCCGATGGCGAAGGTCCTCGACGAGAACTTCGGCATCGTCAAGGGCCTGATGACGACGGTCCACGCGTACACCAACGACCAGCGCATCCTGGACTTCCCGCACAAGGACCTGCGCCGCGCCCGGGCCGCCGCCGAGAACATCATCCCGACCACCACGGGTGCCGCCAAGGCCACCGCGCTGGTCCTGCCGCAGCTCAAGGGCAAGCTGGACGGCATCGCGATGCGCGTCCCGGTCCCGACCGGCTCGGTCACCGACCTGGTCGTCGAGCTCGGCCGCGAGGTCACCAAGGAAGAGGTCAACGCCGCCTTCCAGAAGGCCGCCGAGGGCGAGCTGAAGGGTCTGCTCGACTACACCGAGGACCCGATCGTCTCCTCCGACATCGTCAACGCCCCGGCGTCCTGCACCTTCGACTCCTCCCTGACCATGGTCCAGGAGGGCAAGAACGTGAAGGTCATCGGCTGGTACGACAACGAGTGGGGCTACTCCAACCGCCTCGTCGACCTCACGGTCTTCGTCGGCAACCAGCTCTGATCGCCGCCGCAACCGGCGTCTCGACGTGAGAGCAGGGCTCGGGCAGCGCGCGGTCGCGCTGTCCGAGCCCTGTGTCGCGTGGCTGGGGCCGATCGGCCCTCGCGCCCGCGCCGCGCAGGCACCAGCCTCACGAAGAGAGCAGCCCTCTCGGACAGCCGAGCCTTTCCAGCCCTTTCTAGGAGCCCTGACATGAAGACGATCGACGAGCTTCTCGCCGAAGGCGTCGACGGCAAGCGGGTCTTCGTCCGCGCCGACCTCAACGTGCCGCTCGCCGACGGCCTCATCACCGACGACGGCCGTATCCGCGCCGTCCTGCCCACCGTCAAGGCCCTCGCCGCGGCGGGCGCCAAGGTGGTCGTGGCCTCGCACCTGGGCCGCCCCAAGGGCGCGCCGGACCCCGCCTTCTCCCTGCTGCCCGCCGCCGAGCGGCTCGCCGAACTCCTCGGCGCCCCGGTAGCGTTCGCCCAGGACACCACCGGCCCCGCCGCCCACGACGCGGTCAACGGCCTGCAGCCCGGCCAGGTCGCGGTCATCGAGAACCTGCGCTTCAACGCCGGCGAGACCTCCAAGGACGACACCGAGCGCGGCGAGTTCGCCGACCGGCTGGCCGCCCTCGCGGACGTCTACGTCGGCGACGGCTTCGGCGCGGTGCACCGCAAGCACGCGTCCGTCTACGACCTTCCGGCGCGCCTGCCGCACTACGCCGGCTACCTCATCGCCACCGAGGTCGGCGTCCTGAAGAAGCTCACCGAGGACGTCCAGCGCCCCTACGTCGTCGCGCTCGGCGGCGCCAAGGTCTCCGACAAGCTCGCCGTCATCGACGAGCTGCTCGGCAAGGCCGACCGGCTGCTCATCGGCGGCGGGATGGCGTACACCTTCCTCAAGGCCAAGGGCTACGAGATCGGCAGGTCCCTCCTTCAGGAGGACCAGATCGAGGCCGTCCGCGGCTACATCGAGCGCGCCGAGAAGACCGGCGTCGAGCTGGTCCTGCCCGTCGACGCCCTGGTCGCCACCGACTTCCCGGACCTGAAGACCAAGGCCCCGGCCAACCCCACCACCGTCGCCGCGGATGCCATCCCGGCCGACCAGCAGGGCCTGGACATCGGCCCGGAGACCCGCAAGCTGTACGCCTCGAAGCTCGCCGACGCGGCCACCGTCTTCTGGAACGGCCCGATGGGCGTCTTCGAGCACCCCGACTACGCCGAGGGCACCAAGGCGGTCGCCCAGGCCCTCATCGACTCCCCGGCCTTCACGGTCGTCGGCGGCGGCGACTCCGCCGCGGCCGTCCGTCTCCTGGGCTTCGACGAGACCGCATTCGGCCACATCTCGACCGGTGGCGGCGCCTCCCTCGAATACCTCGAGGGCAAGACGCTCCCCGGCCTCGCCGCACTGGAGGACTGAACCGCATGAGTACGCGCACGCCGCTGATGGCGGGCAACTGGAAGATGAACCTCAACCACCTCGAGGCCATCGCGCACGTCCAGAAGCTCGCCTTCGCCCTGGCCGACAAGGACTACGAGGCCGTCGAGGTCGCCGTCCTGCCGCCCTTCACCGACCTGCGCTCCGTGCAGACCCTGGTCGACGGCGACAAGCTGCGGATCAAGTACGGCGCCCAGGACATCTCGGCGCACGACTCCGGCGCCTACACCGGCGAGATCTCCGGTCCGATGCTGGCCAAGCTGAAGTGCACGTACGTGGCCATCGGCCACAGCGAGCGCCGTCAGTACCACAACGAGACTGACGAGCTCGTGAACGCCAAGGTCAAGGCCGCCTACAAGCACGGCCTGACCCCGATCCTGTGCGTCGGCGAGGAGCTGGAGGTCCGCGACGCGGGCAACCACGTCACGCACACCCTCGCCCAGGTCGAGGGCGGCCTCAAGGACCTCCCGGCCGAGCAGGCCGAGTCGATCGTGATCGCCTACGAGCCCGTGTGGGCCATCGGCACCGGCAAGGTCTGCGGCGCCGAGGACGCGCAGGAGGTCTGCGCCGCCATCCGCGGCAAGATCGCCGAGCTGTACACCCAGGAGCTGGCCGACCGGGTCCGCATCCAGTACGGCGGCTCCGTCAAGGCCGGCAACGTCGCCGAGATCATGGCCCAGGCCGACATCGACGGCGCCCTGGTGGGCGGCGCTTCGCTGGACGCCGACGAGTTCGTCAAGATCGTGCGCTTCCGCGACCAGTGAGTATGCGGTAGACCCGATCCGTCGTACCCTTGCGGGGGCACAGGAGCTCCACACTGTGCCCCCGTCGTCATCCGAGTCCGAGGAAGTTGGTCCAGCCGTGGTTTTGGGGTTCTCGATCGCCCTGATCGTCTTCAGCCTGCTGCTGATGCTGCTGGTGCTGATGCACAAGGGGAAGGGCGGCGGCCTCTCCGACATGTTCGGTGGCGGCATGCAGTCGTCCGTCGGTGGCTCCTCGGTCGCCGAGCGCAACCTCGACCGCATCACCCTGGTGATCGGTCTGCTGTGGTTCGCGTGCATTGTCGTACTCGGCATCCTCATGAAGTCGAACAGCTGAGCAGCAACGCACACACAGCACCTCCATTCCGCACGTAAGGCCCCATGTTCGGTACGCGCAGCTGAGCGCGGCCTATCATGGGGCTTGCGTCTGGTTGCGGGGGTGGTAACTCCCCTCACTGGACGCGCGTTGGGCCTTACGTAGACTGAGGCGCTCGCAGCGAAGCGAAACGCCGACTCGCTTCGCGGCACCATCACGCAGGGAGTTACGACCGTGGCAAGTGGCAACGCGATCCGAGGTAGCCGGGTCGGGGCGGGGCCGATGGGCGAGGCCGAGCGCGGCGAGTCCGCGCCGCGTCTGCGCATCTCCTTCTGGTGCTCCAACGGGCACGAGACTCAGCCCAGCTTCGCCAGCGACGCGCAGGTGCCCGAGACCTGGGACTGCCCGCGCTGTGGCTTCCCGGCCGGTCAGGACCGGGACAACCCCCCGGACCCGCCGCGCACCGAGCCCTACAAGACGCACCTGGCGTACGTCCGGGAGCGGCGCAGCGACGCGGACGGCGAGGCGATCCTCGCCGAGGCGCTCGCCAAACTGCGGGGCGAAATCTAGGAGTTGAGAGCCGGCCAGGCGCCCAGGGGCGCCTGGCCGCAGCCGTTTCCCGGCCCGCCTCCCTGCCGGCCCGGACCGATTGTCAGTGGTGCCCCCTACGGTTTGTGTCACGAGAGATCGTGAGGGGGAGACGTGACGGCGGTCGAGGCTGCGGGAGGGGGTGCGCCCGCGTGGCGTGGGGGATTCGGGCGGCTGTGGACCGCCGCGGTGGTCTCCCGGTTCGGGGACGCGCTGCGGGGTGCCGCGCTGCCGCTGCTCGCCGCCTCGCTGACGGACCGGCCGCTGCTCGTCGCGGCGGTGACCGCCTGCGGCTACCTGCCCTGGATCGTCTTCGGGCTGCCGGGCGGGGCGCTCGCGGACCGGGTCGACCAGCGGCGCGCCATGGGGGCGGTCGACGCCGTACGGGGGCTGCTCGTCGCCGCCTTCGCCGTGACCGTCGCGCTCGGTCACGCCTCGATCGGGCTGCTGATCGCGCTCGCCTTCCTCCTGACCACCCTCCAGACTCTCTTCGACAACGCGGCCACGGCCCTGCTGCCCGCCCTGGTGGGCCGCGAGGCGCTGGGCGGCGCCAACGCCCGCCTCATGACCGGGCAGAAGATCGCCGGAGGGCTGCTGGGGGCGCCCGTGGTGCCGCTGCTGCTCGCCGCCGGGACCGCCGTCCCCTTCGCGGCCGACGCGGGGACCTTCCTGGTGGCGGCGCTGGTGGCCTCACTCCGGCCGACGACGCCCGAGCGCGACTGCGGGCCGGCCGAGGCCGCCCCGCGCCGGCCGGTTCGGCACACGGCGGGCGGCGGCGCGCTGCGTCGGGAGATCGCCGATGGCCTGCGTGTCCTGTGGCGTGACCGGGCGCTGCGTGGGCTGTGTGCCGCCACGGCTCTGTGCAACGTCGGCATGGGCGCGCTCATCGCCACGCTGGTGATCCTGGTGACCGGCTGGCTGGACGCCGGCACCGCCGGATACGCGGCCGCGACCACCGCGTACACCGTCGGCGGCCTGGCCGGGGGAGTGGCACACCGGCGGATCACCGCCCGGCTCGGCCCGATGCGCGGTGTGCTGCTCGCCGGCGTCGCGCAGACCGGCGCCCTCGTGGTCATGGGCACCGTGCGCAGCCTGATGGCGCTGGTGGCGGCGCTCGCCGTCTTCGGGTTCATGGGCATGGTGTGGAACGTCGACACCACGACCCTGATGCAGCACCGCACCCCCGCCGACATGCTCGGCCGGGTCGGCTCGGCCTTCCGTACCCTCGCCGTCGCCGGAGCCCCGCTGGGCGCCCTGCTCGGCGGCGCGGCCGCCACCGCCTGGGGCCTGAACAGCCCCGCGCTGCTCACCGGCGCCTTCTTCGTCCTGTCCGTCCTCGTGCTGATACCTCCCCGCAAGGCCGACGTACCTGTTGTTGCGCCGGACGACGACGCCACGACGGCTCACGCCCGCCGCTGATCAACTAGGTTGGACCCGCTGGGACAGGCACCGAAAGAAGGCTGAAGTCGGACATGAACGCAGACGGCCGTACCAGGCTCAACCAGACGCCCGAGTGGACCGCGCTGGCCAAGCACCGTGAGGAACTCGGCGAGACGCGGCTGCGCGAGCTGTTCGCCGCCGACCCGGACCGCGGCACCGGCTACGCGCTCCAGGTCGGCGACCTGTACGTCGACTACTCCAAGCACCTCGTCACCGACGAGACGCTGCGGCTGCTGCGTGAACTGGCCGCCGCCACCGACGTGTTCGGGCTGCGCGACGCCATGTTCCGCGGCGAGAAGATCAACACCACCGAGAACCGCGCCGTGCTGCACACCGCCCTGCGCGCCCCGCGGGACGCGGTGATCGAGGTCGACGGCGAGAACGTGGTGCCCAAGGTCCACGAAGTCCTCGACAAGATGGCCGACTTCGCCGACCGCGTCCGCTCCGGCGCCTGGACCGGCCACACCGGCAAGCGCATCAGGAACGTCGTCAACGTCGGCATCGGCGGCTCCGACCTCGGCCCGGCCATGGCCTACGAAGTGCTGCGCAGCTTTACCGACCGCGACCTCACGGTCCGCTTCGTGTCGAACGTCGACGGCGCCGACCTGCACGAGGCCACCCGCGATCTGGACGCCGCGGAGACGCTGTTCGTCATCGCCTCCAAGACGTTCACCACGATCGAGACCATCACCAACGCGACGTCCGCGCGCAACTGGCTGCTGGGTGAGCTGAAGGCGGGCCAGGAAGCCGTCGCCCGGCACTTCGTGGCGCTGTCCACCAACGCCGAGAAGGTCGCCGACTTCGGCATCGACACGGCCAACATGTTCGAGTTCTGGGACTGGGTCGGCGGGCGCTACTCGTACGACTCCGCGATCGGCCTGTCGCTGATGATCGCCGTCGGCCCGGACCGCTTCCGGGAGATGCTGGACGGGTTCCGGCTGGTCGACGAGCACTTCAGGACCGCGCCCGCGGAGTCCAACGTGCCGTTGCTGCTCGGCCTGCTGGGCATCTGGTACGGCAACTTCCACGACGCCCAGTCGCACGCGGTGCTGCCCTACAGCCACTACCTGTCGAAGTTCACCGCGTATCTCCAGCAGCTGGACATGGAGTCCAACGGCAAGTACGTCGGCCGGGACGGGCGCGAGGTGGACTGGCAGACCGGGCCGGTGGTGTGGGGCACGCCCGGCACCAACGGGCAGCACGCCTACTACCAGTTGATCCACCAGGGCACCAAGCTCATCCCGGCGGACTTCATCGGCTTCGCCGAGCCGGTCGCCGAGCTCAGCGACGAACTGAAGGCGCAGCACGACCTGTTGATGGCGAACTTCTTCGCCCAGACGCAGGCCCTCGCCTTCGGCAAGACGCCGGAGGAGGTGCGGGCGGAGGGTGTGCCCGAGGAGCTGGTGGCGCACAAGACGTTCAAGGGCGACCACCCGACGACGACCATCCTGGCCCGTGAGCTGACCCCGTCGGTCCTCGGCCAGCTCATCGCCCTTTACGAGCACAAGGTGTTCGTGCAGGGCGCGATCTGGAACATCGACTCCTTCGACCAGTGGGGCGTCGAACTCGGCAAGGTGCTCGCCAAGCGCGTCGAGCCCGCCCTCACCGAGGGGGCCGAGGTGCCGGGGCTGGACGCGTCCAGCAGGGCTCTGGTCGCCAAGTACCGGGAGCTGCGCGGCCGCCGGTAACACCGGTGCCACAAGTACGGGAAGCGGGCGGCGCCGGGCCGTCCGCTTCCCGTAGACTCCCGATGATCATGAACACGCTCGCTCGGGGGAGCTCAGGATGAGCAGCGCACACGGCAGTTGGATCAGCGAGAGGCTGACCGCCCGGTCCCTTCTCAAGCCGCACCACGTGGCACGGGCGGTGTTCCACCCGGCGTGGATCCCGGAGGCGGTCGATCCGTCGGTGGAGCAGCTCAAGCGCGTACGGGTCATCGCCGGAGCGGTCGCCGCCCTCGGCGTCTACACCTTCGTGGAGGGCGGCTTCGCCTTCGACGAGATGCTCGACAACGCGGCGACCGCCTCCGCCGTCCTGTTCCTCCTCACGCCCCTGACGGTCGGCGTGATGCTCTACGTGTGGCGGCGCGGCGGCTCGGTGCGGCAGCTGCGGGTGCCGTTGGTGAACTCGCTCAAGCTGCTGCTGCTCTTCATCGGTTCCGTTCTGGCGACCGTGCTGCTCTTCCGGCTGGGGGACGTGTTCGGGATCCTCGCCAAGATGGTGCTGACCCTCGCCGGGCTGTGGATGGCCGTGTTCGTGCTCGCGGGCGCGGTCAGGCTCACCGGGAACTTCTTCGGCACGGCCGCCGTCCACCGCTGTCTGCCGCCGCTGCTGGCCACGGTGACGACGTGGCTCATGGCCGTCCCCGACCTCATGACCGGCGATCTGCACGGGCTGGGGCTCACCCTGGGCATCGTCTTCATCCTGGGCGCCCCCGTCACCGTCACGGCGATCGCCCTGCTGGAGACGCGACGCCTGCGCCGGCGTTACGGCATCCGGCTCACGGCCCACCCGGCCACCCTGCCGTCCGTACTCCCGCCCGTGCCGCCCTACGCCCCGGGGCCGGCGGGTCCGTACAACCCCTACAACACGCCACGCCCCTACCGGAGTTGACCCCGGCCACGCGTCCCGCTACGCCACCGCGCCCAGCGTGTCCGCCAGTCTCCGCCGTGCCGCCCGGGACGCCGGCAGGGCCGCCAGCGCCGCCGCGCCCACTACGGCGGCGGCCCCGAGCAGCACCAGCAGGAGCGGCGGCGGCGCCTGGGCGATCCCGGCGCCGATGCCGCTCGACCGGCTCTCGGCGTCGATCAGCCACCGCGCGAGAGGCGTGCCGAGCAGCGTGCCGACGAGGACGGCGGCCAGGGCGGTGCAGGCGGTGGCCGTGACCGTCACGGCGGTGATCTGGCGCGGCGACAACCCGATGGCCTTCAGTGCCAGCAGATCGCGCTCGCTCTCCCGGACGGTGCCGCCGATCGCCGTGAGCAGCTCGATCAGGCCGATCAGCGCCAGCACGGCGATCAGCCCGACGACCACGGCGCGCAGCGGCGAGAGCCCGTCCGCGGGGTTGTCCACGGCACGCACGTCGAGCTGCCCGTGCCCGGCGGCGGACAGGCGGGCGGCGACCCGGTGGGCGTCGGCGCCCGGCCGCAGCCGTACCTGGTAGAGGGTGGGCGTCAGCCGGGGGTCGTTCTCACGCAGGGTGTCGAGCGAGGTGGAGATGACCCGGCCGGCGTTCTCCGGCTCGATGCTGCGGCCGACGATGTGCAGGATCTGCGGCTGGTCGCCGACGGTCATCCGCACCCAGTCGCCGACCCGCGCGTCCAGCAGGTCGAGCAGCCCCTGCCCGGCCACGGCCTCGTCGCTGCCGTGCGCCGGACGCCCCGCGGCCAGCGTGTACGGGTACGGCTCCCGGCGGGTGCCGAGGCCGCGCAGGGCGATCGTGGCCGTCTGGCCCGGGACCAGGGCGGCGACCTCCACGCCCGGGTAGGCGGCGGCGACCTGCGGATCGCGCTCCAGCAGGGCGCGGGCGTCCCGGTCGCCGAGACCCGGGTCGGTGTGGACGGTGAGCGCGGCCGGGAGCCCGATCCGCTGCGGGTCGCCGCGGAAGCCGTCGATGGTGGTCCACGCGCTCATCGCCACCACGATCAGCAGCAGGGGTAGCGCCAGCCGTGCCACGGAGGCCAGCGACCGCATCCGACGCGTGAACGCGTTGTGCGCACCCAGCACCAGCGCGGGCGGCAGCCGCAGCCCCGCCGCCCCGGCGCGGACGCCCGCACCAGGCCCCTCCGCCGTCCTGCCCCCGCCTTCGTCGGACGCCTCCTGGCGCGTCCGTGCGCCGGCGCCCGGACCACGACCCTGGGATGTCCGGCCCCCGCGTCCGCCGGACGCCTCCCGCCGTGCCTGTATGCCGGGCCACGGCACGGTGAGCGTCGGGACCAGGGCCCAGCGCGCCGCGCGGGACAGTCCACCGCCCGTCGCAGCGGCCGGCCGCGGTACCGGAACCGGGGGAACCCGGCCCGCCCGCCAGGCCGCGAGCCCGGTGATCGCCCCGATGAACAGCACCGCGCCCGCCGGCACCGCGACCAGCGCCGCAGTGTGCCCGGGCAGCCCCTGCCACACACCGACCGCGTCCCCGAGCCGGCCGGGGACGCGCCGGCCCAGCGTCTCGGTGAGCGCGGCGGCGGCCAGAGCGCCGAGAAGGGCGTAGACGAGGTGCTGCAGGAGGAAGACGCGGACGACCTGGCCCGGAGTGAAGCCGATCGCCTTCAGCACCGAGATGTCCCGCAGGTGGCCGCGGATACGGGTGGCGATCGCCCCGTGCACCGCGAGGCCCGCCGCGATCAGCGCGCCCAGTCCGAACAGGCCCAGCACTTGCCCCAGCAGCCGGTTGTCGCCCTGCGCCTCGGCGCGGGCCTGCCGCCAGGTGGAGACCTCGCCGATGGCGCCGGCGCCGAGCACGGTGACGGCGCGCTGGACGGCGTAGTCCGTGTCGCCGGGGTCGGTCAGGCGCACCCCGATGACCTGGCCGGTCGGGGCGCGCACGGCGGACGGCAGGGCCCAGACGAGCCCCGGCTGCTCGCCCGGGCGGTAGCGCGGCTCGGCGCTGTCGGCCACGCCCAGCACGGTCACCGTACGCGCCGTTCCCGGCACGGTCAGCGTGTCGCCGGGCGCGGCCAGCAGGGCGCGGGCGAGGCCGGCCTCCAGGACCACGCCGTCGGGGTGGGCGGGCTCCAGCCAGTGCCCGGAGGTCAGCAGCGGGCGGCCCACGGAGGGGCGTCCGGGCGTCGCGCGCAGCTCGACCGCGGCACGGGCGCCGCGCGAGGCGAGGGTGGCGGACTCGACGGCGTAGGGGCCGGCGACGGCCTCCACGCCGTCCAGACCGGCCAGTCGGCGCACGTCCGCCGACGTGCCGGTGTGGATCCACACGTGCGCGCCGCGGGCCTGGGTGAAGACGCGCTGCCAGGGGTTGGTGGCGTATCCGAACAGGGCCGTGGCCAGCAGCAGCGACACCACGATCCCGGCGGTGGCGAGGACGAGGAACAGCGCCTCGCCGCGGTGCGTGCGCAGATCGGAGTGGGCCCAGCGCAGGGTGGCTCGCATGCGGGTCAGTCCCTCAGTCCTTGAGCTCCAGGACCCCGGAGATGCCCCGTCCGCGCGCCGGTGTGCCCTCCAGCGCGGCGTCGTCGGCTATCCGGCCGTCGAAGAAGGAGATCACCCGGTCCGCGGCGCTCGCCAGCCGGGCGTCATGGGTGACCAGCACGATCGTCTGGCCGCGCTGGTGGAAACGGGACAGCAGCCGCATCACCTCGCGGGTGCCCTTGCTGTCCAGGCTGCCGGCGGGCTCGTCGGCCAGCAGCAGGGGGGGACGGTTGACCAGGGCGCGGGCCAGCGCGACCCGCTGCTGCTCGCCGCCGGACAGCTCGCCCGGCATGCTGCGCTCCTTGCCGGCCAGGCCCAGCTCGGCCAGCAGTCCCTCCCGCTCGGCGCGTGCCTGCTTCGGGGGTGTCCCGGCGAGCAGGGCCGGCAGCTCCACGTTGTCGGCGACCGACAGGTTGGAGACGAGGTTGAAGAACTGGAAGACGATCCCGATCCGCTTGCGGCGCTCCACCGCCCAGCGGGACTCGCTCCAGGTGTCGGTGCGCTCGCCGTCCAGCCGGATGACCCCGCCGTCGGGCCGTTGCAGGCCGCCCAGCAGATGCAGCAGCGTCGACTTCCCCGCCCCGGACGGACCGGTGACGGCCACGAACTCGCCCTGCCGTACGCACAGGTCGACCCCGCGCACGGCGTGCGCCGGGGCGCCCTCGCCGTAGTGCGTCTTGACCAGGCCCTCGGCGTGCAGCACGGGAGCGGGACGCTCGCTCACTCCAGCTCCTCCAGCTCTTCCTGGCACCGCTCCAGCCAGTCGAGGTCGGCCTGCAGGTGCAGCATCGCGCCCTCGATCAGCAGATGGGCGATGCGGTTGTCCCGGTCTTCGGCGGCGGCCAGTTTCGACAGCTGCCGCATGGTGTTCAGATACTGGCGCCGCTGCTTGTTGATCAGGGCGATCTGGTCGGCGAGTCCGGTCTTCGGGGCGAGCGCCAGCTTCATGAAGAACTCGTCCCGCACCCGCGGCTCGTCCTCGGGCTCCTCGAACCAGGCGCGCAGTGCCTGCCGCCCGGCGTCGGTGAGGTGGTAGACCTTCTTGTTGGGCCGGCTCGACTGCTCGACGTCCTCGCCCTCGATCAGCCCCTGCTTCTCGAGGCGGCCGAGGGTGACGTAGATCTGGCCGACGTTCGGCTGAGGGTACGCGGACCCCAGCATCTGCTCAAGGTCCTGCTTGAGCTCGTACCCGTGGGCCGGACCACGCGCGAGGAGTGCCAGGAGGGGCAGACGCACGTGAGCAGTCCTCCTGTCTCGTCAATGTGCTCCAGGCCCTAGTATCGCGCATACCTAACAGGTATACATGGCCTCTGTCTCCGGGCGAAGACGCCCGCAGCCGGTGTGCAAGGAGGAACCTATGCGGTGGGTGCGTGCCGCGGGTAGGGGCCTCCTCGTCTTCGTCGTGGTCATGGCGGGGTACGTCGCCTCGGGTGCCGGGGCCGGCGAGGGCGCGGCCGGCGGTCGTGGCCCCCTCACCCTCGCCACCGCCGGAGACCTCACCAACTACCTCGGGCCCGTCCTGGAGGGCTGGAACCGCACCCACCCCGGCGAGAAGGTCACCCTCGTCGAGCTGCCGGACTCCGCCGACGAGACCCACGCGCAGATGGTCACCGACCTGCGCGGCGGCGACCGCAGCCGGTTCGACGTGCTGAACATCGACGTCAACTGGACCTCGGAGTTCGCCGCGGCGGGCTGGATACGGCCCCTGCCGCGCGACCGCTTCCCCCTCTCCACCTTCCTCAAGCCGGTCGTCCGCACGGCCACCTACGACGGACGCCTGTACGCCGTCCCGTACGTCACCAACGCCGGCCTGCTCCTCTACCGCAAGGACATCCTCGCCAAGGAGGGCCTCCCGCCGCCGCGCACCTGGGCCGAGCTGGAGCACGACGCCAGGACCGTCGCGCCGAAGTACGGCCTCGGCGGCTACGCCGGACAGTTCCTGCCCTACGAGGGGCTGACCGTCAACGCCGCGGAGGCCGTCTACTCCGCGGGCGGCACCATCCTCGGCGACGAGGGCGCCCGCGTCACCGTCGACTCCGCGGCGGCGCGGGAGGGGATCGGGTTCCTGGCCCGCGGGGTGCGCGAGGGCTGGATACCGAAGGCGGCGCTGACGTACAAGGAGGAGGAGTCCAAACAGGCCTTCCAGGACGGCAGGCTGCTCTTCCTGCGCAACTGGCCGTACGCGTACGTCGTCGCCTCGGCCAAGGGCTCCCCGGTCGCCGGCCGGATCGGCGCCGTGCCGCTGCCGGGGCCGGACGGTCCGGGCACCAGCGTCCTGGGCGGCTCCAACCTCGCCGTCACCGCGCACGCGCGGCACCCCGACTCCGCCGCGCGCCTGATCGCCTACCTCACCAGCGCGTCCGTGCAGCGCCAGGTCCTCACCCGCGGCGCGCTGCCACCGGTGCGCGCGGCGCTGTACGACGACCCCGAGCTGGTACGGCGGTTCCCCTACCTGCCGACCCTGCGCGAGAGCGTGATCTCCGCCCAGCCGCGCCCCAAGAGCCCGCACTACGACCAGGTGAGCCTGGTCGTGCAGGCCGTCGTGCAGGACGCCCTCACCGGGCACGAGACGCCCGCGGCGGCGGTGCGGCGGCTGGCGCGGGAGCTCGCCGCCGTCTCCCGGCGACAGCGATAGCTACTTGTTAGGTAACGCGGCGATCTCATCCAGCCGTGAAGTGCCCTGTTAAGTCCGGACATAAAAGGCCAACCGCGCGGTAGCTTCCGCATGTTCGTTGACACCTCCGCGACACGCCTACTTAACATGCATACATGTTGAGTAAGTACCGCTGGTGGCGCGACGCCGTGATCTACCAGGTGTACGTCCGCAGCTTCCTGGACAGCACCGGTGACGGCATCGGCGACCTGGCCGGGGTCCGCGCCGGGCTGCCGTACCTGTCGAAGCTCGGCGTCGACGGGATCTGGCTGAGCCCCTTCTACCCCTCGCCGCAGCACGACCACGGCTACGACGTGGCCGACTACTGCGACGTCGACCCGCTCTTCGGCGACCTCGCCGAGTTCGACCTGCTGATGACGGCCGCCCGCCGGCTCGGCATCAAGGTGCTGCTGGACATCGTCCCCAACCACTGCTCCAGCGAGCACCCGTGGTTCAGGGAGGCGCTCGCCGCCGCCCCCGGCAGCGCCGCCCGCGCCCGCTTCCACTTCGCCGACGGCCGCGGCCCGGACGGCGCCGAGCCGCCCAACAACTGGCACTCCATGTTCGGCGGCCCCGCCTGGACCAGGGTCGGCGACGGCCAGTGGTACCTGCACATGTTCGCGTCCGAACAGCCCGACTGGAACTGGCGCAACCCCGAGGTCGCCGCCGAGTTCGACCGCGTGCTGCGCTTCTGGCTGGACCGGGGCATCGACGGCTTCCGCATCGACGTCGCCGCCGGCCTCTACAAGCACCCCGACCTGCCCGACTCGGACGACCCCGAGGCCGACGCCCGCACCCGCGACTCGGTCAACCCGCTCGCCTGGAACCAGCCCGAGGTGCACGGCGTGTGGCGGCGCTGGCGTGCCCTCTGCGAGGAGTACACCGCCCGCGACGGCCGGGAGCGCCTGCTGGTCGGCGAGGTCTCCGTGCCCACCGCCCGCGAACACGCCCTGTACGTCCGGCCGGACGAACTCCACCAGGCGTTCTTCTTCGACCTGCTCAGCGCCCCCTGGGACCCCGACGCCTTCCGCAAGGTCATCTCCGAGGCCATGCAGGACATCGCCGGCACCGGCTCCACGGTCACCTGGGTCCTCAACAACCACGACCAGGTCCGCACCGTCACCCGTTACGGCGAACCCGCCACCGAGGGCAGCGGACTCGGCGCCGCCCGGGCCCGCGCCGCCGCGCTGCTGATGCTGGCGCTGCCCGGAGCCGCGTACATCTACCAGGGCGAGGAACTGGGCCTGCCCGAGGTCGTCGACCTGCCCGACGACGTGCTCACCGACCCGATCTTCCGCCGCACCGGAAACCGGGCCCGGATCCGCGACGGCTGCCGGGTGCCGCTGCCCTGGTCCGGGCAGGCCTCGCCGTTCGGCTTCACCTCCGGCGCCGAGAGCGCCAAACCGTGGCTGCCGCAACCGGAGTACTTCGCCGAGTACGCCACCGACCGCGCCCTCGCCGACACCCGCTCGTTCTGGCACCTGTACCGCGACGGCCTCCAACTGCGCGCCCGGCTGCCCCAGTTGGGCGAGGGCACGCTGCGCTGGCTGGACACCCCACCCGGCGTCCTGGCCTTCGCCCGCGGCGACGGCCTCGTCTGCGCCGTCAACTTCGGTACGGCGCCCACCCCGGCGCCGGTCTCCGGCACCCCGCTGCTGTCCAGCGGCCCGTGCCCGGCCGGGGTGCTGCCCGGCTCGACGGCGGCCTGGTGGATCGACGGCCTCTGAGCACCCCCGACCGCCCGCCAACTCCCCACCTGTGAAAGGGACATCGATGATGATGCGACGACGCACGACCCTGCTCGCGAGCTGCACCGCCCTCGCGCTCGCCCTCGGCGCGACCGCCTGCGGAGGCGGCGGCCCGGTCTCCGCGGGCGGCGGCGACAAGGCACTCAGCGGGCAGACCGTCACCGTGGCCGGCGTCTGGTCCGGCAGCGAGCAGAAGAACTTCCAGAAGGTGCTGGACGCGTTCAGCGCGAAGACCGGCGCCAAGACGCAGTTCGTCTCCACCGGGGACAACGTCTCCACCGTCGTCGGCAGCAAGATCGAGGGCGGTAACGCGCCCGACGTGGTGATGGTCCCGCAGGTGGGCGTGTTGCAGCAGTTCGCGAAGCAGGGCTGGCTGACCCCGCTGTCGGCGACCACCGAGAAGGCCGTCGACGCCGGGTACGCACCCGTGTGGAAGAAGTACGGCAGCGTCGACGGCCACCTGTACGGCCTGTACTTCAAGGCCGCCCACAAGTCGACGGTCTGGTACAGCCCCGACGCCCTCGACCAGGCCGGCGTCAAGCCGCCGACGACGTACGACGAGATGCTGAAGGCCGGGCACACCGTCTCCGACTCCGGGCTCGCGGCCTTCTCGGTGGCCGGCCAGGACGGCTGGACCCTCACCGACTGGTTCGAGAACATCTACCTCTCCCAGGCCGGACCCGAGAAGTACGACGCCCTCGCCGCGCACCGGCTGAAGTGGACCGACGCCTCGGTGGTCAAGGCGCTCGGCACCCTCGGCAAGCTGTTCAAGGACAAGCAGCTCATAGCCGGCGGCCAGAAGGAGGCCCTCAACACCGACTTCCCGGGCTCGGTGGAGAAGGTCTTCGGGCCCAAGCCGGAGGCCGGCATGGTCTACGAGGGCGACTTCGTCGCCGGCGTGGCCCACGACCAGTTCGGCAAGACCATCGGCACCGACGCCGACTTCTTCCCCTTCCCCGCCGTCGACGGCGGCACCGCCCCGGTCGTCAGCGGCGGCGACGCGGCCGTCGTCCTCAAGGACGGCAAGAACGCCAAGGCCGGCATGAAGCTCCTGGAGTACCTGGCCACCCCGGAGGCGGCGGCCGTGTGGGCGAAGGCGGGCGGCTTCCTGTCCCCGAACAAGAAGCTCGACCTCGCCTCCTACGGCGACGCCGTCACCCGCGCCACCGCCAAGTCCCTGGTCGAGGCCGGGGATTCGGTCCGCTTCGACATGTCCGACCAGGCACCGGCCGCGTTCGGCGGCACCAAGGGCGCCGGCGAGTGGAAGCTGCTGCAGGACTTCCTGCGCGACCCGTCCGACCCCAAGGCGACCGCGGCGAAGCTGGAGTCCGCGGCGGCCAAGGCCTACAAGGGCTGACGGCCGTGACCGCCACCCTCGTGAAAGAGACGAGTCCGCCCACGGCCGGGCTCGTCGCACGCGCCCGGCGCTCGCGGCGCCGGGCCCGCACCGTCGCCCTGCTGTTCGCCTTCCCGGCGCTGCTCCTGCTCGGCGCGCTCGTCGTCTACCCGGTGCTGTTCTCCATCGGCCGCAGCTTCTTCGACGCCTCCGGCACCCGCTTCGTCGGCGGCGAGAACTACGCCGAGATGTTCCGCGACCCGGCGACCCTGAAGGCCGTGCGGAACACGGCCATCTGGGTCGTGGTCGCCCCGGCCCTGCTGACCGGGCTCGGCCTGATCCTCGCGGTGCTGGTGGAGAAGGTGCGCTGGGCGACCGCCTTCAAGCTGCTGCTGTTCATGCCGATGGCCGTGTCCTTCCTCGCCGCCGGGATCATCTTCCGCCTCGCCTACGACGAGGACCCGGACAAGGGCGTGCTGAACGCGGCCGTGGTGTCGGTGCACGACGCCTTCAAGGGCACGGCGGAGTACCCGACCGCCCGGGCGCGGGACGGGCAGGGGCTGAGCGCGCTGAAGGACGGCTCGTACCGCACCAGCGCGGCCGTCGCGCCCGGCGGCTCGGTCGCCCTCGGCCTGGTGGGCGTCGCGCCGAAGGACCTGCCCGAGGGCGCCGAACCCGCCTACGCGGCCGCCCACCGCACGGCGGCGGCCGACGAGGTGCGCGGGGTCGTCTACCTGGACTTCACCCCCGGCGGGGGAGGAGTCCAGGGCAGGGTCGACCGACGGGAGAGCGGGCTGCCGAAGATGAGCGTCGAGGCCGTGCGCGACGGCAAGACGGTCGCCCGGACCACGACCGCCGCCGACGGCTCCTTCCGCTTCACCGGCCTCCCACAGGGCTCGTACACCCTCCGGTTGCCCGCCTCGAACTTCGCGCAGCCGTACCAGGGCGTCTCCTGGCTCGGACCGGCGCTCGTCACCCCGGCGATCATCGGCGCGTACCTGTGGATCTGGACCGGCTTCGCGATGGTCCTGATCGGAGCCGGGCTCGCCACCCTGCCCCGGGACGCGCTGGAGGCGGCGCGGATGGACGGCGCGAACGAGTGGCAGATCTTCCGGCGGATCACCGTGCCGCTGCTCGCGCCGGTGCTGACGGTGGTCTTCGTGACCCTCGTCATCAACGTCATGAAGGTCTTCGACCTCGTCTACATCATCGCGCCCGGGCCGGTGCAGGAGGACGCGACCGTGCTGGCGACGCAGATGTGGCTGGTGTCCTTCGGCGGCGGCAACAACCAGGGCCTGGGCAGCGCGCTCGGCGTCCTGCTCCTGCTGCTCGTCGTCCCCGCCATGGTCTTCAACGTCCGCCGCTTCCGAAGGAGTCAGCGATGAACGCGCTACGACGGGGACTGAGCAGCGCCCTGGTACAGGCCTTCCTCGTCCTGATCGGCCTGGTCTGGCTCACCCCGCTCGCGGGACTGTTCCTGTCCTCGCTGCGGTCGTCCCGGGACTCGGCGAGCAGCGGCTGGTGGACGGTGTTCACCAGCCCGGACCAGCTGTCCTTCGCCAACTACTCGGCACTGCTGAAGAACTCCGGGATGACGCAGGCCTTCTGGAACACGGTGCTGATCTCGGTGCCGGCCACGGCCCTGGTGGTCGTCCTCGCCGCGCTCGCCGGATACGCCTTCGCCTGGCTGGACTTCCCGGGCCGGGAGGCCGTCTTCCTGGTCGTGGTGGCCCTGTTGGTGGTGCCCGTGCAGATCGGCCTGCTGCCGGTGGCCAAACTCTTCGGCGAACTGGGCCTGTTCGGCACGATCCCCGGCGTCGTGCTCTTCCACGTCGCCTACGGGCTGCCGTTCGCCGTGTTCCTGCTGCGCAACTACTTCGCCGAGATGCCCAAGGAGATGCTGGAGGCGGCGCGGATGGACGGCGGCAGCGAATGGCGCATCTTCACCCGGCTGGTGCTGCCCGTGGGACGCCCGGCGATCGCCTCGCTCGCCATCTTCCAGTTCCTGTGGGTGTGGAACGACATGCTGGTGGCGCTGCTCTTCGCGGACAGCTCCGCCCAGCCGCTGACCGTGGAACTCCAGTCACAGATACGGCAGTTCGGCAGCAACATCGACGTCCTGGCACCCGGCGCCTTCGTGTCCCTGGTGGTGCCGGTGGTGGTGTTCTTCGCCTTCCAGCGGCACTTCGTGCAAGGCGTGATGGCCGGTTCCGTGAAGTGAGCCGGTGGGGGTTCCCGACGGGATGGACGGGAACCCCCACCGCACGCTCACGGCGAGGCCGGTGGGTACAGGGAGCGGGGGAGCTGCGAGGCCGCCGCCGCGTCCAGCAGCCACAGCGTGCGCTGCCGGCCGCGGGCGCCCGCCGCCGGGGCCTGGATCTCGCCCGCGCCGGACAGCGCGATCGCCGTCGCCTCCGCCTTGTCCTCGCCCGCCGCCAGCAGCCACACCTCACGGGCGGAGCGGATCGCGGGCAGCGTCAGCGTCACCCGCGTCGGCGGCGGCTTGGGGGCGCCGCGGACGCCCACCACCGTGCGCTCGGTCTCGCGGACCGCCGGAAGCTCCGGGAACAGCGAGGCCACGTGCGTGTCCGGGCCGACGCCCAGCATCAGGACGTCGAAGGTGGGCACCGCGCCGTGGTTCTCGGGGCCGGCGGCCCGGGCCAGCTCCTCCGCGTACCCGGCGGCGGCCGCGTCCACGTCGTCGCCGTACGGGCCGTCGGAGGCGGGCATGGCGTGCACGCGCTTGGGGTCCAGCGGCACCGCGTCCAGCAGGGCCTCGCGGGCCTGCGTGACGTTGCGCTCGCCGTCGCCCTCCGGCAGGAAGCGCTCGTCGCCCCACCACAGGTCGAGCCGGCCCCAGTCGATCGCGTCCCGGGCGGGAGCGGCGGCCAGGGCGGCCAGCAGGCCGTTGCCGTTGCGGCCGCCCGTCAGCACGACCGACGCCGAGCCGCGGGACGCCTGCGCGTCGACGATCTTCGTGATCAGCCGGGCCGCCGCGGCCTGCGCCATCAGTTCCTTGTCGCGGTGCACGACCAGCTGGGGAGTGCTCACTTCGCCGCCGCCTTCGTCACCGGTGCCTGCGCCGCCGCCTCCTTCGCGGGAGCTTTCGCAGCAGCCTCGACGGGCGTTTCGACGGCGACGGGCTCCTCGGAGCCCGGTTCTCCTTTGGCGGCGGGCCCGGATTCGGCACCGGGCGCCGGCTCGGCCTCCGGCTCCCGGAAGGGAGCCGCCGTCGCGTTCAGCCGCTCCACCCCGAACCGCAGCGCCGAGGCGTACGTGTCGTCCGGGTCCAGCCGCCGCAGCTCCTCCGCGATCAGCTCCGCCGTCTCCCGCCGCTTCAGCGCCACCGCACGGGCCGGCTGGCCCTCGATGGACAGCGTCGCCAGCGAGCCGTCGGCCCGGTCCAGGGTGATGGGACCGCAGTTGGTCTCCATCCGGACCGCCGTCAGCCCCGGCCCGCCCGACAGCGAGCGCCGCACCGGCACGTCCAGCCGGTCCGCGAGCCACATCGCCAGCAGCTCACAGCTCGGGTTGAACTCCTCGCCCTCCACCTCGACGGCCTTCACCTCGCAGGTGACCTGGTCGAGCGCGGCGGCCAGCATCGACCGCCAGGGCGTGATGCGGGTCCAGGACAGATCGGTGTCGCCGGGCGTGTAGGTGCCGGCGCGGGCCGTCAGCTCCCGCACCGGCTCCTCCGAGGCGTACGTGTCCGTCACCCGGCGCTGGCCCAGCGCGCCCAGCGGGTCGTTCGCCGGGTCCAGCGGCGCGTTCACCGGCCACCAGACGACGACGGGCGCGTCCGGCAGCAGCAGCGGCAGCACCACCGACTGCGCGTGGTCGACGATCTCGCCGTACAGGCGCAGCACGACCGTCTCGCCCGTGCCCGCGTCCGCGCCCACCCGCACCTCGGCGTCCAGCCGGGACGACGTGCGGTCGCGGGGCGTGCGCGAGACGCGCTTGATGACGACGAGGGTGCGCGAGGGATGCTCGCGCGAGGCGTCGTTCGCGGCCTTCAGAGCGTCGTAGGCGTTCTCCTCGTCCGTCACGATGACCAGCGTCAGCACCATGCCGACGGCGGGCGTGCCGATGGCCCGCCGCCCCTGCACCAGCGCCTTGTTGATCTTGCTGGCCGTGGTGTCCGTGAGGTCTATCTTCATGGCCGGCGCCAGCTCCGTCCCTCTCGTGCGAGCATTTCGTCCGCCTCGACGGGCCCCCAGGTACCGGCCGGGTACTGGGCGGGCTTGCCGTGGGTGTCCCAGTACTCCTCGATCGGGTCGAGGATCTTCCAGGACAGCTCGACCTCCTCGGTGCGCGGGAAGAGGTTCGAGTCGCCGAGCAGCACGTCGAGGATCAGGCGCTCGTACGCCTCCGGGGAGGACTCGGTGAATGACTCGCCGTAGGCGAAGTCCATCGACACGTCCCGGATCTCCATCGAGGTGCCCGGCACCTTCGAGCCGAAGCGGACCGTGACACCCTCGTCCGGCTGGACCCGGATGACGATCGCGTTGGAGCCCAGCTCCTCGGTGGCCGTCGTGTCGAAGGGGGAGTGCGGGGCCCGCTGGAAGACCACGGCGATCTCCGTCACCCGGCGGCCCAGGCGCTTGCCCGTGCGCAGGTAGAACGGCACGCCCGCCCAGCGGCGGTTGTCCACCTCCAGCTTGATGGCCGCGTAGGTGTCGGTCTTGGAGTGCGGGTCGATGCCCTCCTCCTGGAGGTAGCCGACCGCCTTCTCGCCGCCCTGCCAGCCCGCCGCGTACTGGCCGCGCACGGTGTCCCGGCCCAGGTCCTTGGGCAGCCGTACCGCGCCGAGCACCTTGGTCTTCTCCGCCGCCAGCGCGTCCGCGTCGAAGGAGGCGGGCTCCTCCATCGCGGTGAGGGCCATCAGCTGGAGCAGGTGGTTCTGGATGACGTCCCGGGCGGCGCCGATGCCGTCGTAGTAGCCCGCCCGGCCGCCGATGCCGATGTCCTCGGCCATGGTGATCTGCACGTGGTCCACGAAGGACCGGTTCCAGATCGGCTCGAACATCGTGTTGGCGAAGCGCAGCGCCAGGATGTTCTGGACGGTCTCCTTGCCCAGGTAGTGGTCGATGCGGAAGACCTGGTCCGGGGCGAAGACCTCGTGCACGACCTTGTTGAGCTCCTCGGCCGACTTCAGGTCGTGGCCGAACGGCTTCTCGATGACCGCGCGCCGCCAGGAGCCGGACGTCTGGTCCGCCAGCCCGTGCTTCTTCAGCTGCTGGATGACGACCGGGAAGGAGCGCGGCGGCACCGACAGGTAGAAGGCGAAGTTGCCGCCCGTACCCTGCGCCTTGTCGAGTTCCTCGATGGTGCCGCGCAGCCGCTCGAAGGCGTCGTCGTCGTCGAAGGTGCCCTGGACGAAGCGCATCCCCTGGATGAGCTGCTGCCAGACCTCCTCGCGGAACGGCGTGCGGGCGTGCGCCTTGACCGCGTCGTGGACCTCGGCGGCGAAGTCCTCGTTCTCCCACTCGCGGCGGGCGAAGCCGACCAGCGAGAAGCCCGGCGGCAGCAGACCCCGGTTGGCGAGGTCGTACACGGCGGGCATGAGCTTCTTGCGTGACAGGTCGCCCGTGACACCGAAGATGACCAGGCCCGACGGCCCCGCGATGCGCGGGAGCCGTCGGTCGGCGGGATCACGAAGCGGGTTCGCTCCGGAACCGGCAAGAGGGGCCAAGGGTTCAGCCCTCCGAGGGGGCGAGGCGCTCCAGCTCCGCCTCGGTCGACTTCAGCAGGTCGTTCCAGGAGGCCTCGAACTTCTCGACGCCCTCGTCCTCCAGGACCTGGACCACGTCGTCGTAGGAGATCCCGAGCTTCTCCAGCGCGTCGAGGTCGGCGCGGGCCTGCTCGTAGGTGCCGGCGATGGTGTTGCCGGTGATCTCGCCGTGGTCCTCGGTGGCCTCCAGCGTCGCCTCCGGCATGGTGTTCACCGTGTTCGGCGCGACCAGCTCGGTGACGTAGAGGGTGTCCGGGTACGCCGGGTCCTTCACGCCCGTCGACGCCCACAGCGGACGCTGCTTGTTGGCGCCGGCGCTCTCCAGCGCCTGCCAGCGGTCCGAGGAGAAGACCTCCTCGTACGCCTGGTAGGCCAGGCGCGCGTTGGCGACGGCCGCCTTGCCGCGCAGGGCCTTGGCCTCGTCGGTGCCGAGGGAGTCGAGGCGCTTGTCGACCTCGGTGTCCACGCGGGAGACGAAGAAGGACGCCACGGAGTGGATCTTGGAGAGGTCCAGGCCGCGCTCCTTGGCCTTCTCCAGGCCCGAGAGGTAGGCGTCCATGACCGCGCGGTAGCGCTCCAGCGAGAAGATCAGCGTGACGTTGACGCTGATGCCGAGGCCGATGACCTCGGTGATCGCCGGGATGCCCGCCATCGTGGCCGGGATCTTGATGAGCGTGTTCGGCCGGTCGACCAGCCAGGCCAGCTGCTTGGCCTCGGCGACGGTCGCCTTCTCGTTGTGCGCCAGGCGCGGGTCGACCTCGATGGAGACCCGGCCGTCCTGGCCGTCGGTGGCGTCGAAGACCGGGCGCAGGATGTCGGCGGCGTCGCGGACGTCCGCCGTGGTGATCATGCGGATGGCCTCTTCGACGGTGACCTTGCGGGCGGCGAGGTCGGAGACCTGAAGGTCGTAGCCGTCGCCCTGCGAGATCGCCTTCTGGAAGATCGTCGGATTGGTGGTGACGCCCACGACGTGCTGCTGGTCGATCAGCTCGGCGAGATTGCCGGACGTGATCCGCTTGCGCGACAGGTCGTCCAGCCAGATCGCGACGCCTTCCTCGGAGAGGCGCTTGAGTGCGTCTGTCATGGAATTACATCTCCTACGTGTCGTATGTGAGCGTCAGCGCTGGGCGGCGGCGATGGATTCCCGTGCCTTGTCGGCCACATTCTCGGCAGTGAAGCCGAACTCGCGGAAGAGGACCTTGCCGTCGGCGGAAGCACCGAAGTGCTCCAGGGAAACGATGCGTCCGGCGTCCCCGACGTACTTGTGCCAGGTGAGACCGATACCGGCCTCCACCGCGACCCGCGCCTTCACGTTCGGCGGCAGGACGCTGTCCCGGTACCCCTGCTCCTGCTCCTCGAACCACTCCACGGACGGCATGGACACGACCCGCGTCGGCACCCCGTCGGCCTCCAGCCGCTCCCGCGCCTCGACGGCGACGTGCACCTCGGAGCCGGTCGCGATGAGGATCACCTCCGGCGTGCCCGAGGAGGCCTCGAACAGGACGTAACCGCCCTTGGCCGCGTCCTCGTTCGGCTCGTACGTCGGCACGCCCTGCCGGGTCAGCGCCAGACCGTGCGGGGCGCCCTTGCCGAACTCCTTGGTGTAGCGCCTGAGGATCTCGCGCCAGGCGATCGCGGTCTCGTTCGCGTCGGCCGGGCGGACCACGTTCAGACCCGGGATCGCGCGCAGCGACGCGAGGTGCTCGACGGGCTGGTGGGTGGGGCCGTCCTCGCCCAGACCGATGGAGTCGTGCGTCCACACGTACGTCACCGGCAGGTGCATCAGGGCCGACAGGCGCACCGCGTTGCGCATGTAGTCGGAGAACACCAGGAAGGTGCCGCCGTAGACGCGGGTGTTGCCGTGCAGGGCGATGCCGTTCATCTCCGCGGCCATGGAGTGCTCGCGGATGCCGAAGTGGATCGTGCGGCCGTAGGGGTTCGCCTCCGGCAGCGGGTTGTCCGCGGGCAGGAACGACGACGTCTTGTCGATGGTGGTGTTGTTGGAGCCGGCCAGGTCGGCCGAGCCGCCCCACAGCTCCGGGATGACCGCGCCGAGGGCCTGGAGCACCTTGCCGGAGGCGGCACGCGTGGCCACCCCCTTGCCGGGCTCGAAGACCGGGACCTTCTCCTCCCAGCCGGCCGGCAGCTCGCCCGCGCTGATCCGGTCGAAATCGGCGGCGCGCTCGGGGTTGTTCTCCCGCCACAGCCGGAACGACTTCTCCCACTCGGCCTTCGCCTCGCGGCCCCGCTCCAGCGCCTGCCGGGTGTGCTTGAGGACCTCGTCGGAGACCTCGAAGGTCTTCTCCGGGTCGAAGCCGAGGACGCGCTTGGTGGCGGCCACCTCGTCGTCGCCGAGCGCCGAGCCGTGGGCGGCCTCGGTGTTCTGGGCGTTCGGGGCGGGCCAGGCGATGATCGAGCGCATCGCGATGAAGGACGGCTTGTCCGTCACCTTCTTCGCGGCCTCGATCGCGTTGTAGATCGCGTGCGGGTCCAGGTCGCCGTCCGGCTTCGGGGCGACGCGCTGCACGTGCCAGCCGTACGCCTCGTAGCGCTTGACGGTGTCCTCGGAGACGGCCGTCTCGGTGTCGCCCTCGATCGAGATGTGGTTGTCGTCCCACAGCAGGATCAGGTTGCCGAGCTTCTGGTGGCCGGCCAGCGAGGACGCCTCGGCGGAGATGCCCTCCTGGAGGCAGCCGTCACCGGCGATCGCGAAGACGAAGTGGTCGAACGGCGACTCGCCCTGCGGGGTCTCGGGGTCGAACAGACCGCGCTCGTAGCGCGCGGCCATGGCCATGCCCACGGCGTTGGCGACGCCCTGGCCCAGCGGGCCGGTGGTCGTCTCCACGCCCTTGGTGTGCCCGTACTCCGGGTGACCCGGCGTCTTGGACCCCCAGGTCCGGAACGACTTCAGGTCGTCCAGCTCCAGGCCGAAGCCGGCCAGGTACAGCTGGGTGTAGAGGGTCAGGGACGAGTGGCCGGCGGACAGCACGAAGCGGTCGCGCCCGACCCAGTCCGGGTCGGCCGGGTCGTGCCGCATCACCTTCTGGAAGAGGGTGTAGGCGGCGGGCGCCAGGCTCATCGCGGTGCCCGGATGGCCGTTGCCGACCTTCTGTACGGCGTCGGCGGCCAGGACGCGGGCGGTGTCGACGGCCCGCTGGTCCAACTCGGTCCAGTCGAGGTCTGTGGTGGTCGGCTTGGTGCTCACCCTGAGTCAGGGCTCCTCTCCACATGTCGAATGCCGGTGCACTGGGCGCCCACCGGCCGCTGTCGAGCCTACCCCCGGAAGTACGTGCAATTTTTCGAGTCATTCCAGACTGCCGGGACTCCGGGGGATCCGCCTCCCGACTGCACTGACGGTCATTCGGCATCTGAATACGCAGCCGCTCATCCGACTGCTCAATCGAGCTTCAGTACGACGGATGAGCGGATCGCCGGACGGCGGGCCGGCGACCCCCTCCCAACACGACCCCACCCCCGCGAAGGTCGGGGTATGGGCAACGTCTACAGTGGCGTGGTACGCGCGAGCCTTTACCGGGACTTCACACGGGGGAGGCTTGCTGGGATGTCTCTGTAGGGGTGTGCGTGACGGCCGTCGAATCCCGTCCAGCGGGGGTAATCGGTGCGAGCGAGAGCCCGCGTCACCGGCCGTTCGGGGCCCGTGTCAAGGCGTTCGTGGCGCTGACCAAGCCGCGGATCATCGAGCTCCTGCTCATCACCACCGTTCCGGTGATGTTCCTGGCCCGGCAGGGCGTGCCGGACCTCGGCCTGGTGCTGCTCACCTGTGTCGGCGGCTACCTGTCCGCGGGCGGCGCCAACGCGCTGAACATGTACATCGACCGCGACATCGACGCGCTGATGGACCGCACCTCGCAGCGCCCGCTGGTGACCGGCATGGTCAGCCCGCGCGAGTGCCTGGCCTTCGGCATCACCCTCGCGGTCGTCTCCACCCTGCTCTTCGGCCTCACCGTCAACTGGCTGAGCGCCTGGCTCGCCCTGGGCGCGCTCCTCTTCTACGTCGTCGTCTACACGATGATCCTCAAGCGCCGTACCTCGCAGAACATCGTCTGGGGCGGCATCGCCGGCTGCATGCCGGTGCTGATCGGCTGGTCGTCGGTGACCAACTCCCTGTCCTGGGCGCCGGTCATCCTCTTCCTCGTCATGTTCTTCTGGACGCCGCCGCACTACTGGCCGCTGTCCATGAAGGTCAAGGAGGACTACGCGCGCGTGGGCGTGCCCATGCTGCCCGTGATCGCCTCCAACAAGGTCGTCGCCCGGCAGATCGTGATCTACAGCTGGGTCATGGTCGCCGTCTCCCTCCTGCTCACCCCCCTCGGCTACACCGGCTGGTTCTACACCGCGGTCGCCCTGGTGGCGGGCGGCTGGTGGCTGTGGGAGGCGCACGCGCTGCAGAACCGGGCCAAGGCCGAGGTGACGGGCGTGAAGCTGAAGGAGATGCGCCTGTTCCACTGGTCGATCACCTACGTCTCGCTGCTGTTCGTGGCCGTCGCGGTGGACCCCTTCCTGCGCTGACGCAGATCACAGAGCCCTGCCCTCGCCAGCCTGACTACCGGTGAGTAGCATCCTGCCCATGGCAGAAACGCAGCAGGTTGACGCGAGGTCCGAGCGCAAGGTGGCCAGGCTCGCCAAGAGGATCGACGCCTTCTCCAAGGCGCACGGCGGCGCCGAGGGCCAGGTGGCCTACATCGGCGAACGCGGCGCCCGCATCGTGCTGGTCGGCGAGGACGGCGGCTGGGGCGACCTGGTGGCCCCGACGTACGAGATCGCCGAGCAGGCGGTGGCCAAGTCCGGGATCACCGTCCACGAGTCCTTCGACGGCGAGTTCGCGGCGAAGGTGACGACGAGCTCGTACGAGTGGAAGCGGATGGCCGGCATCCAGCTCGGCGGCTGAGCACCCCCGCAACGCCGCCGGCGCCCGGGCGACACCTAGGCGCCGTTCACCCGTTAGGCCCTGTAAGGCAGCGTCTAACGGGGAGCCCCGGATGATCGAAACGCCGTCCCTGGTGGACCAGTACTGCCACGGCGTCCTCAGAACAGAGCTGGGTCTCGGCACCTTCGAGGCCCAGCTGTCCCGCACCGAGGGCCCACCCGCGCCGGGCACCACCCTCTTCGACACCCAGACGGGTTTCGCCGTACGCCGCTGGTGCCCCCCGCTGCTGGGCCTGGAGCCCCACTGCCCGCCCGCCCGCTACCTGGCCCGCCGACGCGAACTGGGCGTCCTGGAAGCGGGCCGCAGGCTCCTGCGCGGCAGCGGCATCACGACGTACCTGGTCGACACGGGCCTGCCCGGCGACCTCACCGGCCCCTCCGAGATGGCCCGCGCGGGCGACGCCGAGGCCCGCGAGATCGTCCGCCTGGAGTTGCTGGCCGAACAGGTCGCCGACACCTCCGGCACCGTCGAGTCCTTCCTCGCCAACCTCGCCGAGTCGGTGCACGGCGCCGCCGCGAGCGCCGTCGCCTTCACCTCCGTCGCGGGCGTACGGCACGGCCTCGCGCTGGCGCCGGAGCCGCCGGGGCCGGGGGAGGTGCGGGGCGCGGCGGGCCGGTGGCTCGCGGCGCGCCGGGTCGGCGGCCACCTGACGGACCCGGTGCTGCTGCGGCACCTGCTGTGGATCGCCGTCGCCTCCGGGCTGCCCCTGCAACTGCACGCGGGGCTGGGCGAGCCGGGACAGCGGATCGACCGTACGGACCCGGTGCTGCTCACCGACTTCGTCCGCGCCACGGCGGGCCTGGGCACGGACCTGGTCCTGCTGCACGGCTACCCGTACCACCGTCACGCCGCCCACCTGGCCGGCGTCTTCCCGCACGTCTACACCGACTCCGGGGCGGCCCTGGCCCGCACGGGGGCGCGGGCGGCGACCGTCCTCGCCGAGATCCTGGAGCTGGCCCCCTTCGGCAAGATCCTCTTCTCCAGCGGCGCCCACGGCCTGCCGGAACTGCACGTGGTGGGCGCCCGGCTGTTCCGCGAGGCGCTGGGCCGGGTGCTGGGCGGCTGGGTGGCCGAGGGGGCGTGGTCGCTGGCGGACGCCCAGCGGGTGGCGGGGATGGTGGCGGAGGGGAACGCCCGCCGGGTGTACGGCCTGGAGTGAGCCGCGCCTACGCGCGCGTGCCGTGAGCCACGGCCTGGACTGAGCCGCTCGCGTCCGCCTACGCGCGCGTGCCGACCGTCACCTCAGCCGAAGGGCCCGGCAGGTCGGCCACCACCTCCGGGCGCTCGCGCAGCGCGAGCAGCACCCTGAGCACCCAGAT
Organism: Streptomyces sp. 7R007; assembly: GCF_054850255.1. NCBI lineage: Bacteria > Bacillati > Actinomycetota > Actinomycetes > Kitasatosporales > Streptomycetaceae > Streptomyces > Streptomyces sp. 7R007. The sequence goes on along the minus strand of NZ_JBTWMV010000004.1, from coordinate 173,762 downwards.
CCAGATCAGGCCGGAGCCGAGCATGTGCAGGCCGACGAGGACCTCGGGCAGGTGGGTGAAGTACTGGACGTAGCCGATCACGCCCTGGGCGAGCAGGACCAGGAACAGCTCGCGGGTGCGCGCCAGCGGGCCCTTGGGGGCGTCGACGGCCTTCAGGATGAACCACAGGGCGAACGTCAGCGTCACCACGATCCAGGCGAGCACGGCGTGCAGCTTGGCGACCGTCTCCCAGTCGATCGGGATCCGCTCGACCTCCTTGGAGTCGCCCGCGTGCGGCCCCGCGCCGGTCACCACCGTGCCGACCGCGATCAGCAGCACGGAGGCGGCGACCAGGAACCACACCAGCTGCTGCACCGGCTTGCCGACCAGCGGCCGGGGCGCCCCGTCGCCTTCCCGGGTGCGCTGCCACATCAGCGTGGCCACAGCGATCAGCGCCGAGGAGAGCAGGAAGTGCGCCGCGACCGTGTAGGGGTTGAGGCCGACCAGGACCACGATCCCGCCGAGCACCGCGTTGCCCATCACGATCCAGAACTGCGCCCAGCCCAGCCGGGTCAGGGCGCGCCGGCAGGGCTTCTCGGAGCGCGCGGCGATGATCGCCCAGCCGACGGCCGCGCACAGCACGTACGTCAGCATGCGGTTGCCGAACTCGATGGCGCCGTGGAAGCCCATCGCGCTGGTGGCGGTGAGCGAGTCCGCGGTGCACTTGGGCCAGGTCGGGCAGCCGAGGCCGGAGCCGGTCAGCCGTACCGCCCCGCCGGTGACCACGATGACCACCGACATGACGAGCGCGGACAGAGCCGCCCGCTGAACCGTCCGGGGGGCCGGGGTCCAGCGTGCGGCGATGAAGGCGAGCGGGTTGCGCACGGCGGCCAGGGCGCCGGCGCGGGTCACGTTTGGCACGCGCACCATCGTAGGCCGCCGCTTGTGCACGCGTTCACGAGGGTCCATCGGGCCCGGCTCCCGTCACTCCCAGCGGAAGAACCTGCCGGCCGCGGCCAGCCCGAGGACGGCCCACACCGCCAGGACGCCCAGGTCGCCCCACGGCATGCCCGCACCGTGCTGGAGGACGTCGCGCAGGCCGTCGGACAGGGCCGAGATCGGCAGCAGGCCCAGCACGTCCTGGGCGCCCTGCGGGTACTTGTCCATCGGCACGATCACCCCGCCCCCCACGAGCAGCAGCAGGAAGACCAGGTTGGCGGCGCCGAGGGTGGCCTCCGCCTTCAGCGTGCCGGCCATCAGCAGGCCGAGCCCGGAGAAGGCGGCCGTGCCGAGGACCAGCAGGAGCAGGACGGCGGCGGGGTTGCCGTGCGGGGACCAGCCGAGGGCGAAGGCGATCACCGTCAGCAGGACCACCTGGAGGATCTCGGTGACCAGCACGGACGCCGTCTTGGCCGTCATCAGGCCCCAGCGGGGGAGCGGGGAGGAGGCGAGGCGCTTGAGGACGCCGTAGCGCCGCTCGAAGCCCGTGGCGATCGCCTGCCCGGTGAACGCCGTGGACATGACGGCCAGGGCGAGGATGCCGGGGGTTAGGAAGTCCACCGCCTCGCCCGCGCCCGTGTCGACGATGTCGACGGAGCTGAACAGCACCAGCAGCAGGGTCGGGATCACGATCGTCAGCAGCAGCTGCTCGCCGTTGCGCAGCAGCATCCTCGTCTCCAGGACGGCCTGCGCACCGATCATGCGGGGCAGGGGCGCGGCCCCCGGCCGGGGGGCGTGGGTACCGGTGGCCGTCGTCACGAGCGCAGCTCCTTGCCGGTCAGTTCCAGGAAGACGTCTTCGAGGGTGTGCCGCTCCACGGAGATCTTCTCCGGCATCACCCCGTGCTGGGCGCACCAGGACGTCACCGTCGCGAGCAGCTGCGGGTCGACCTTGCCGACGACCCGGTAGGAGCCCGGCGTCAGCTCGGCCGCCGTGCAGTCCGCCGGGAGCGCCTTGAGCAGCGAGCCGACGTCCAGGCCGGGGCGCCCGGTGAAGCGCAGGGTGTTCTCGGCGCCGCCGCGGCACAGCTCCTCGGGGGTGCCCTGCGCGATGACCCGGCCGGCGTCGATGATCGCGACGTCGTCGGCGAGCTGTTCGGCCTCGTCCATGTAGTGGGTCGTCAGGATCACGGAGACACCGTCGGCGCGCAGGTCGCGGACCAGGTCCCAGGCGGCGCGGCGGGCCTGCGGGTCCAGGCCGGCGGTCGGCTCGTCCAGGAACACCAGCTCCGGGCGGCCCACGACCGCCATCGCCAGGGCGAGCCGCTGCTGCTGGCCGCCGGAGAGGCGGCGGTAGGCGGTCCGGCCGCACGAGCCGAGGCCGAGCCGCTCGATGAGGGCGTTCACGTCCAGGGGGTGCGCGTGCAGCCTGGCGACGTGGCGCAGCATCTCCTCCGCGCGGGCGCCGGAGTACACGCCGCCGGACTGGAGCATCACGCCTATGCGGGGGTGCAGCTCGCGGGCCTGGCGCACCGGGTCCAGGCCCAGCACGCGGACCGTGCCCGAGTCCGGTCTGCGGTATCCCTCGCAGGTCTCCACGGTGGTGGTCTTGCCCGCGCCGTTCGGGCCGAGGACGGCGGTCACGCCCGCCCGGGCCACCAGATCGAGGCCGTCCACGGCGGTCTTCGCGCCGTACCGCTTCACCAGGGCCCGAACCTGGACCACGGGCTCACTTCGCATGGCTCCAGAGTCTAGGTACGCGGTCGGCGCGCCGGGCGGGCGGGTGCGGGATCCGACCGTTCCCCTCACGTGACCATGCCGCCCGTGACGTCGTCGTTCAAGGGACCGAAAGATCGTTTCCGCAGGTTGGATTAGGTATGCCTAAGTGACGCAGGGCACCGTCCACCGGCCCGGACGCGGCTTGCCCGGTCCTGAGGAATTACGCAACAATGGCGTTGTGAAAAACGTCGGCGAGGCTCGGGAGACCCCCACGGGGACCCCTCAGGAGGAGTTCGCGACCGGTGAGCGCTCCACGCGCAACCGGGTCGCGCGGTCCATCCTGGACCACGGGCCGTCGACCGTCGCCGAGCTCGCCGCGCGGCTGAGCCTGACCCAGGCCGCCGTACGCCGGCATCTCGACGCGCTCGCCGCCGACGACGTCGTGGAGGCCCGCGAGCAGCGCGTGTACGGCACGCGCACGCGCGGGCGCCCCGCCAAGGTCTTCGCGCTCACCGACTGCGGCCGCGACGCCTTCGACCAGTCGTACGACAAGCTCGCCGCGGACGCGCTGCGCTGGATCGCCGAGCGTGAGGGCGGCCAGGAGGCGGTCGCCGCCTTCGCCCGCGCCCGCATCGCCGCACAGGCGAGCGCGTACCGCGAGGCGATCGAGGGCGTCGCCCCCGACCGGCGGGCCGAGGCCCTGGCCAAGGCGCTGAGCGCCGACGGGTACGCTGCTACGGCGCGGAGCGCTCCCGTGGGCGAGCAGCTGTGTCAGCACCACTGCCCGGTCGCCCACGTCGCGGAGCAGTTCCCCCAGCTGTGCGAGGCGGAGACGGAGTTCTTCGCCGAACTGCTCGGGACCCACGTCCAGCGGCTGGCGACCATCGCCCACGGCGACGGCGTCTGCACGACGTTCATCCCCAGGATTTCCCAGATTTCTCACCACGCATCTGCAAGCACGGCCGGGAGGAACCCCGCATGACTCTCCCCATCGAGGAGACCGCCCACCCTGAGCTCGAAGGCCTGGGCAAGTACGAATACGGCTGGGCGGACTCCGACGAGGCCGGTGCCGCAGCGAAGCGCGGCCTGAACGAGGACGTCGTCCGCGACATCTCCGGCAAGAAGTCCGAGCCGGAGTGGATGACCAAGCTGCGTCTGAAGGGCCTGAAGCTCTTCGAGAAGAAGCCCATGCCGAACTGGGGCTCGGACCTGTCGGGCATCGACTTCGACAACATCAAGTACTTCGTGCGCTCCACGGAGAAGCAGGCGGAGTCCTGGGAGGACCTGCCCGAGGACATCAAGAACACGTACGACAAGCTCGGCATCCCCGAGGCGGAGAAGCAGCGCCTCGTGGCCGGTGTCGCCGCCCAGTACGAGTCCGAGGTCGTCTACCACCAGATCCGCGAGGACCTGGAGGAGCAGGGCGTCATCTTCCTGGACACCGACACCGCCCTGAAGGAGCACCCGGAGCTCTTCAAGGAGTACTTCGGCACCGTCATCCCCGCCGGTGACAACAAGTTCGCCGCGCTGAACACCGCGGTGTGGTCCGGCGGCTCCTTCATCTACGTCCCGCCGGGCGTCCACGTGGAGATCCCGCTCCAGGCCTACTTCCGGATCAACACGGAGAACATGGGCCAGTTCGAGCGCACCCTGATCATCGTCGACGAGGGCGCCTACGTGCACTACGTCGAGGGATGCACGGCCCCGATCTACAAGTCGGACTCGCTGCACTCCGCGGTCGTCGAGATCATCGTCAAGAAGAACGCCCGCTGCCGCTACACGACCATCCAGAACTGGTCGAACAACGTCTACAACCTGGTCACCAAGCGCGCCGTCGCCTACGAGGGCGCCACCATGGAGTGGATCGACGGCAACATCGGCTCCAAGGTGACGATGAAGTACCCGGCCGTCTACCTGATGGGCGAGCACGCCAAGGGCGAGACCCTCTCCATCGCCTTCGCGGGCGAGGGCCAGCACCAGGACGCCGGCGCCAAGATGGTCCACATGGCGCCCAACACCTCGTCCAACATCGTCTCCAAGTCGGTGGCGCGCGGTGGCGGCCGTACGTCCTACCGCGGTCTGATCGAGATCGGCGAGGGCGCCCCGGGCTCCAAGTCCAACGTCCTGTGCGACGCGCTGCTCGTCGACACGATCTCGCGCTCCGACACCTACCCGTACGTCGACGTCCGCGAGGACGACGTGTCCATGGGCCACGAGGCGACCGTCTCCAAGGTCTCCGAGGACCAGCTCTTCTACCTGATGAGCCGCGGTCTGTCCGAGGACGAGGCGATGGCGATGATCGTGCGCGGCTTCGTCGAGCCGATCGCCAAGGAACTGCCGATGGAGTACGCGCTGGAGCTCAACCGGCTGATCGAGCTGCAGATGGAGGGCGCGGTCGGTTAATCCCGACACGCGGTCCCGTCCAGCCCTTACGTTACGGAAAGCGAGCATTACGACAGCCATGGCTGAGGCCCAGAACATCCCGGTCGGTTCCACGACCGCCGGCTCGATCGCGGTCGCCGCCGAGTCGACCGTCGCCACGCGCATGAGCGCGCCCCCCTCCTTCGACGTGGCGGACTTCCCGGTCCCGCACGGCCGCGAGGAGGAGTGGCGGTTCACCCCGCTGGAGCGCCTGCGCGGTCTGCACGACGGCACCGCCGTCGCGACCGGCGAGGGCGTCAAGGTCGAGGTGGAGGCCCCCGAGGGCGTCACCGTCGAGACCGTCGGCCGCGACGACGCGCGGCTCGGCAGGGCGGGCACCCCGGTGGACCGCGTCGCCGCGCAGGCGTACTCCGCGTTCGAGAAGGCCGGCGTGGTCACCGTCCCCAAGGAGACGGTCCTCACCGAGCCCATCCGGATCGCCGTGCACGGCGAGGGCGGCACCGCCTTCGGCCACCAGGTGATCGAGCTGGGCGCCTTCGCCGAGGCCGTCGTCGTCATCGACCACACCGGTGACGCGGTGCTCGCCGCCAACGTCGACTACGTCCTGGGCGACGGCGCCAAGCTGACCGTCGTCTCCGTCCAGGACTGGGACGACAAGGCCGTCCACGTCGCCCAGCACAACGCCCTGGTCGGCCGGGACGCGTCCTTCAAGTCGGTGGTCGTCACCTTCGGCGGCGACGTCGTACGGCTGCACCCGCGCGTCTCCTACGCCGGCACCGGCGGCGAGGCCGAGCTGTACGGCCTGTACTTCACCGACGCCGGCCAGCACCAGGAGCACCGCCTCCTGGTCGACCACAACACCCCGCACTGCAAGTCGAACGTCGCCTACAAGGGTGCGCTCCAGGGCGACGACGCGCACGCGGTGTGGATCGGCGACGTGCTGATCGAGGCCAAGGCCGAGGGCACGGACACGTACGAGATGAACCGCAACCTCGTCCTGACGGACGGTGCCCGGGTCGACTCCGTGCCGAACCTGGAGATCGAGACCGGCGAGATCGTCGGCGCCGGGCACGCCAGCGCCACCGGCCGCTTCGACGACGAGCAGCTCTTCTACCTGATGGCCCGCGGCATCCCGGAGTACGAGGCCCGCCGCCTCGTCGTCCGGGGCTTCTTCGCCGAGCTGGTCCAGCAGATCGGTGTCCCGGACATCGAGGAGCGCCTGCTCGCCAAGATCGAAGAGGAGCTGGAGGCGTCGGTCGCATGACCACCTTCGTCCGCGCCTGTGCGCTGAGCGAGCTGGAGGAGGACACCCCGAAGCGGGTGGAACTCGACGGCACGCCCGTCTCGGTCGTGCAGACCGAGGGCGAGGTCTTCGCGATCCACGACATCTGCTCGCACGCGAACGTCTCGCTCTCCGAGGGCGAGGTGGAGGACTGCCAGATCGAGTGCTGGCTGCACGGCTCCAGCTTCGACCTGCGCACCGGCAAGCCGTCCGGCCTCCCCGCGACGCGCCCCGTCCCCGTATACCCCGTAAAGATCGAAGGGGACGACGTGCTCGTCTCCGTCACCCAGGAGTCCTGAGGCTACCCATGGCAACGCTTGAAATCCGAGACCTGCGCGTCACCGTCGAGGCCGACAACGCCACGAAGGAGATCCTCAAGGGCGTCGACCTGACCGTGAAGCAGGGCGAGACGCACGCCATCATGGGCCCCAACGGCTCCGGCAAGTCGACCCTCGCCTACTCCCTCGCGGGCCACCCCAAGTACACGATCACCGGCGGCACGGTCACCCTCGACGGCGAGGACGTCCTGGAGATGTCCGTCGACGAGCGCGCCCGCGCCGGCCTGTTCCTGGCGATGCAGTACCCGGTCGAGGTCCCCGGCGTCTCGGTCTCCAACTTCCTGCGCACCTCGGCCACCGCCATCCGCGGCGAGGCCCCCAAGCTGCGCACCTGGGTGAAGGAGGTCAAGGAGGCCATGGAGCGCCTCCACATGGACCCCTCCTTCGCCGAGCGCAACGTCAACGAGGGCTTCTCCGGCGGTGAGAAGAAGCGCCACGAGATCCTCCAGCTCGAACTGCTCAAGCCGAAGATCGCCATCCTCGACGAGACCGACTCCGGGCTCGACGTCGACGCCCTGCGCGTCGTCTCCGAGGGCGTCAACCGCGTCCGCGAGTCCGGCGAGGTCGGCACCCTGCTGATCACGCACTACACGCGCATCCTGCGCTACATCAAGCCCGACCACGTCCACGTCTTCGCGGGCGGCCGCATCGTGGAGTCCGGCGGCGCCGAGCTCGCCGACAAGCTGGAGAACGAGGGCTACGAGGCTTACACGAAGGGCGGCGCATCCGAGTGACACAGTTGCCGGGCCTCCTCGACACCGAGGCGATCCGCAAGGACTTCCCGATCCTGGACCGCCTGGTCCATGACGACCGGAAGCTCGTCTACCTGGACAACGCGGCGACCTCGCAGAAGCCGCGCCAGGTGCTGGACGCCCTCGGCGAGTACTACGAGCGCTACAACGCCAACGTCCACCGCGGTGTGCATGTGCTCGCCGAGGAGGCCACGGCGCTGTACGAGGGCGCGCGTGACAAGGTCGCCGAGTTCGTCAACGCGCCCTCGCGCGACGAGGTGATCTTCACCAAGAACGCCTCCGAGTCGCTCAACCTCGTGGCCAACATGCTCGGCTGGGCCGACGAGCCCTACCGGGTGGACGCCGAGACCGAGATCGTCATCACGGAGATGGAGCACCACTCCAACATCGTGCCGTGGCAGCTGCTCGCGCAGCGCACGGGCGCGAAGCTGAAGTGGTTCGGGCTGACCGACGACGGCCGCCTCGACCTGTCCGACATCGACGAGGTCATCACCGAGAAGACGAAGATCGTCTCCTTCGTGCTGGTCTCCAACATCCTGGGCACGGTCAACCCGGTCGAGACGATCATCCGGCGCGCCCAGGAGGTCGGCGCCCTCGTCTGCATCGACGCCTCCCAGGCCGCCCCGCACATGCCGCTGGACGTGCAGGCCCTCCAGGCCGACTTCGTGGCCTTCACCGGCCACAAGATGTGCGGCCCGACCGGCATCGGCGTCCTGTGGGGCCGCCAGGAGCTGCTGGAGGACCTGCCGCCGTTCCTGGGCGGCGGCGAGATGATCGAGACCGTGTCGATGCACTCGTCGACGTACGCGCCGGCGCCGCACAAGTTCGAGGCGGGCACCCCGCCGATCGCGCAGGCCGTCGGTCTGGGCGCGGCGATCGACTACCTCAACTCGATCGGCATGGACAAGATCCTCGCCCACGAGCACGCGCTGACCGACTACGCGGTCCGGCGGCTGGCGGAGGTCCCCGACCTGAAGATCATCGGCCCGACGACGGCCGAGGACCGGGGCGCGGCGATCTCCTTCACGCTCGGCGACATCCACCCCCACGACGTGGGCCAGGTCCTCGACGAGCAGGGCATCGCGGTCCGGGTCGGCCACCACTGCGCCCGCCCCGTCTGCCTGCGCTACGGAATTCCTGCGACCACGCGAGCGTCGTTCTATCTGTACTCCACGCCGGCGGAGATCGACGCGTTGGTCGACGGCCTGGAGCACGTTCGGAACTTCTTCGGCTGAAGGGCGTGAGCTGAGACCGTGAAGCTGGACTCGATGTACCAGGAAGTCATCCTGGACCACTACAAGAACCCGCACGGGCGTGGTCTCCGGGACGGCGACGCCGAGGTACACCACGTGAACCCGACGTGCGGCGACGAGATCACCCTCCGCGTGAAGTACGACGGCACGACGATCGAGGACGTGTCGTACGAGGGCCAGGGCTGCTCGATCAGCCAGGCCAGCGCCTCCGTCCTCAACGAGCTGCTGGTCGGCAAGGATCTGTCGGAAGCGCAGAAGGTCCAGGAGACCTTCCTGGAGCTGATGCAGTCCAAGGGCCGGATCGAGCCGGACGACGCGATGGAGGAGGTGCTGGAGGACGCGGTCGCGTTCGCCGGTGTCTCCAAGTACCCGGCGCGGGTGAAGTGCGCCCTCCTGAGCTGGATGGCGTGGAAGGACGCGACGGCCCAGGCACTGGGTGGCGCCGACGCCGAAAGGAAGACGGCATGACCGACACCGTGGAGATGAAGCCGGCCTCGGAGGAGGAGCTCCGCGAGGCCCTGATGGACGTCGTCGACCCCGAGCTGGGCATCGACGTCGTCAACCTCGGCCTGATCTACGGCATCCACATCGACGACTCGAACGTGGCGACCGTGGACATGACCCTGACCTCGGCGGCCTGCCCGCTCACGGACGTCATCGAGGACCAGGCCAAGTCCGCCACCGACGGCCTGGTCAGCGAGCTGCGCATCAACTGGGTGTGGATGCCGCCGTGGGGCCCCGACAAGATCACGGACGACGGCCGCGAACAGCTGCGCGCACTGGGCTTCAACGTCTGACGGACCGCGTACGGAAGCGGCGGCACCCCGAGGAGTGCCGCCGCTTCGTGCTGTCAGGCCGGCCCGTCGACCAGACGGAACGCCGAGTCCTGGCGGTAGAGGTCGCTGTTCTGGTACGGGTCCAGCTTCAGCTGGAAGTTCTGGTGGCGGAGGTAGCGGCCGGGGTAGTTGACCGACTCCAGCATGATCGCGCCCGGGACGGAGGAGGCGCGGGGGCAGAACGTGGCGTCCTGTCCGAAGAGGGCCGAGCCGTCGTTCCGTTCGTCGCGCAGCAGGAAGTCGCGGTGGCGCAGGTACGTCCCGTCATGGGTCGCGAAGGAGTAACACGAGGCGTCGGCCAGGCCCTTGACCAGCTTGAAGGTGGAGTCCTCGCGCGCCTGCGAGCCGCCGACCGGGTCGAGCTTGACGTAGTCGCCGCTGACGTGCCAGTAGCGGTCCGGGTAGTTCACCGAGCGCACCGACTTCCAAGTGGTCGCCGGCCGGGACGAACCCGGCTTGGCGGACGAGGACTTGGCGGGGGTCGCGGCCGGTGCGGAGGCCGAGCCCTGGGGGTGGGGTTCGGTCGGCGTGGGGTGGGCGGAGGGCTTCGCCGCTTGGCTCCGGTGCGCGGCCGCCGTGGTCCGGGACGGCGTGGCGAACGAGATCAGCCCCGGCACGGTCGCCTCCGGCGAGGCCGGCGGCGCACTCGACGACCTGTCAACCGGCCTGTCGTTCACGGCGATCGTCGTCACGCAGGCGACGACGGTGGCCACGGCGAGGAACCCCGCCAGCCAGAGCCGCCGTGTACCCGGTGCCCGGGAGGAGTCCGGCGACCAGCCGTTCTCCCACGGTTGGTCCGCAGAGGGCCGGGACTTGTTATCTGGCATGCGCTGTTCGTTCCTTCAGCGGCGCAGCACGGCGACCCACGGCCGCGGCGGCGATGACCCGGGTGTGTGAACGGTGGAACACTAGTGGAGTCCGTGGCGGTGGAGCAGCCGTTTCAGCGAGCGGTTTCCATATCGTGTTCTCAGCGCGGGCCCAGCCGCGTCTCATGTGCTCCCGGCAGCGTGGCGCCGTGGCCACTACTGCACCGACCTCCGTACGACCCCTGTTCGTCCTGGGCTGCCCCCGCTCCGGCACCACCCTGCTGCAGCTGATGCTGCACGCCCACCCGCGCATCGCCCTGCCGCCCGAGACCCGCTTCGTGCTGCCCGCCTACGAGAGACGGCTGAGCTTCGGCGACCTCAGGGACGCCGGCAACCGGGCCCGGCTGGCCCGGTGGATCACCGGCCGCAAGGAGACCCGCTTCCACGAACTGGGGCTGGACGCCGGCCGGGTCGCCGAGCGGATCGCGGACGGCCCGCCGACGCTGGGCTCGGCGCTGGGGATCACGCTCAAGTCGTACGCCGACAGCCACGGCAAGGTGCGCTGGGGCGACAAACGGCCGGCGTACGCCCTGCATGTCGAGGAGATCCTGCGGCTGTTCCCCACCGCGCAGTTCGTGCACCTTGTCCGCGACGGCCGGGACTGCGTCGCCTCGCTGCTCGGCATGCCCTGGTGGCACCGCGGCTTCCACGAGGCCGTCGCCACCTGGGCGCAGGTCATGGACGTCACCCGCCGCTACGCCCGCGCACTCGGCTCCGGCACCTGGCACGAACTGCGCTACGAGGACCTCCTCGCCGACCCTGAGCCGCGCCTGCGCGAGCTGTGCGCCTACCTCGGCGAGGAGTACGCCGCCGAGATGACCGAGCCGTACCGCCTGGCCCCCGCCGCGGTGCCCGCCCGCAAGACCTGGCACCGCCGCACCCACGGCGCGCTGGACGCCTCCCGGGCGGGCAGCTGGCAGCAGCGGCTGACGCCGGATCAGATACGGCTGTGCGAGGCGGTGTTGGGGGACCGGCTGGCCGGCCACGGCTACGAGCTCTCCGGCGCCGTCCGCCCCGACCCCGCCGAACTCCTGCGCTACCGCCGCGTGTCGGCCCTGCGCCGCGCCGCCCACACCAAGCGCCGGCTGGCGGACCGGTGGACACGGGTGCGCGAGCCGGGGCCGGTGGCGGCGCACCCGGTCGTCGCCGCGGCGGCCGGGGCGTGATCCCGCGCGGTCGTGCACGGGGTTGTGTACGGTCGTACACACCATGCGTACACTCGTACACATGGGATACCTCTTGCTCGGCGCGGCCATCGCCGCCGAGGTGGGCGCCACGACCGCCATGAAGTACAGCGACGGCTTCAGCAGGCTGGTGCCCTCGCTGCTGACCGTGCTCGGCTACGTCGTCTCCTTCGTGCTGCTCGCCCAGACGCTGAAGAGCGTCCAGGTCGGCACGGCCTACGCCATCTGGTCCGGCGTCGGCACCGCGGCCATCGCCACCATCGGCATGCTCTTCCTCGGTGAGGGGATGACGGTCGCCAAGGCCGCGGGGATGGCGCTGATCATCATCGGTGTGGTCGTGCTCAATCTGGGGGGCGCGCACTGATGCCCCGGCGCTACGACCCCGACCGGCGCCAACGGATCATCGACGCGGCGATCCGGGTGGTGGCGCGCAACGGCCTGGCCGGGCTCAGCCACCGCTCGGTCGCCGCCGAGGCCGATGTGCCGCTCGGCTCGACGACGTACCACTTCACGACCCTCGACGAGCTGATGGTCGCCGCGCTGCGGCAGGCCAGCGAGGGTTTCGCCAAGGTGCTCGCCTCCCGGGGCCGCTTGGCCGGTCCGTGCCCGGACCTCGCCGCCGAACTCGCCGGCTGCATCGGCGAGTGGCTCGCGGGCGACCCGACGGGCGTGGAGCTGGAGTACGAGCTCTACCTGGCCGCCCTGCGCCGACCCGCCCTGCGGCCCGTGGCGGCCGAGTGGGCCGACGACGTCGCCGCGCTGATCGCCCGGCACACCGACCCGGTGACGGCACGGGCGCTGGTCGCGCTGCTGGACGGGATCTGTCTTCAGGTGCTGCTGACCGGGGTGCCGTACGACGAGGAGTACGCGCGGGAGATGCTGGCGCGGGTGCTGGCCGGTGCCGCCACGGCGCACGGCGGGTGACGGCTACGACGCCAGGCGGGTGACGGCGTCGAGGGCCGCCTCGACGCTCGCCGTGATGTCCGTGACCGGGTACTGCACGTCCCGCACCACCCGCTCCCGGTCCACGACGAGGGTCAGCCGCTTGAGCCGGCTCGTGCCCGCCGCGCGGAACGTCGGCAGGCGCAGCGCGGCGATCAGCGACAGGCCGGCGTCGGACAGGAGGCGGAAGCCGAGCCGCTCCTTGTCCGCGAACGCCCGCTGCTCGTCCGGGCGTTGGGTGGAGACGCCGTGCACCGTGGCGCCCGCCGCGGTGAAGCCGGCCAGGCGGTCGCGGTAGGTGCAGGACTCCAGGGTGCAGCCCGGCGTGCCGGGGATCTCCGACCAGCCCGGGGGGTACGCCTCGGCGCGGGCGTAGGCCCCGGGGAAGCAGTACAGCACGGTGTACGGCGTGTCCGGGGCGACGGGGTCACGCAACTCCCCGCTCTGGTCCACGAGTTGCAGCTCCGGGACCCGCGTGCCGAGCAGGTCGTGCACGCGCCGGGCCTCCGCGGACGCCTCCGGCGCCGTGGCCGTCGTGCCCCCGTCGCCCAGCACCCAGGCGTCGCCCCAGTCCTGGAGGGCGACCAGGACGGGCAGCAGGGCGCGGCCACGGGGGGTGAGCCGGTACTCGTACCGCGTCGGGCGCTCCTGGTACGGCACCCGGGTGACCACGTCGGCCTCCACGAGCAGGCGCAGGCGTTCGGTCAACACCTTGCGGGACACGCCGAGTTCGCGTTGCAGGTCGTCGAAGCGGTGCACTCCGCGGGCGGTGTCGCGCACGATCAGCAGGGTCCACCAGTCGCCGACGACGTCCAGGGCCTGTGCGATGGCGCAGGAGGAGTCCTCCAGGCTGGTGCGTCGGGCCATCGCCGTCTCCTTTCCCGCCGTGCTCGCCGCCGGTCCCGTTGACCCGAGGCTGTCATGCGTCCATAGTAAGTTCCCAAAAGGAACTCACAGGGTGCCGGGCGGATCCGGTCCAGGGTTGGGGGGAGACGCATGCGGGCGCTGCGGGAGGTGCCGCGGACGGTCTGGCTGCTGGCGTGCGGCACGTTCGTGAACATGGTCGTGAGCGTGAGCTTCGCCTACACCTTCCTCTACCTGACCGGGCCCCGCGGGCTGGCCACCGGCGCGGCGGGGCTGCTCAGCGGGATCGCGGGGGTCGGGCTGGTCGCCGGGAACTTCACGGGGGGCTGGTTCGGGGACCGGTTCGGGCACCGGCGGGTGCTGCTGGCGGCGGCCGGGGTGTCCGGGCTGGTGCTGGCGGCCGTCCCGGTGCTGCCGACGGGGGCGCTGTTCGTCGCGCTGCCCCTGTCGCAGTACGCCTCGGGGGTGCAGCGGGCCGCCAACTCCGCGCTGGTCGCGGTGATCGTCCCCGAGGGGGCGCGGCGGCAGGCGTTCGCGGTGATGCGGTCGGCGTCCAACGGGGGGTTCACGGTGGGGCCGGTGCTCGGGGCGTTCGTGGCCACGCGGTTCTCCTACGACTGGCTGTACGTGGCGGAGGGGCTGGGCAGCGTCGGGCTGGTGTGCTGGACGGCCCGGGTGGTGCCGGCGCGGGGTGCGGCGCGGCGGAGCGCTGGGCGGGGGGACGGCGGGGCGCGGCGGGTGTGGCCGGAGCTGCGGGCCCGGCCGGGGGTGCTCGTGCTGCTGCCGGCGATCGTCGTCATCGACGTCGTCTACCGGCAGCAGTACTCCACCTTCCCGGTGTTCCTCGCGGACCACGGGATGGACGCGCGGGTGTACGGGGCGCTGCTCGCGGTCAACGGCGGTGTGCTGCTGTGCCTGGAGCTGCCGCTGGCCGTGCTGCTGCGGCGGCGCTCGCCGCTGCGGATGGTGGGGGCCGGGCTGGTGCTGGTCGCGGCGGGCTACGGGGTGCTGCTCCTCGGGGCGGGGATCGGGGCGGCGGTGGTGATGATGGCGCTGCTGACCGTGGGGGAGGCGCTGTACAAGACGACGGCCACGGCGTACGTCGCCGACCAGGCGCCAAAGGGGGCGCAGGGGCGGTTCCAGTCGCTGTACGCCGGGGCTTCGATCAGCGGGATGGTCCTGGCGGCGCCGCTGGGCGGGGCCGTGTACGAGGCCGCGCCGGCGGTGTTGTGGCCGTTGTGCGTGGGGCTGGGGCTGGCGGCCGGGGGTGCGGTGCTGGGCGTCTCCCGCCCCCGCGGCCACTCCCGGTCCCCGGCGCCGGCCGCGAAGGGGCCCTGCCCGCAAACGCCGGACGGGCGGGAGAACGGGAGGCCCACCGGGGAGGTGGTCGCGTGAGACGACGCCGTCCTTCCCAGCCCGTCCCGCTCGCCACCTGAGACACCGCCCCCGCTGGTTAGCCTCCGCAGGCCCTGGATGGTTAGGTTGCCCTCATGAGCGACACGACTGCACCCAGCACCACCGGGGCGGTGGCCGCCGGCCTCGCCACGATCGCCTCCGACGGGACCGTTCTCGACACGTGGTTCCCCGCGCCCGAGCTGGCCGCCGAGCCCGGGCCGTCCGGCACCGAGCGGCTGTCGGCCGAGCGGGCCGTGGAACTGCTCGGCGAGGGCGCCGTGCAGGCGGTCGGGCCGGACGCGCGCCGGGTCGTCGAGGTGGTCGCGGTCCGTACGGTCATCGCGTCGCTGGACGAGAAGCCGATCGACGCGCACGACGTGTACCTGCGCCTCCACCTGCTCTCGCACCGGCTGGTCCGGCCGCACGGCCAGAGCCTCGACGGCATGTTCGGCTTCCTCGCCAACGTCGCCTGGACCTCCCTCGGCCCCGTCGCCGTCGACGACGTCGAGAAGGTGCGGCTCAACGCGCGCGCCGAGGGCCTGCACCTCCAGGTGACGTCCATCGACAAGTTCCCGCGCATGACGGACTACGTGGCGCCCAAGGGCGTGCGGATCGCCGACGCCGACCGGGTGCGGCTGGGCGCGCACCTCGCCGAGGGCACGACCGTCATGCACGAGGGCTTCGTCAACTTCAACGCCGGCACGCTCGGCACGTCGATGGTCGAGGGCCGCATCTCGGCGGGGGTCGTGGTCGGCGACGGTTCCGACATCGGCGGCGGCGCCTCCACCATGGGCACGCTGTCCGGCGGCGGCAACGTCATCATCTCCATCGGCGAGCGCTGCCTCATCGGCGCCGAGGCCGGCGTCGGCATCGCCCTGGGCGACGAGTGCGTGGTCGAGGCGGGGCTGTACATCACGGCCGGCACCCGCGTCACCATGCCCGACGGCCAGATCGTCAAGGCCCGCGAGCTGTCCGGCGCCTCCAACATCCTCTTCCGCCGCAACTCGGTCACCGGCACGGTGGAGGCCCGCCCGAACAACGCGGTCTGGGGCGGCCTGAACGAGATCCTGCACAGCCACAACTGACGGCTCCCACCGGGTCCTTGCGGCGCCGGGCGCCCTTCCGCCGAGCGACGGGAGGGCGCCTCGTCGCGTCTCGTCCGTCATGGCTGGGGCAGCGTCGCGGCGAAGCGCGCCAGGGCCGCGAAGTCGCCCTGCCGCAGGCCCAGTCGTGGGCTCACCTGGTGCAGGAGCGCCGGGGCGGGGTGGTGGGCGGTCACGTACTCCTCGTCCGCCGCGGTCTGTTCGTCGTCCACCCACGCGAACGGGCGCCCCCGCGCGTACGCCACGATCGCCTCCGTCTTCCAGTGCACCCCGTCGGGGCGGACCGCGAACAGGCCGGCGCCGAAGTCGACGTACGGCAGCTCGGGCAGGCCGACGACGGGGGCGATCCAGCGGTTGGCGGCGTCCATCCACGTGGTCGCCCAGCACAGTTCGTAGTCGAGGGCGAGCAGGGCCGGGCCGTGGGACGGGTTGAGCCAGACGCGCAGGGGGCGGGTCACGCCGACAACGTACGGCAAGCGGCGGGGCGGCGCCGGTCAGGCGGTGGTCGTGAGGGCCTCGTACGCCGCCAGCAGGCCCGTCACTGTTTCGGGGGCGGCGGGCAGCAGGGGGGCGCGGACCGGGCCCGCGGGCAGGCCCAGTGCGTTGAGGAGGGCCTTGACCGTGACCGTGCCGGGCAGGCCGGCGCACATCACCAGCTCGACGAGGCGGGTGGCGCGCTGCTGGCGGCGGGCCGCCTCCGCCGTGTCCCCCGCGTCGAACGCGTCCAGGACGGCGCGGAGCGGGGTGGGGACGACGTTCGCGACCGTGCTGACGTAGCCCGCGCCGCCGACCGCGTAGAGGGCGAGGTTGTGCTCGTCGCAGCCGGCGTAGTACGCCAACTCCGTCTGGGCGAGCACCTTCTGGGCGGCCAGGAAGTCGTAGGAGCAGTCCTTGACCGCGACGATGCGCGGGTGCTCGGCGAGGCGGATCATGGTGTCGGGCTCGATGCGGGTGCCGGTGCGACCGGGGATGTCGTAGAGCGCGACCGGCAGTCCGGACGCGTCCGCGATCTCACGGAAGTGCGCCTCCAGCGCCTCCTGCGGCGGCTTGCTGTAGTACGGGCTGACCACCAACAGGCCGTCCGCGCCCGCCTTTTCGGCCTCCTGGGCGAGTTCGACGGTGTGCCGGGTGTCGAAGGTGCCCACGCCCGCGACGATCGACGCCCGCGCACCCACCGCCTCCCGCACCGCCGTGACGAGCGCCGCCTTCTCGGCGTCCGTCGTGGTCGGCGACTCACCCGTCGTGCCGCTCAGCACCAGTCCGTCGCACCCTCGCGACACCAGATGGTCGGCGAGCCGCTGAGCGCCGTCGAGATCGAGCGCGCCCTCCTCGGTGAAGGGGGTGACCATCGCGCACAGGGCCTTGCCGAAGGGGGCGGCGGTGGATGCGGAGGCGGTGGCTGTCGTCATGGGAGTAGTCTCGGCGGAACGATCGTGTAGCTCCACTTAATTTCTCTACGAGGTATCCGTAAGGGATGCTGAAGAGTTATCTCCCTGGCCCTGTGTCCAAAACGGTCCTTCATGGGTCACCATGGTCAAGACGGTCACCGGCAACGGTCATGGGAGGCGTCATGAAACTCGGCAGGGCACTGGCCACGGGGGTCGCGGAGGAGCGGCCGCAGACGCAGACGGACGACCTGGAACTTCCCGAAGACGTCTTTGAGGAGTCTGAGGAGATCGCGGAAGCGGCCGTCCCCGAAGAGGTCCCGGCGACGCGATGAGACTGCGGCTTCCGGAGGAACGCCCGACGGAGCCGCCGACCGGATACAAGATCGCCCACCCGGTGCTGTCCCAGGACGGCACCCGGGCCGGGTTCACCGGTGTGTCGCTGGGCGGCGCGCTGCCGTACGGAGTGGTGGCCGACGCGTCCTGCGTCTACGGCCTGCGCCACCGCGTACCGCACCGCCGCTGCGACTGCGGCTTCCACTGCGTGCACGACCGCGCGGCGGCCGAGGCGCTGCTGTGCACGGCCGAGCACCGGACGGCCCTCCTGCTCGAGGTCTCCGTGCTCGGGCGTTACATCCGCTTCGAGCGCGGCTTCCGCTGTGCCCGCCAGCGGGTGCGCACCGCCACCGCCGGCCCCTGCGCCTGCGGCGCGGTCGCCGCCGCGCTGGCCGACGCCGGCTGGGGCCGGCCCGGCTGGCGTGCGCTGGCGCCCTCGTGCGCGGGCTGTGTGCGCGGGCGTACGTCGGTGTCGCTCACCGCCTTCGCCCGGCTGGCCGGGGACGGCCTGAGGGTGCTGGCGGCCACCGGTCCCGGCCTGCCCGGGGAGCTCCCGCAGGGCGAGCTGGGCGTGCCCGAACTCACCGCCGAGGCAGCCCTGTTGCAGGCCCGCCTCGACTGGTTCCAGACCCAGCTGGCCCGGCTGGGCGAGCGCGGGCAGGGGTAGTCGGAGCCGGTCAGGGTACCCGGCTGGTCGTCAAGGAGGACGAGAGGAGGCGGACACCGTGACCGGGACCACGCGGAGCCGGCCCGTGGCCGACGAGCACCACTCGGTGGGCGAGCTGGTCGGCCAGGCCACCGAACAGCTCTCCCGACTCGTACGACAGGA
Source organism: Streptomyces sp. 7R007 (assembly GCF_054850255.1). Lineage (NCBI taxonomy): Bacteria > Bacillati > Actinomycetota > Actinomycetes > Kitasatosporales > Streptomycetaceae > Streptomyces > Streptomyces sp. 7R007. Next base: position 155,379 of record NZ_JBTWMV010000004.1, on the reverse strand, counting down.
AGTGGCCCTCGCCAAGGAGGAGCTCGCCGCCAAGGGCCGGCGTGCCGGCCGCGGCGGCGGACTGCTCGGCGCGGCGGGAGCGTTCGCCTACGCCGGTCTGCTCGCCCTGGCCGGCACGGCGATCGCCGCCCTCTCGCTGACGCTGTCCGTCTGGGCCGCGGCGCTGATCGTGACGGCGGTGCTGTTCGTGATCGCCGGGGTGCTGGGCGCCGCCGGCCGGTCCCAGCTGCGCCGGGCCACACCCCCCACGCCCGAGGAGGCCCTCGGCAGCGTACGGGCCGACGTCGAGGAGATCAGGGAAAGGGCACACCGATGACGGAGAAGTCGGCGGGGCGCACCGGCGTCAAGGGCCCCGAGGAGCTGCGGCGCCAGATCGAACGGACGCGCAGCGAACTCGGGGACACGGTCGAGGAGTTGGCAGGAAAGATGGATGTGAAGGGCCGCGCGCGGGCCCGGGCGGCGGATCTGCGGGACAAGGCGGGCGCGATGACCGTGCAGCTGCGCAGCACCGCGGCGCAGGCGGGCCACACGGTGCAGGAACGGGCCGCACACGCCGGTCACACGGTGCAGGAGCGGGCCGCGAAGGCCGGCCACACGGTGCAGGAGCGGGCCACGAAGGCCGGGCACACCGCCCAGAGCCGGGCGCTGGGGACGGGGCACGCCCTCGAACGCAGGGCGGAACACGGCATGCCCTGGCCCGCCCGCCCGGTCGTCCAGGCGGCGGTACGGCATCCCCGCCCGGCACTGGTCATCGGCGCGACGCTGGCGGCGGTGGTCGTGGTGGCGTGGAGGTATCCCAAGAGGTAAGGGCTGCGGAAGGCCCGAAGGCAAGGGCCGCTCTGTAGGGCGGCTGTAGGGCAGCGAGACGCCGGACCAGCCGGAGTGACCGGTGGTCCGGCGTCTTGGTGCGGTTCCGGCGTCCTGGTGCGGTCAGGGTGCGCTCAGGCGCTCCCCGCCGGTCCCGCCCGGTCCGCCGCCCGCCTGCCCAGGGCCGCCCGCCACTTCGGCGGCCACTTCCGCGTGTCCCGGGGCTCCACGTACGGCTCGTCCCCCGGCCCGAGCCCCTCGCAGGTGACCGCCCGCTCGCGCACCAGCTCCGCGTCGAACTCCAGCCCCAGCAGAATCGCCAGGTTGGACAGCCACAGCCACACCAGGAACACGATCGCGCCCGACAGCGTCCCGTACGTCTTGTTGTACGACCCGAAGTTGGCCGCGTACACCGCGAACCCCCCGGACGCCGCCAGCCAGATCAGCGTGGCCAGGAAGCTGCCGGGGCTGATCCAACGGAACCCGCGGCCACGGACGTTGGGCGCCGCCCAGTACAGCAGCCCGATCATCACCATCACCAGGAGCAGCAGCACCGGCCACTTCGCCACGCCCCACACCGTGATCGCCACGTGCCCCAGCCCGATGGCGGTGCCCGCCCGTTCGGCGAGCGGCCCGGTGAACACGACGATGACCGCGCTCGCCGCCAGCAGCACCATCAGCGCCACCGTCAGCGCCAGCCTCAGCGGCGTCAGCTTCCACACCGGCCGCCCCTCCGGCAGGTCGTACACCGCGTTGGACGTGCGGATGAAGGCGGCCACGTACCCGGACGCCGACCACAGCGCGGCCAGCAGTCCCACCACGGCCAGCACGCTCCCCGTACCGCCGGTGTCGCTCAGCTGCGTCACGGCGTCCCGCAGGATGTCGCGGGCGGGCCCGGGCGTCAGGTCGCCGATGTTGTCGAGGATCTTGTCCGTGGCGCGTCGCCCCACCACGCCCAGCAGCGACACCAGCACCAGCAGCGCGGGAAACAGCGACAGCACGCCGTAGTACGTCAACGCCGCCGCGCGGTCGGCGAGTTCGTCGTCCAGCAGTTCCTTCGCCGTCCGCCGTATCACCGCCCGCCAGGATCGCGCGGGCAATCGGGTGGGACTCGCCTTCTCCTCCATGACCAGCGGGTCTCCCGAACGGACCGCGCGAATCGCGAACTTGACCTGAATCTTGGTTGAGGTTGAAGGCTGGTCGTACGGACACCGGCCCAAGTCGCCGGTGGACGACGACAGATGATCACCGACGAGCAGACGATCACGGGAGACACGTATGACCCGCCGAACGCCCGCCCACCCCGACCTGACCCGTCCCGACGCCGCCGCCCCCTTCTTCAGCACCTGGCGCGTCGGCACCCCCGAACGGCAGCGGCAGACCGTCGAGGCGATCGCGCGCACCTGGGAGCGCCGACCCTGGCCCGCCCCCGGTCTGCTCGGCTACCACGTCTACACCGGCCACGACGGCTCCACCCTGCTCCACCACTCGCAGTGGACGAGCGAGCAGGCCTACGAAGCCTTCGTGAAGACGCACCGGCAGGAGCGGGTCGACGAGATCGACACCGCCGTGCCCGGCATCGAGCGGCTCGGCCTCGGTCGGTACCGGCGCCACCGCAGCCGGCAGCGGGCCGCCGGGGACGGGCGCGTCCCGGGCCTGATCGTGGTCGTGCGGATCGACTTCGAGCCGGACGCCGCCGACCGCCGTACCGCCTGGGCCGACGAGGTGCTGGCCGCCCTCGACACCGACCCGGAGGCCCGGCCCGGCCTGATCTCCGCCCACTTCCACCTGAGCACCGACGGCACCCACGTCCTCAACTACGCCGAATGGGAGAGCGCCCGCTCCTACGACGACGTCCTGGCCGCCCCCGGAGAGGGGATCGGCACGCCCACCAAGCGGTGGGAGCGGGTGCGCACGTACCCCGGCGTGAAGGGCTTCGCGCCGAGCCGGTACGAGCACGCGCTCGGTCTGGTGCCGGACTGAGGAAGCCTCCCGGACCGAATACTCGAATCGTCTGGACAAAAAAAGTTTTCGGTGAGACGGTGGACGCATGCTGGACGTGACCGTGATCGAGGACCCCGAGGCCGCCGCCGTCTCCCTGGACCCCATCCGGGCCAGGCTGCTCGCCGAGCTGGCCGCCGGACCCGCCTCGGCGGCGATGCTCGCCGGCCAGGTGGGGCTGCCGCGGCAGAAGGTGAACTACCACCTCAAGGCACTGGAGCGGCACGGCCTGGTCGAGCTGGCCGGCGAGCGCCGCAAGGGCAACGTCACCGAGCGGCTGATGCGGGCGACGGCGGCGTCGTACGTCATCTCGCCGCTCGCGCTGGCCTCCGTGCAGCCGGACCCGGACCGCTTCCGCGACCAGCTGTCGGCCCGCTGGCTCCTCGCCCTCGGCGCCCGCCTGGTGCGTGACGTCGGCTCGCTGATCACCGGCGCGGCCAAGGCCCGCAAGGGACTGGCCACGTACGCGCTGGACGGCGAGGTCCGCTTCGCCTCGGCCGCCGAACGGGCCGCGTTCGTCCAGGAGTTGACGGCCGGAGTCAGCGCGCTGATCCGCAAGTACGACGCCCCGGACGCCGAGGGCGGCCGTGACCACCGGATCGTCGTGGCCGTCCACCCCACGCTGAAGCAGACCGAGTCGACACAGACCGAGTCGACACAGAGCCAGTTGACGCAGACCGAGTCGGAGTAGTCAGGAGCCCGCCATGTCCAAGGAATTCGAGATCGCCCGCCAGTTCGAGGTCGACGCCACCCCGGAGCAGGTGTGGGAGGCGATCACCACCGGAACCGGCGGATATCTGTGGCCGATGGAGCCGCCGGAGCCCAGGGCCGGCGGCAAGGGGCCCTTCGGGTCCACGGTCACCGCCTGGGACCCGCCGCACCGCTACACCAACCGCGTCGAGGACGTCGAGGGCATCTCCCAACAGACCCTCAACCAGCTCGACTACACGATCGAGCCCCGCGACGAGGGGCGGCGCGCCTGGGTGCGCTACGTGCACAGCGGCATCTTCGTCGACGACTGGGACAACCAGTACGACGGCGCCGCCAAGCACACCGACTTCTATCTGCACACCCTGCGCGAGTACCTGGTCCACTTCGCGCCCCGCCCGGCCGCCTTCGCCACCTTCGACGGCCCCGAGGCGTCGAAGGCCGCCGACGCCCTCGCCGTCGTCGGACGGGCGCTCGGGGTCGGCGAGGACGTGGCCGCCGGCACGCGGCTGACGGTCACCGGGCCCGACGCGTTCGAGGCCGTGGTCGACTACCGCGACCCGTACTTCATCGGGCTGCGCACCGACCGGGGCCTCACCCGTGTCTTCGGGCGCAACCACTGGGGGCACCCGGTCGGCATCTCCCTGCACGACTTCGCGCCGGACGCCGACATCAAGGAGTGCGAGAGCGCCTGGCAGGGCTGGCTGAACGGCGTGTTCAACCAGCCCTGACCCGGCGGGCGTTACGGGTGGAAGCGCAGCACCTGCGGGTCGTGGTCGCTGATCTGGTCGCTGAACTCCGAGTTGATGTGCACGCTGTCGTAATCGACGTCGCAGCCGCGCCGGATCGCCGGGCTGATCAGGATCTGGTCCAGGACCTGCTCGTTGCCCTGGTAGTCGTAGGTGTAACGCTCGTTCCTGGGCAGCGACTTGATCGCCGACCACAGCTCGCCGTCGCCCTCAAGGATCTTCGCGGTGCCGGAGAACTCGAAGTCGTTCATGTCGCCGAGGGCGACGACGTCCGCGTTCTTCTGCACGTCGAGGATGTCCTTGACGAAGGCGTTGACCGCCGTCGCCTGGGCGTGCCGCTGCGTCTCCGAGCTGCGCGTCGGGGGCTGGTACTGCGAGGTCAGCCCCTGGTCGCCGCCCTTGGAGACCAGGTGGTTGGCGATCACGAAGACCGTGCGGCCCCGGAAGACGAACTCGCCGACCAGCGGCTTGCGGCTGGAGTTCCAGGCCGCGTTGGCCGGGTCGATGCGGCCGGGGGAGACCGTCAGGGCCGCCTTGCCGTGCTCCCTGGTGACGCCGACCGCGGTGGTGGAGTCGCCGCCCGCGCGGTCGGTGAAGGAGACCCGCTCCGGGTTGAACAGGAACACCTGGCGGATGTTGCCGCCCGGCTCGCCGCCGTCCTGGTCGTTGACCGGGTTGATCGAGCGCCAGTCGTAGCGGGGACCGCCCGCGGCGACGATCGCGTCGATCAGCTTGTTCACCGTGACGTCTGCGTCGACGACCCCGTCGTCCGTGGCGCCGTCGTTGTCCTGGATCTCCTCCAGGGACACGATGTCGGGCGACTGCAGGTTGTTCACGATCGCGGAGGCGTGCGCGGCGAAGGTGCCGTCGGACGGGTCGAGGTTCTCGACGTTGTACGTCGCGACCGCCAGCTCGCCGTTCCTCTGCTTCTGGGTCGTCTCGCGCTGCAGACCGCCGCTCTGGAGCGTGCCCAGCCGGTTGGCGACGAGGGTGTAGCCGCCGTACTGGTTGTAGTCCATCGGGCCGGTGGTGGTGCCGGTGAGGGAGTCGCCGACGTTCGCCACCGGGAAGTCGGCGGTCGCGCCCAGCGACTGGATCTGCAGCCGGCCGGTGTTCTGTGCGTCGTAGGAGCCGTAGACCGAGCCGCCGCGGCGGCTGGCGTGCTCGTGCGGCTTCACCGTGACCCACAGCTCGTAGTACGGGTCGGAGGCCGTCACCACGCGGACGTCGGCGACCTGGACGTTCATGCCCTCCAGGGACTCGTAGTAGTCCAGGGCGTACGTCGACGGCTGGAGCGTCAGGCCGTTGACCGAGCCGCCGGCGGCGGTGTCGCCGGCCGGGGTGTAGGCGTCCGGCACCGACTTCGCGTCGATCACGACCGGGGCCGGGACCGCGTTGCCGGTGGAGACGGTGGTGATCGTCGGCTTGCTGATCTCGGTCAGCGACTGGTTGCCGGTCGAGGCGCCGCCGGGCACGTACTCCGAGACCGTGCCGGAGACGGTCACCGAGTCGCCGACGGCCACCTTCGGGGTGGAGCTGGTGAAGACGAAGACGCCTTCGCTGGTGGCCGGGTTGTCGTCCGGGGTCGGATCCTGGATCCAGAAACCTCTGGACGACCCGTAGGTGCGCACGCCGGTGACGATGCCGGGCACGTCCGTGACCTTCTGGCCGGCGTACGGGGATATGCGGGTGGTCCCCTGGATGTCGTGGATGCGCACCGCGGCGGCGTGCGCGGGCGAGGTCAGGACGACGGCGGAGGCCGCGGAACAGACGGCGGCGACGGTGAGCGCGGCGAGACGCGCGGACTTCTTGCTCGGCAACGGGATCCCTCCGGGGACGTGCGTGGGCGCCGGGACGAGGGTGGTGCGTGGTCGGGCGGCGGCCGCGACCGGTGGGGCGGTGGCGACGCGCGTAGAAAGTACGGTGAACAGATGTCCAGCGGATTTCTACGCGCGTCAATCTCCTGCCTGGCCAGGCCGGTTGTCAAGGTTTCGGCCATGTACGGCACCTGACGGAGAGATGAACCGGGCGGCATGGGGCCAAATCCGTCTAGGCTTCGGCTTGAGTCGTACGTCGTCCAGGTGGTCGTACGACCGTCGAGGCGCCGTAGGAGAACCAGCCGATGTCAGACCCCTCCCCCCTGCCGCCGGTACGGCTGCACCCCGAAGCGGAGCTGGCGCGGGACGCCCTGTCCACGCCGCTGCTCTCCCGGGCCGCGCGGCTGGCCCGCTGGGCCGGGCCGGACACGCGTGTCGATGCCGGGGGCGGGCTCGTCGACGAGCAGTTGCCCGCGGCCGCCGAGGCCCTCGGGCTGAGCGGGGACGACGCGGCGGCCTGCGCGAGCGAGGCCTGGCGGGTGGCCGTGGACACCGGTCTGGTCGAGGTCGTCGACGAGGAGGAGGGCACCGTCGCGGCCGGCGCGGAGCTCGCCGTGCTGACCGGCGGTTCGCCCGCCGACGTGCTCGGGGTGTGGCTCGGGGCGCTGGAGACGGTCGTCGCCGACGCCAGCGTGCCCGACCTGGACGACCTGGTCGAGGCGATGGGCGAGGGCGGCGAGGTCGACCTCTCCGGCCTGGACTGGGACCCGCGGGCGGAGGCCGAGTTCCTCGACGGGGTGCTCGGCAACCTGTACCTGCTGACGGTGAGCGAGGACGGGCCCGGGGAGGCGGCGGTGCCGCTGCCGGCGCTGGCCGCGTCGGTGATCGTGCCCTCCGACATGGGCGAGCCCACCAACGACGTCCTGGAACAGGTCTCGGACGCCATGATGCGGCTCGACGACCAGTTCCGGATGCTGGAGCCGGTGGGGCTCGTGGCGTACCAGCCGGTGGACGAGGCGCTGATGGCCGACGCCGACGAGGAGCCCGCGGCACCCGGCGACGACCTCGACGTCTCCCGGTACGGCATGGTGCGGCTGACGCCGCTCGGCCTGTACGGGCTGCGGGCGCGGCTGCTGGAGGCCGGGTTCCAGGCGCCGGCCGTCGGCGACCTCGCGGACAAGGGGGCCGACGCGCTGCTCGACGGGACGGCGGGTTTCGGTCAGTCGGCGGCGCGGGCGGAGACCGAGCAGTGGCTGGCCCGCCGCGAACCGCTCGCCGCAGCACGGGAGTTGCTCGCGGCGGCCCGCGGTACGGACACGGGGGCGCCGCTGCGCAGACTGCGCTGCCAGCAGGCGCTGTCCCTGGTCGGCACGCAGGCCGAACCGGCGCTGCGCGAGGTCCTGGACGACCCCGAACTCGGCGGACTGGCCCGCGTCTGGCTGACCGAGCACGGCGCGGCGGACGTGCCGGCGCCCTCGGAGTCGATGATCTTCTGGCTGACCATCGACACGGTCGCCGCCCAGCTGGCGGCGGAGGGCAACTCCGAGGAACTGCGGTCCCTGGTCCAGGGTCTGGCGGCCCAGCACGGCGGCTTCTTCGCGGCGGCCTGGCGGGTGGACCACCCGGCGACGGCGGACGTCCTGGAGGCGATGGGCCGCCTCCACCCGGACAAGAGGATCGCCAAGGAAGCCCGCAAGGCGGCGTTCAAGGCCCGCTCCCAGCAAGGGAGTTGACTCCCGGCGCGTGCAGGGGCCCGCTGCCGGGGCCGCAGAGCGGGGCCCTGCGCGGCGGACCGATGCGGCTTCGTTCGTTCCTGGCGCCGGTTCGTCCGGCCCATTACCTGGGCGAGAGGGTCTTTTCCCGCCCGTGGTGGGTCGCGTACGGATTCATGGAAGTGGGTGCCGAGTGGTCGCCCGGCGTTCAACCCCCGTTCAGACGTGGGCGGGACGGTGGCGCCGACCCGAGGTCCGCCACCCTCCACGGCACACCCACCGTCACAGGAGACACCATGTCGCTCACCCGCAGGGACTTCGCCAGAAAATCCGCGATCACCGGTGCCGGGGTCGCGCTGGCGGGCAGCGTCGGCGCCCTCGCCACCGCGCCGAACGCCCTTGCGTCCACGGACACCGAGAGCGCCGGGGAGTCGGCGGACGCCCACGGCGGTGTCGGATACGGACCGCTGCTCCCCGACCCGGACGGCATCCTCGCCCTCCCCGCCGGCTTCAAGTACCGGATCATCACCTACAGCGGCAGGACCAGGCTGGAGTCGGGCGAGTTCACGCCGTCCAACCACGACGGCACGTCCACCTTCGACGGCCCCCGCGGCGCGACCCTCCTGGTCAACAACCACGAGCTCAAGGGCCCGCGGTCGAACTGGAAGTACCCCGTGCCGCTCACCGAGGGCCTGGTCTACGACCCCGCCGCCTCCGGCGGCTGCACGGTCGTCGAGGTGCGCCGCGACCACGTCGCCGAGTGGGTCGGCATCGCCGGCACCTCCACCAACTGCGCCGGCGGCAACACCCCGTGGGGCACCTGGCTGACCTGCGAGGAGACCGAGGACAAGGCCGGCCAGAACGGCATGACCAAGGACCACGGCTACGTCTTCGAGGTCGACCCCGCCGACCGCCGGGCCAACCGCGACCCCAAGCCCGTCAAGGCGCTGGGCCGTTACGCCCACGAGGCCGTCGTCGTCGACCCCAAGCGCGGCCACCTCTACCTCACCGAGGACGCCTCCGGCCCCAACGGCCTGCTGTACCGCTGGACCCCGCCGGAGGGCTTCCACCACGGCCGCGGCAGGCTGCGCACGCTCGCCGACGACGCCGGCACGCTCCAGGCCTTCAAGTGCTTCGACTCCGGCGGCAAGTTCGTCGACGACCTCTCCCGCGCCACGAAGATCGGCACGGTCTACGGCGTCGACTGGGTGGACGTCCCCGACCGGGACGCCAAGTCGGTCTCCGTGCGCAAGCAGTTCACCGACGGCCAGGTCACCCGCGCCCGCAAGCTGGAGGGCATGTGGTGGGGCGACGGCGGCGCGTACATCGTCTCCTCGTACGCCCGTGAGGAGAGCCCCGTCCAGCACGACGGCTCGGTCTGGTTCTACGACCCCAAGCGCCGCACCCTCACCCTCAAGGTCCGCATCGGCGTCAACCCCGACCCGTCCGCCGAGGGCAACTTCGACGGCCCCGACAACATCACCGTCTCCCCCTACGGCGGCCTCGTCATCGCCGAGGACGGCGAGGGCCTGCAGCACCTGTTCGGCGCCACCGACAGCGGCCGCACCTACCCGATCGCCCGCAACGAGCTGAACATCGGCACCGAAGAGGAGCCGGAGTACAGCGAGTTCACCGGCGTCACCTTCTCGCCCGACGGCAGCACCCTGTTCGCCAACATCCAGGAGCCGGGCATCATGCTGGCGATCACCGGGCCGTGGAAGCGGCAGAAGCGGTGAATCCCGGTAAGGGGAACGGCATGTAATTGACTCGCTCCACCCGAGCTGTGCCTCCTACAGTGAGATCACAACGCAGCGCACCTCCCGGTGCGAAGGCAGCGGCTACTTCTCTTCCAAAGAATCCGATGCCGCCGTCGACTTGATCTCGGGAGGCGCAGCTCATGGCGGATGCCCGGTGTGCGGGTTCGCATCCTGTCGCCGACTCCTGAACTCGGGCATCCGCCTTTTTGCTGTGCCTCCTTCCGAAACAGCCGCGAATTCGGGGGGAATTCACCATGGCACGCTTCAATCGGAAGACCGCCAGGACACCGCCCACGTCCTGGGTCACGTCCACGGGCCGAGTGCTGCGGACGTACGAGGGCGGCCGGGGACGGCAGCGGGACGCGCGCTCGGAGCTCTTCCTGCTCGCGGTCGCCGACTTCGTCTCCCAGCGCACCTTCTACGAGACCGGCGCCGACCGTGACGACCGCTTCGCCGCCCTCGTGCGGCGGCTCGCCGTCGAGGACCCGGCGTGGACGGCCGGCCTGCTCGGCTGGCTGCGCGGCGAGGGAAACCTCCGTACCGCCGCCGTCGTCGGCGTCGCCGAGTACGTCAGGGCACGCCTCGACGCCGGCGCCACCGACGGCCCCGCCAACCGCCAGGTCGTCGCCTCCGTCCTGCGGCGCCCGGACGAGCCCGGCGAACTGCTCGCCTACTGGACGGCGACCTACGGCCGCACCGTCCCCAAGCCGGTCAAGCGCGGGATCGCCGACGCCGTACGCCGCCTCTACAGCGCCACGGCGCTGCTGAAGTACGACACCGCCTCCAAGGGCTACCGCTTCGGCGACGTCCTCAACCTGGTGCACGCCTGCCCCGACCCGGCCAAGCCGTGGCAGGGCGAGCTGTTCCGGTACGCCCTCGACCGGCGCCACCACCCGGACACGGCCGTGCCGCCCGCGGCGGACGGCGTCCTGACCGCGCACCGCGAGCTGATGGCGCTGCCCGTCGAGCAGCGGCGCGCGGTGGTGACGTCGGACGGCGGTGCCGAGCGGCTCGCGGCGGCCGGGATGACGTGGGAGGCGCTGGCCGGATGGCTCCAGGGACCGATGGACCGGGCGGCGTGGGAGGCGGTCATCCCGTCGATGGGGGCGATGGCACTGGTTCGGAACCTGAGGAACTTCGACCAGGCCGGCGTCTGCGACGAGGTGGCGGCCCGGGTGGCCGCGCGGATCAGCGACCCCGCCGAGGTCGCCCGCTCGCGGCAGTTCCCCTTCCGCTACCTCGCCGCCTACCGGCACGCGCCGTCGCTGCGCTGGGCGTTCCCGCTGGAGCAGGCGCTCGGCCATTCGCTGGCCAACGTGCCCGCGCTGCCCGGCCGCACGCTGATCCTGGTCGACCGCTCCGGCTCGATGTGGGCGCCGCTGTCGGACCGCTCGGAGCTCAACCGGGCCGACGCGGCGGCGGTCTTCGGCACGGCGCTCGCGCTGCGGGCGGCCCGCGCGGACCTCGTCGAGTTCGGCACCACGAGCCGGCGTCTGGCCTTCCGCAAGGGCGAGTCGGCGCTGAAGATACTCGACCGCTTCGGCGACCTGGGCGGCACCGACACCACCAGCGCGGTCCGCGCGCACTACCGGGGGCAGGACCGGGTGCTGATCGTCACCGACGAGCAGTACGCGTACAGCCGCCACGGTGACCCGACTGAGCAGGTTCCGGCGGACGTGCCGGTCTACACCTGGAACCTCGCCGGCTACCGCGCGGGCCACGGCCCGTCGGGCGGCGGGCACCGGCACACCTTCGGGGGCCTGAGCGACGCGGCCTTCCGGATGGTCCCGCTGCTGGAGTCGGCACAGAGCGCTGACTGGCCCTGGGCGGCCTGAGCCGCCGCATGCGTGGCCCGCACGTTCACGGGGGTGCGGGCCACACCCTTGTCCGCGTCCGCACTGACATCTAACATTTCAGTCGTGGAGGCCATACGACCCGTTCACCGCACCCTGCTCCGCGACCGCGCCTACGTGTCCATCCGGGACGCCATCGTGGCCGGGGAGCTGGAGCCCGGGGCGGTGGTGCGGGACGCCGAGCTCGCCGAGCGGCTCGGGCTGTCCCGGGCGCCCGTGCGGGAGGCCTTCGCGCGGCTGGTCGACGAGGGGCTGCTGGAGAGCAAGCCGCAGAGCTACACGCGGGTCACCCCGCTCGTCACCGCCGACGTGCGCGACGCCGCCGCCGTGGTCGGCGCCATGCACGAACTGGTCACCCGGGTCGCCGTGCCCCGGCTGCTCACCGCGGACGTCCAGGCGATGCGCGCGGCCAACGAGCGGTTCGCCGCCGCCGTGGCCGGCGGTGACGTGGACGAGGCCGTCCGCGCCGACGACGACCTGCACGACGTCCTCGTCCGGGTCGCCGGCAACCGCGCGGCCGCAGCCACCATCGCCCGCTACACCCCGCTCATCCGCCGGCTGGAGCGCCGCCGCTTCGGCGAGGGCGGCACCTGCCGCTCGGCCGGACTGCACGAGCGGCTGATCGAGGCCTGCGGCGCCGGCGACACGGACAGGGCCGTCCACGTCACCGCGCGGATCTGGCGCAGCCTCGCCGCCCTCGCCGACGGCGACGCAACCGAAGGCGGCGCAACCGACGGTGGCTGATGCCGGCGACCGTTCCCGAACACGGGAGGACCCATGTCCCTTTCCTCGTACGACCGTTACCCCCTCCTCTTCGGCCCCTCGCCCGTGCACCCCCTGGAACGCCTCACCGCCCACCTCGGCGGCGCCTCCCTGTGGGCCAAGCGGGAGGACTGCAACTCCGGTGTCGCGTACGGCGGGAACAAGACCCGCAAGCTGGAGTACCTGGTCGCCGACGCGCTCGCCCAGGGCTGTGACACCCTCGTGTCGATCGGTGGAGTGCAGTCCAACCACACCCGCCAGGTCGCGGCCGTCGCCGCCCGCGCCGGGCTGAAGTGCGTGCTGGTCCAGGAGAGTTGGGTCGACTGGCCGGACTCCGTGTACGACAGGGTCGGCAACATCCTGATCAGCCGGCTCGCCGGGGCCGACGTACGGCTGGTGAAGGCCGGGTTCGGGATCGGGTTCAAGGAGAGCTGGGAGCAGGCCCTGCGGGAGGTCGAGGAGCGGGGCGGGAAGCCGTACGCCATTCCCGCCGGCGCCTCCGACCACCCCCTCGGCGGCCTCGGCTTCGCCGGGTGGGCCTACGAAGTCGCCGAGCAGGAGCAGGAGTTGGGGGTCTTCTTCGACACCGTGGTGGTGTGCTCGGTGACCGGGTCGACCCAGGCGGGCATGGTCGCCGGGTTCGCCGCCCTGGCAGAGGCCGGCGGACGGCCGCGCCGGGTGCTCGGCGTCGACGCCTCGGCGAAACCGGCCGCCACCCGTGGGCAGATCGCCCGGATCGCCCACCACACCGGGCGACTCATCGGCGTCAGGAGGGAGCTGACCGAGGCGGACGTGGAGCTGGACGAGCGGTACCACGCGGGCACGTACGGCATCCCGGACGAGACCACACTGGCGGCGATGCGTCTGGCCGCGCGCACCGAGGGCATGGTCACCGATCCCGTGTACGAGGGGAAGTCGATGGCCGGGATGATCGATCTGGTCCGGCGCGGTGAGATCGGCGAGGACTCCACCGTCCTCTACGCGCACCTCGGCGGTCAGCCGGCCCTGAACGCCTACAGCGCCCTGTTCTGACGCCCGCTCACGCGGCGACCGCCTTCGGCCGGGTGCCGGTGATGACGAGCCCCGCCACCAGCAGCGCGGCCAGGGCGATCAGCGCGCCGACGCCGAAGGCGCGGGCCGAGCCCTCGACGAGGACGTGGGACGGCGATCCGGCCGCGTGCCGGGTCGCCGTGCCGTAGACGGTGACCAGGACGGCGAGCCCGAGGGTGCCGCCGAGCCACTGGAGGGTCTGCAGCAGACCGGAGGCGGCGCCCGCCTCCCGCGGCTCGATGCCGGCCAGGATCGTCGCGTTCAGCGGCATCAGGGTCAGACCGATGCCGACGCCGATCAGCAGCAGCGGTCCGAGCAGGCCGGCCGCGTAGCCGTCGTCGGCTTCCAGGCGCCACAGCCAGCCGGAGGCGCCGACCAGGATGGTCAGCCCGGTGAGCATCAGTGGCTTGGCGCCGAGGCGGGCCAGCAGCCGGGGCGCCAGACGCACGGTCGTGAACATCACCACCGTCATCGGCAGGAAGGCGAACCCGGCGCGCAACGGGCTGTAGCCCAGGACGCGTTGGCTGATGAGGGTGAGGAAGTAGAAGGCGCCGAACATGCCGGCCGGCACCAGCATGACGCTGGCGTAGCCGCCGGCCCGGTTGCGGTGGGCCAGCAGCCGCAGCGGCAGGATCGGCTGGTCGGCGCGGGTCTCGACCAGCACGAACGCCGTCAGCAGCGCCGTCGCCGTACTGAAGCCCAGCAGTGCCTGGGTGTCGCTCCAGCCCTGCTCCGAGACGCGGATGAAGGCGTAGACGAGCGCGCTCATGCCGGCCGTGCCGGTCAGCGCGCCCGCCGCGTCGAACCGGCCCGCGTGGCGCGGGGTCTCGGTGACGAAGCGGGGCAGGGCGAAGGCGACGCCGATGCCGATCGGCACGTTGATCAGCAGCGACCAGCGCCAGGACGCCCAGGAGGTGAGCATCCCGCCGAGGACCAGCCCGATGGAGGCGCCGATGCCGGCCATGGAGGCGTAGACGCCGAGGGCGTGGTGGCGGCGGGGGCCGTCGGGGAAGTTGGTGGTGATCAGGGCGAGGGTGCTGGGGGCGGTGAGCGCGGCGCCGACTCCTTGCAGGGCGCGGGCGAGGAGCAGCCAGGCGCTGTCGCCGGCCAGGCCGCCGAGCAGGGAGGATCCGGCGAACAGGAGCACGCCGACGGTCAGGGTGCGGCGGCGGCCGATGATGTCCCCGACCCGGCCGCCGAGCAGCAGCAGGCCGCCGAAGGCGAGGGTGTAGGCGTTGAGAACCCAGGACAGGCCGGTGGGGCTGAAACCGAGATCCTGTTGGATGTCGGGGAGCGCGACGTTGACGACGGTGGAGTCGACGCCGACCATCAGGTAGGCGGTGACGATGACGAACAGGACGGCGCCGAGCCTGGCAGGGTGCGGTGGCGTGGCGGGTGGAGCGGAGGCGGTGGACGGCAGGGACGGGGTGGACATCGGGTTCTCCCGGTCTCGTGTCCCCGCAAGACAAGGAAGCGGGCAGCGCGGACTGCCCGCACGGATAAGCGGGGACTGTCTCCGTTTAACTCTCGCTAAAATACGGAGAGAGTCCCCGGTTCGCAAGGAGTATCTGGATGACGCAGGTCAGGCCCATGCGCGCGGACGCTCGGCGCAACTACGAGCGGTTGCTGAAGGCGGCGGCGCAGGCCTTCGCCGAGCATGGGGAGAACGCGTCGCTCGACGACATCGCCAAGCGGGCGGGGGTCGGCTCCGGCACGCTGTACCGGCACTTCCCGACCCGGCAGGCGCTGCTGGAGGCGGCGTACGTGGACACGATCGAGGCGCTCGGGTCGCGGGCCGACGAGCTGGCCGAGGAACTGCCGCCGGGCGAGGCGCTGCTGGAGTGGCTGCACGAGGTGTGTCTCGGCACGATCCAGGTGCGGGGTCTGAAGGCCCTGCTGGGCTCGGCCGTGACGGACGGGAGCAACGCGGCGGTGACCGCCTGCGGCACCCACATGAAGAAGGCGGCGGAGCGGCTGGTGGTCGCGGCCCAGCGGGAGGGGACCCTGCGCGCGGACGTCCAGCCGATCGATGTGCTGCGGCTGGCGCACGGGGTGTCCCACGCCTCGGAGCTGGCGAACGGGCAGGGACGGGAGATCAGGCGGTATCTGGAGCTGCTGACGCACGGGTTGCGGCCCGCCGACGCCAGGTGAGCGCCGGGCGCCTCCGCTGCCGGAGGCGCCCGCCGTCGGCCCTCTACAACGCTTCGGCGCCCGGCTTCACCATGTTCCGCACCGTGCGGGCCTTCACGAACGAGCCCAGCGCCGTCATGTCCCACTCGCCGGAGAACTGGCGGATCAGCTTGGCCATCATCACGCCCGTCTGCGCTTCGGCGTTGGTGAGGTCGAAGCGGACCAGCTCCTCGCCGGTGGCGGCGTCCAGGAGCCGGCAGTAGGCCTTGGCCACCTCGGTGAACTTCTGGCCGGAGAAGGAGTTCACCGTGAAGACCAGGCCCGTGACCTCCTGCGGGAGCCGGCCGAGGTCGACGACGATCACCTCGTCGTCCCCGCCGCCCTCGCCGGTGAGGTTGTCGCCGGAGTGCTTGATCGCGCCGTTCAGGATCGACAGCTTGCCGAAGTAGCAGCTGTCGATGTGGTTGCGCTGCGGCCCGTACGCGATGACCGACGCGTCCAGGTCGATGTCCCGGCCGCGGAACGCCGGCTCCCAGCCCAGACCCATCTTGACCTGGGAGAGCAGCGGGCGGCCGCCCTTGACGAGGGAGACGGTCTGGTTCTTCTGGAGGCTGACGCGGCCCTTGTCGAGGTTGATCTTCCCGGCGCCGGGGGCGGGGGCCGCGGGCGCGGGCGGTGCGGGCGGGGGAGGCGGAGCCATGGTGGACAGGGGCGGCGCCGGCGGTGCGGCCGGGGGCTGGGCGGCCGGCCGCGGCGGGGCCGCCGGGGCCGGCTCCTCCACCGTCACGCCGAAGTCGGTGGCGATGCCCGCCAGTCCGTTGGCGTACCCCTGTCCGACCGCCCGTGCCTTCCAGGCGCCGCCCCGCAGGTAGATCTCCACGACCACCAGCGCCGTCTCGGTGCCGAGCTGCGGGGGCGTGAACGTGGCCAGGACGCTGTTGTCGTCCGCGTTGCGGATCGTGGCCGTCGGTTCGATGCCCTGGAAGGTCTGGCCGGCCGCGTCCGGGCTGGCGGTGACGACCACCTTCTCGATGCCCGGCGGGAGCGCGGCCGTGTCGACGGTGATCGCGTCGGGTGCCGTACCCCCGCCCGAGCGGTACGTCACGCCCGGTCCCGCCGGCTGGTTGTAGAAGATGAAGTCGTCGTCGGAGCGCACCTTGCCGTCGCCGGTGAGCAGCAGGCCCGAGACGTCCAGCCGCACCGGGGCGGCCACGTCCACCGTCACGCGGGCGGTGGTCAGCGGGATGTTCGAGCCGGGGGTCATAGCTGTCATACCCGTTGAACGACCGGGCCCGCTTTACCGTTCCCTTACCAAGCGATCAATTGCGCCGCCCGGTCTACGGCACCACCACGATCTTGCGGCCGACCCCCGC
Organism: Streptomyces sp. 7R007; assembly: GCF_054850255.1. NCBI lineage: Bacteria > Bacillati > Actinomycetota > Actinomycetes > Kitasatosporales > Streptomycetaceae > Streptomyces > Streptomyces sp. 7R007. The sequence goes on along the minus strand of NZ_JBTWMV010000004.1, from coordinate 138,660 downwards.
CGCGAACTGGTCCAGCGCCTGCGGGTACCGCTCCAGCGGGACGCGGTCGCTGATGAAGACCTCCGGATCCAGCACCCCGTTCGCGAACAGCTCGGCCGCCCGCTCGAAGCTGTGCAGCACCGCCATGGAACCGGTGATGGTGATCTCCTGGTTGTAGATGCGGTACGGGTCGATCGTCACGCGGGTCGCGTAGTCCGCCACCCCGAACTGCAGGAACGTGCCCGCCTTCGCCACCCGGTCCAGGCCGTCCTGGATCGCCGCCGCGTTGCCCGTCGCGTCGATCACGACGTCCCAGCCCTGCGGGCGCTCCAGCTCGTCCGCGCTCGCCGCCGACGCCGAGACGCCGAGCCGGCGGGCGGTCTCCAGGCGGGCCGGGTTCAGGTCCACCACGTCCACGCTCGCCGCGCCCGTGCGCTTGGCCAGCTCCAGCATCATCAGGCCCATCGTCCCGGAGCCGTAGATCAGGACGTGTGCGCCCAGGCGCGACTGGAGGACGTCGTAGCCGCGCACGGCGCACGACAGGGGCTCCACCAGGGCGGCGTCCTCGGTGCGCACGTGCTCGGGCAGCTTCACGCAGTTCGCCACCGGGGCGAGCGCGAACCGGGCCGCGCCGCCGGCCGTCGTCACGCCGATCGCCGCCCACCGCTCGCACATGTTGTTGTGGCCGATACGGCAGTACCGGCACTCGTGGCAGTACAGCGAGGGATCGACCGCCACCCGGTCGCCGATCGCGACCTCGGTGACCTGGGTGCCGACCCCGACCACCTCGCCCGCGAACTCGTGCCCGGGGACGATGGGCAGCTTGGGCGCGAACTCGCCCTGGAGGATGTGCAGGTCGGTGCCGCACAGGCCGCAGGCGGCGACCTCGACGACGACCTCGCGCGGCCCTGGCGTCGGGTCCGGGACCTCGGTGACGACGGCGCGGCCCACGGACTCGATGACGGCGGCCTTCATTTCACGGCTCCCAACGACAGGCCCTGGACCAGTTTGTCCTGGGCGGCGAACCCCGCGGCGAGCACCGGCAGGGAGATGACGAGCGACGCGGCGCACACCTTCGCCAGGAACAGTCCCTGGCTGGTGATGAAGCCGGTCAGGAAGACCGGGGCGGTCTCGGCCACGACCCCGGTCAGGACACGGGCGAACAGCAGCTCGTTCCAGCTGAAGATGAAGCAGATCAGGGCCGTCGCCGCGATGCCGGGCAGCGCGATCGGGGCGACCACGCGCGCGAGGATGGTCGGCAGCCGCGCGCCGTCGATCTGCGCCGCCTCGATGACGGCGACCGGCACCTCGGCGAGGAAGGACTGCATCATCCACACCGCGATCGGCAGGTTCATGGCGGTGTAGAGCAGGACCAGCAGCCAGATGTTGTCCAGCATGCCGGCGTTCTTGGCGAACAGGTAGATCGGCAGCAGGCCCGCCACCGCCGGCATCATCTTGGTGGACAGGAAGAAGAACAGCACGTCGGTCCACTTCTTCACCGGCCGGACGGACAGCGCGTACGCCGCCGGGAGGGCCAGCAGCAGCACGCACAGCGTCGACGCCACGGACGCCACCGTGGAGTTGACCAGCGCCGGCCAGGGGCTCGCGCCGCCGCCGGTGCCGAAGAACTCGCGGTAGCCGTCCAGGGTGAGGGACGCGCCGAAGGAGGGCGGGTTGGTGGCCGCGTCGGACTCGGAGTGGAAGGACGTCAGCGCCATCCAGGCGATGGGCAGGAAGAACACGATCCCCACCAGCCAGGCCAGCAGGCCGAGGCCGACTCCCTTGCGGCGCGGGCGGGTTCGTACGGCGATGGTGCTCATGCGCGGGACACCTCCTCGCGGAACAGGGACGACACCACGCGCAGCGCGAAGGTGGCGATGACGATCGAGCCGATGACCACCAGGACGCCCGCGGCCGAGGCGAGGCCGTTCTCGTGGGCCTGGTAGAAGCTCTGGTAGACGGTGTAGGGAAGGTTGGCGGTGCCCAGACCGCCGGAGGTGATCGTGAAGACCGCGTCGAAGTTCTGCACGATGTAGATCGAGCCCAGCAGGGCGCCGAGTTCCAGGTACCGGCGCAGGTGCGGGAGCGTCAGATGGCGGAAGATCTGCCAGTCGCTCGCGCCGTCCACGCGGGCCGCCTCGATCTGCTGGTGGTCGCGGCTCTGCAGGCCCGCCAGCAGGATCAGCATCATGAAGGGCGTCCACTGCCACACCAGCGCGGCCTCGACCGCGAGCAGCGGGGTGTCGGAGATCCAGTCGGGCTGTGGTCCGCCCACATAGTGCAACAACCCGTTGAGCAAGCCGTATTCGGGGTTGTAGAGCACATGCTTCCACAGCAGCGCGGCGGCCACCGGCACAACGAGGAAGGGCGCGATCAGCAGGGTGCGCACCACGCCCCGGCCGCGGAAGCGCCGGTCGAGCAGCAGCGCCAGCAGCAGGCCCAGGACCAGGCTGGCCAGCACCACCGCCACCGTCAGCAGCACGGTCGTCCACACCGAGTGGCGCAGGTCCGGGTCGGTGAGGACCTCGTGGTAGTTGTCCAGGCCGGTGAAGTGCCGGGCCTTGGGGTAGAGGGCGTTCCAGTCGAAGAACGAGATCACCAGGGTGGCCACGAACGGCAGCTGGGTCACCACGATCATGAACACCAGGGCCGGCAGCAGCGGGGCCCGGGTCGCCCAGGCGCGCAGACGGGCGGAGGGGACGTTCCTGGCTGGTACGGGCGTTGCGGCTATGGGTGCCGTTGTCGTCGCGGTCATCGTCCCTCGTACTCCTTGGAGATCTTCTCGGCGAGCGCCTGTGACTTCCTCAGGGCCGACTCGACGGACTGGCGTCCGGCGATGGCCGCGCTGATCTCCTGGGAGACCTTGGTGCCGAGATCGGTGAACTCGGGGATGCCGACGAACTGGATGCCGGGCGCGGGGCGCGGCTGCACCCCCGGGTCGTTGGGCCGGGCGTCCTCGATGGCCTCCTTGGTCATCTCCTGGAACGCGGCGGCCTCCTTGACGTAGGCGGCGTTGGTGTACGTCGACGCGCGCTTGCCGGCGGGGACGTTGGACCAGCCGTCGGTGTCGCCGACCAGTTGCTCGTACTGCTTGCCGGAGGCCCAGGAGATGAACTTCCAGGCCTTGTCGGGGTTGCGGGACGCCTTCTGGATGCCCCAGGCCCAGGTGTAGAGCCAGCCGGAGGATTCGGTCTTCTCGACGGGGGCGGGGGCGTAGCCGAGCTTGCCCTTGACCGGGGAGCCCTTGGCCTCCAGGGAGCCGGCCGCGGAGGTGGCGTCGTACCACATGGCGATCTTGCCCTGGGTCATGTTGTTCAGGCACTCGGCGAAGCCGGACTGGGCGGCGCCGGACTCGCCGTGCGCGCGGACCAGGCCGACGTAGAACTTCGTCGCCTTCTCGAAGGCGGGGGAGTCGAGCCGGGCCTTCCAGTCCTTGGTGAACCAGGTGCCGCCGAAGGTGTTGACCACGGTGGTCAGCGGGGCCATCAGCTCGCCCCAGCCGGGCAGGCCGCGCAGGCAGATGCCCTTCATGCCGGGCTCGGCGCCGTCCACCTTGGCGGCCAGGTCGGCCACCTGGGTCCAGGTGGGGTGCGCGGGCATGGTCAGGCCCTTCTTCTCGAACACGTCCTTGCGGTACATCAGGAAGGACGACTCGCCGTAGAAGGGCTGGCCGTAGAGCTTGCCGTCGTCGGCGGTGAGCGACTGCCGCATCGGCTTGAGGACGTCCTGTTCGTCGTACGCCGGGTCCTTGGCGACGTAGGAGTCCATCTCGTGCAGCCAGCCGTTCTTGGCGTAGATGGGGATCTCGTAGTTGGAGAGCGTCGCCACGTCGTACTGGCCGGCCTGGTTGGCGAAGTCCTGGCTGATCTTGTCGCGGACGTCGTTCTCGGGCAGCACGGTGAAGTTGACCTTGATGCCGGTCTCTTTGGTGAAGTGGGCCTTGGTCAGCTTCTGCAGCTCCACCATCTGCGGGTTGTTGACCATCAGGACGTTGACGGAGTCGCCGCCGGAGCCGGCCCCGCCCGCCCCGACCCAGCAGCCGGAGAGCAGCGGGGCGAGCAGCGTCCCTGCGGCGGCCAGGGCGAGCGTGGCTCGCGGCGGCCGTCGTCGGCTCTGGGTTCGCATGAATCGCTCCTGGACGTATGGAGAGGTGACATAAGGGGAGATAAGGGGCGCGCGACGGCGTACGTGTGCCCCGGGGGAGTGGGTTTGCTTTTCGAACGGATGGGTCTGCTGTTCGGATGTCCCGGGTCAGACGCGCACGACCTGGGGGCCCAGCAGCGCGTACCGATGGGCCTCCGCCGACGGCAGCAGCGTGCTCGTCACGATCGTCTCCAGTGCGCCGATCTCGGCGAACCGGCAGAAGCTGACCGCGCCGAACTTGGTGTGCACACCGGCGAACACCGTGCGCCGCGCGGCCCGGATCGCCTGCGCCTTGACCTCGCTGACGGCCGGGTCGGGGGTGGTCAGACCGTGGCCGCGCGAGATGCCGTTGGCGCCGATGTAGGCGAGGTCGAGGACGAAACCGGCCAGCATCCTGGTCGTCCAGTGGTCGACGGTGGCCAGGGTGCCGGAGCGGACCCGGCCGCCGAGCAGCAGGACGGTCGTGTTCGGCGCCTCGGCGAGGGCGCCCGCGACCGGCAGGGAGGCGGTGACCACGGTCAGCGGCCGGTCCTTGGGCAGCGCCTCGGCGATGAGCTGGGGGGTGAAGCCCTCGTCGACGAAGACCGTCTCGGCGTCCCCGAGCAGCTCGGCCGCGGCGGCCGCGATCCGGCGCTTCTCGGGTACGTGACTGGTGGCGCGGAAGGCGAGCGTCGTCTCGAAGCCGGCGCTCTCCACCGGGTAGGCGCCGCCGTGGGTGCGGCGGACCAGCCCGTGGTCCTCCAGGGCGCGCAGATCCCGTCGTACGGTCTCCTTCGCCACGCCCAGGTCGGCGGCGAGCTCGGTGACGTCCACGGAGCCCTTGGCGCGCGCCGCTTTCACGATGTGCCGCTGGCGGTCTTCCGCCGTGCCGGTCATGTGGTCACCCGCCTTCCCTGTGCGCTGCCCGTTCGGGCCCTCGGAGGAAGTTCTACAGCGGGTGGGTGGCGGTGACCAGGTCTGTTGCGGAGGCGATCGTGTCCGCGTGTGCCCGTTCGGGCGGCCGTCGCCCACGGACTCGGCAGGTGTCGGTGGCGGGCGGGCGCGGGTTCGTCGTGGCTGGTCGCGAGGTTCCGCGCGCCCCTGGGGGTGGCGCCGGCGCGCCGGCGCCCACGTCGCGCCCATGCCCGAATGGGCGGCGCGGCGGCCCGTTCCGTGCCCGCTCGCCGTCGGAACCGGCCGTTCAGTACGGCCAGATCGGCGGGTCGCTGACGAAGGCGCCGCCCAGGTAGTCGTGCGCGACGTTGCCCGGTTCCAGCTCGCCCTGCTCGGCGATCAGCTTCTCCGCGTACGGCTCGGAGTCGTCCTGCGGCTCGTAGCCGAGCGCCCGCGCGGTCGACAGGTCCCACCACAGCCGGGTGTTGGCGGAGGAGCCGTAGACCACCGTGTGCCCGACGTTCTCGGCGGTCAGGGCCGCGTGGAAGAGGCGGGCGCCGTCGGCCGGGCTCATCCACACCGACAGCATCCGCACGCTGGTCGGCTCCGGGAAGCAGGAGCCGATGCGCACCGACACCGTCTCCATGCCGTACTTGTCCCAGTACAGTTGCGCGAGGTCCTCGCCGAAGGACTTGGACAGGCCGTAGAAGGTGTCCGGGCGGCGCGGGGTGTCGACCGGGATCAGCGCGCTCGGATCGAGAGGTGCGTCGCCCCGGGGGCGCGGGGTGAAGCCGACCGCGTGGTTGGAGGAGGCGAAGACGATCCGGCCGACGCCCTCCTCGCGGGCGGCCTCGTACACGTTGTAGGTGCCCTCGATGTTCGCCTTGAGGATCTTCTCGAAGGGGGCTTCCAGGGAGATGCCCGCGAGGTGGATGATCGCGTCGACGCCCCGTACGGCCTCGCGCAGCGCCTGCCGGTCGGAGAGGTCGGCGGTGATCGCGTCCGGGTCGCCCTCGATGGGGCGCACGTCGAGGAGGCGCAGCTCGTAGCCGAAGGCCGGGAGCAGGTTCTGCATCAGGGTGCCGACACCGCCGGCGGCGCCGGTGAGCAGAACGGTGCGGGGGGCTGGCATCCTCGCTTCTCCTTCGGTCGGCGAATCGCGTGTATGCACGATATTCACATCCGTGGACACGCTAGGGATCCGGGACGGACCCGTCAAGTGTCCCATGCGGGGCGGGAATCTGCTGGTCTGAGGCGGGTTTGTGCGCTTGACCGGCCATTGCGGGGCACTTTAGCGTGGTGCCGTTCAAGAATGTAGACGCGGATCATAGACATGTAACCGGGAGAGCCCGTGACGCCTGCCCCTCTCGCTGCTCGACTCAGCATCCCCCGCGGGCCGCTGTTCTTCCCCGTCACCGCCTTCGGCCAGGACGGCGCGATCGACCTCGACGCCTACCGCACCCATGTGCGCCGCGGGGTCGAGGCAGGTGCCGCCGCGGTCTTCGCCTGCTGCGGCACCGGCGAGTTCCACGCGCTCACCCCCGAGGAGTTCGAGACGTGCGTACGGGCGGCCGTCGAGGAGACGGCGGGCCGGGTGCCGGTCGTCGCCGGCGCCGGGTACGGCACCGCGCTGGCCGTGCGGTACGCGCGCCTCGCGGCCGCGGCCGGCGCGGACGGGCTGCTGGCCATGCCGCCGTACCTGGTGGTCGCCGGGCAGGAGGGGCTGCTGCGGCACTACCGCGAGGTCGCCGCCGCGACCGCGCTGCCCGTCGTCGTCTACCAGCGCGACAACGCCGTCTTCACCCCGGACACGGTCGTCGAACTGGCCCGCACCGAAGGGATCGTCGGCTTCAAGGACGGCCTCGGCGACCTCGACCTCATGCAGCGCATCGTCAGCGCCGTCCGCACCGAGGCGACGGGCGACTTCCTCTACTTCAACGGCCTGCCCACCGCCGAGCAGACCCAGCTCGCCTACCGCGCCATCGGCGTCCCGCTCTACTCCTCCGCCGTCTTCTGCTTCGCCCCCGAGATCGCCCTCGCCTTCCACCGCGCGCTCGTCTCCGGCGACGACGGCACCGCGCACCGCCTGCTCGACGGCTTCTACCGGCCGTTCGTCGAACTGCGCGCCCAGGGCCGCGGTTACGCCGTCTCGCTGGTCAAGGCGGGCGTACGGCTGCGCGGGCTGGACGTGGGGGAGGTCCGCCCCCCGCTGCACGAACCGACCGAGGACCATGTCAAGCAGCTCGGTCAGCTGATCGACCGCGGGTACGCGCTGCTGGAGGACGGCAAGTGAAGACATCGGCTTTCGTCTATCCCTGGGACGTCAACGGCGACCCCGAGGCCGCGGACCGCGTCGCCGCGCTCGGCGTGGCGCAGGTGACGCTGGCGTCCGCCTACCACTCCACGCGCGCGCTCACGCCCCGCCACCCCCGCCACCGCATCGTCACCGCCGAGCACGCGGCCGTGCTGTACCCGGCCGGCGACCGCTGGCGCGGACGTCCGCTGCGCCCCTACCCGGCCGGCGACTGGGCTCCCGGCGACGCCTTCGGAGAGGCCGCCGAGGCGCTCGCGGGCGCCGGTCTCGAGGTGCACACCTGGGTCGTCCTCGCCCACAACTCCCGCCTCGGCGCCGAGCACCCGGACACCTCCGTCGTCAACGCCTACGGCGACCGCTACCCGTGGGCCCCCTGCATCGCCCAGCCCGCCACGCGCGCGTACCTCGTCGAACTCGCCGCCGAGGCGGCCGTACGGCCGGGCGCGCGCGGCACCGAACTGGAGTCCCTCGGCTGGTACGGCCTGCAGCACCTGCACGCCCACGACAAGACCGGCGGGGTCGGCCTCGGCGACGCCGGCCACTACCTGATGGCGCTGTGCTTCTGCCCGGCCTGCCGGGAGGGGTACGGCGAACAGGGCCTGGACGCCGACGCGTTGGCGGCCGCCGTACGCGAGGCGCTGGAGCCGCTGTGGCGGGGGGCGCCCGACGAAGGGGGCTGGGCCGGGGTGGAGAAGCTGCTCGGGCAGGAGCGGGCGGCGGCCACGCGCGCGTGGCGGGACGACACCGCCCGCACCCTCCAGGAGACGGCGGTCCGCGCGGTGCGCGAGGCGGCCCCCGAGGGCTTCCAGGTGCTGCTGCACGCCGACCCGGTGACCTACCACGTCGGCGCCAACGCGGGCGTGGACCCCGGGCACATCCTGTCCGTCGCCGACGGCGTGGTCGTCCCGTGCACGGGCGGTCCGGGCCTGCTGACGCCCTTCGCCGAGCAGCGGCGGCAGGGCGCCGTCATCGCCGCCAACCTCACGGTCGTGTCGGGGATGGGCGGCAGCCCGGGCACGCTGGCGGCGGACGCGGCGGCGGCCCGGGAGCGGGGGGCCACGGAACTGCGGCTGTATCACGCCGGGTTGGCGTCGGACGGGGACCTCGCGGCGGTGCGGGAGGCCCTCGCCGGGCTCCGCGCCACGGCGCCCGCGGTCACCAGCAGCGCCACGCCGAGCGCGGCCGACACCAGCCGGTAGTCGGCCACCTCGACCAGCAGCGCCCCGGCGGCCAGCCCCAGCACGTTCGGCGTGAACATCAGGGTGTTGGCCGTGGCGGCCGTACGGCCCAGCAGCGCGCCCGGAGTCTCCCGCTGCACGGCCGTCATCGCGGCGATCAGCACACAGGGCAGCCCCACACCGCTCGCCGCGGCGCAGGCCAGCGCCACCGCGTCGGCCGGCACCGCCCGCCCCGCCACCGCGCACGCCGTCAGGACGATCCCCGCCGCCGCGAACCGGCGCTCGCCCAGCAGCCGCAGGGCCGGGCCGGAGACCACGCCGACCGCCACGGAGCCGGCGCCCTGGACGGCGTACAGCACACCGGCGTAGGCGGGGGAGCGTCCGAGGCCGTCGACGACGGCGTAGAGCAGCGCGCCCGCCAGGCCCGCGCAGAGCATCGTGGCGCCGCCCGCCAGGACCAGCGGCCGCAGCCGGGCGTGCGCCCACACCACGCGCGCGCCCTCGGCCGTCCGCGCCCACCAGCCGCCCGCGGCCGGCACCGGCTCGTCCTCGCGTACCCGCATGAGGACGCACAGCCCGGCCGCGAGGACGAAGGTGGCCGCGTCCAGCAGGGCGACGCTCGGGCCGCCGTACGCCGCGTACAGACCCGCACCCGCGAGCGGTGCCGTCAGCTTCATGCCCTCGTTGGCCGTCATGCGCAGTCCGTTGAAGTCGCCCAGCAGCGACCGGTCGACGGCGGTGGCGACCAGGGCGGCCTCGGCCGCGTCCGCGACGACGCCGGTGGCGCCGTACACGAACAGGACCGTGTAGAGGAGCCACACCCGGCCGGCCGAGTCGACCGTGAGCAGGACGGGCAGGAGCGCGGCCGGCAGGAGGTTGCCGCCGATCAGCAGGGGTCTGCGGCGGACCCGGTCGGCGAGCGTGCCCAGCAGCGGGCCCGCGAGCGTCGGCGCCCACATGGCGAGCAGGCACAGCGCGGCCAGCCCGTCCGAGCCCGTCAGCTCCTTGACCCATACGCCGGATGCCAGCCACAGCGCGGAGGTACCGAAACCGGAGACCACGATCCCGGCCAGGCAGAGCCCCGCGTTGCGGTCCCGCAGGACCCGCACCACCGTCCACGTCGATGTCGTCATGCCCGGCCATCGTGGCTCTAAGGCCCCCGGCCGCAGATCGGGCAGGTGCCTTAGAAACGGCGAGCCGGAGGGCCGAGGCAGGCCGCGAGCCCGGCGCGTCCCCGAGGCGGTGACGCCGGTCGAGGAGGATGCGGCCTGACGGTGCGATGAGTTTCGGGGGCCGCGCCGGTCCACCCCTCAGACCCGACTGTGAGGAGCGCGCATGACCGACACGACCCTGGACTTCGGAGCACAGACCCGCGTCATCGCGCGGCTCGCGGAGGGGGTGCGCGACGAGCAGCTCGCGGACGCGACGCCGTGCCCCGGCTGCGCCGTGCGCAGCATGCTGGGCCACCTGCTCGGCCTGTCCGTCGCCTTCCGCGACGCCGCACGCAAGGACCTGGGCGCCACCACCGCCACCGCCCCGGACGCCGCCGCGTGCGACCTCCCCCCGGGCTGGCGCACCGAGCTGCCGAAGGCCCTCGACGAGCTCGCCGACGCCTGGCGCGACCCGGCCGCCTGGACCGGCACGACCCGGGCCGGCGGCCTGGACCTGCCCGGCGCGGTCGCCGGCGCCGTCGACGAACTGGTGATCCACGGCTGGGACCTGGCCCGCGCCACCGGACAGCCGTACACACCGGACCCGGCCGCGCTGCGGACGTCGTACGACTTCCTGTACGCGGCGGCGAACGACCCGAGCCGGGGCGGCGGGATCTTCGGACCCGTCGTGCCCGTTCCCGACGGCGCGCCGCTGCTCGACCGGGCGGTGGGCCTGAGCGGGCGTGATCCGGGCTGGACGCCGTAGCCGGCGGTACGCGGAAGCCGTAGCCGCGGGTAAACCGGAAGCGGGCCGAGGGCGCGGTCCGTACCCTCCCCACCATGCCCCTCAGCCTCACCGTCCTCGGCACCGCCTCCCCGCATCCGGGGCCGGACCGCCCCTGCTCGGGCCACCTGCTGCGCGGCGGCGGCGCCGAGGTGTGGATCGACGCGGGGCCCGGCACCTTCGCCGAGTTGCAACGGCACACGGACCCCAGCCGCCTCACCGCGATCTGGATCTCCCATCTGCACGCCGACCACACCGCCGACCTGCTCGCCGCCGTCTACGCCTTCGCCCACGGCGGCCTCACCCCGCCCGCCCCGATCCCGGTCTACGCGCCGGCCGGCTGCGCCCACCGGCTGGCGGGGTTCCTCGGCCGGCCGGACGTCCGGTTCCTGGACGGCGTCCTCGCCTTCCACCCCCTGTACGACGGCCACACCGTGCGGCACTGGAACCTCCGGCTCACCGCGCGCGCCGTCGTCCACGACGTCGAGGCGTACGGGCTGCGCGCCGAGTGCCAGGGCAGCGTGCTCGCCTACTCCGGGGACAGCGGGCCGTGCGACGCGCTCGCCGAACTCGCCACCGGCGCCGACCTGTTCCTGTGCGAGGCCGACGCCGACCGGCATCGCGAAGGCGAACAACGCGTCCACCTCACCCCGGAGGACGCCGGCGCCTGCGCGTCCGGCGCGCGCGAACTCCTCCTGACCCACGTCGGACCCGCCCTCACCCGGGACGCGGCGGTGAAGCGCGCCGCCGCCGTCTTCCGCGGACGGACGTCCGCCGCGCGGGAGGGCGACACCCGCACCTTCTGACAAGCGCTTTCCCCGGCAATCCCGATTTCCTCTGCCGGAAGCATTGACGAAACATGCGCCCCCTCCTACCTTCAACGCGTCGTACTTCGTACGTCATATATGAGACGCGATACGCGAGATCAGATACCCGAGATCTGACACGTGACTTCCGAGAGGCGCGCATGACCTCTGTGCCCACGCCGATCCCCTCCCGCACGCAGTACGTGCTGGAGGAGATCAAACGCCGCATCCTCACCGGGCGGTTCACGCCGGGTCAGGCCCTGGTGGAGACCGAACTCGCCGCCCGGTTCGGGGTGTCCAAGACCCCGGTGCGCGAGGCGCTCAAGACCCTGGCCGGGACCGGGCTCGTCGTGATGAGCCAGTACAAGGGCGTCACGGTGCGCATGGTGGACGCGGACATGGCGCGCGAGGTCTACGACGTACGGCTGCTGCTGGAGCCCGAGGCGCTGCGCAGGGCGGTGCGGCGCGGCGCCTCCCTGGACGCCGCCAAGGACGCCCTGACCCGGGCCGACGCCGCCACCGACACCGCCGAACGGTCCCTCGCCAACCGGGAGTTCCACCGCGCCCTGTACCTGCCCTGCGGCAACCCGCTGCTCGGCCGGATGCTCGACGAGGTCCGCGACCAGGCCGCCCTCGTCTCCGCCGTGGCCTGGGCGGCCTCCCCCTCCTGGGACCGGGAGGCCGACGAGCACCGCGAGATCCTGCGACTCGCCCTGGAAGGAGACGCCGACGGCGCCGCGCGCGCCCTCCACTCCCACATCGCGTCGTTCGTGCGGCGCGCGTTCCCCGAGGCGACACAAGAGGAAGGCCAGGAATGAGCAGCGTGACGTTCGAGACCGGTCGGGCGGCGCTGGCCGACGTGGTGGCGATCCCGGTGACCCCGTTCGCCGAGGACGGCTCCGTCGACCAGGACGCCTACCGGGCCCTGCTGCGTCGGCTGCTGGAGGGCGGGGTGCGGATCCTCACCCCGAACGGCAACACAGGGGAGTTCTACGCCCTCACCCCCGACGAGCGGCGCCTGGTCACCGAGATGACCGTCGACGAGGCCGGCGACCGCGCCGCGATCCTGGTCGGCGTCGGCCACGACGTGCCCACCGCCGTGGCCTCCGCCCGGCACGCCCGCGACCTCGGCGCCCAGATGGTCATGGTCCACCAGCCCGTCCACCCGTACGTCTCGCAGGCCGGCTGGGTCGACTACCACCGCGCCATCGCCGAGGCCGTCCCCGAACTCGGCGTCGTGCCCTACATCCGCAACGCCCAGCTCTCCGGCGCCCGCCTCGCCCAGCTCGCCGACGCCTGCCCGAACGTCATCGGCGTCAAGTACGCCGTCCCGGACGCCAACAAGTTCGCCGCCTTCGCCCGGGACGCGGGCCTGGACCGCTTCGTGTGGATCGCCGGGCTCGCCGAGCCCTACGCCCCCTCCTACTTCTCCGCGGGCGCCACCGGTTTCACCTCCGGCCTGGTGAACGTCGCCCCGTCCGTCTCGCTGAACATGATCGAAGCGCTGCGGTCCGGCGACTACCCGGCCGCGATGAAGGTCTGGGAGCAGATCCGCCGCTTCGAGGAACTGCGCGCCGCGAACGGCTCCGCGAACAACGTCACCGTCGTCAAGGAGGCCCTCGCCTCCCTCGGCCTGTGCCGCCGCGACGTGCGCCCGCCGAGCCGGACGCTGCCGGAGGACCAGCGCGCCGAGGTCGCCGCGATCGCCGCGGGGTGGTCGATATGACCGGCAGAGCGCGCCTGAGCCCGGAGGAACTGCGCAGCCACCAGTGGTACGGCACCGAGGGCCAGTTGCGCACCTGGTCGCACAACGCCCGGATGCGCCAGCTCGGTTACGAGGCCGAGGAGTACCGCGGCCGCCCGGTGATCGCCGTCCTCAACACCTGGTCCGACATCAACCCCTGCCACGTCCATCTGCGCGAACGCGCCGAGGCGGTCAAGCGGGGCGTGTGGCAGGCGGGCGGCTTCCCGCTCGAGTTCCCGGTCGCCACGCTCTCGGAGACCTACCAGAAGCCGACCCCCATGCTCTACCGCAACCTGCTCGCGATGGAGACGGAGGAGCTGCTGCGCTCCTACCCGATCGACGCGGCGGTGCTGCTCGGCGGCTGCGACAAGTCGACGCCGGCGCTGCTCATGGGCGCGACCTCGGCCGACGTGCCCGCGCTCTTCGTGCCCGCCGGTCCGATGCTGCCCGGGCACTGGCGCGGGGAGACCCTCGGCTCCGGCACCGACATGTGGAAGTACTGGGACGAGCACCGCGCGGGCAACCTGACCGACTGCGAACTGCGTGAACTCCAGGGCGGGTTGGCGCGTTCGCCCGGTCACTGCATGACCATGGGAACGGCCTCCACGATGACCGCGGCCGCCGAAGCCCTCGGCATGACCCTGCCGGGCGCCTCCTCGATCCCGGCCGTCGACTCGGGTCACGAGCGGATGGCCGCCGCCTCCGGACGCCGGGCCGTGGAGCTCGCCTGGACCGCGCTGAGGCCCTCGGAGATCCTCACCCGCGAGGCCTTCGAGGACGCCGTCACCACGGTGCTCGGGCTCGGCGGCTCCACCAACGCCGTCATCCACCTCATCGCCATGGCCGGCCGGGCGGGCGTCGAGCTCACCCTCGACGACTTCGACCGCATCGCGCGCACCGTGCCGGTGCTGGCCAACGTACGGCCCGGCGGACGGACGTACCTCATGGAGGACTTCCACTTCGCCGGCGGCCTGCCCGCGTTCCTCTCCCGGATCACCGACCTGCTCCACCTCGGCCGGCCCACCGTCAACGGCACGCTGGGCGAGCAGATCGCGGGCGCCGTCGTCCACAACGACGACGTCATCCGCACCCGCGAGAACCCGGTCGCGGGCGAGGGCGGGGTGGCCGTACTGCGCGGCAACCTCTGCCCCGACGGCGCCGTCATCAAGCACATCGCCGCCGAGCCGCACCTGCTCAAGCACACCGGTCCCGCGGTCGTCTTCGACGACTACAAGACCATGCAACGCACCATCGACGACCCCGGGTCGGACATCACCGCCGACAGCGTGCTGGTGCTGCGCAACGCCGGACCCAAGGGCGGCCCCGGCATGCCCGAGTACGGCATGCTGCCGATCCCGGACCACCTGCTCCGACAGGGCGTGCGCGACATGGTCCGGATCTCCGACGCCCGCATGAGCGGCACGAGTTACGGCGCCTGCGTGCTGCACGTCGCGCCCGAGTCGTACGTCGGCGGGCCGCTCGCGCTGGTCCGCAGCGGTGACTCGATCACCCTGGACGTCGAGGCGCGCACGCTCCAGCTCAACGTGGACGACGAGGAGTTGGAGCGCCGGCGGGCGGAGTGGACGCCGCCGCCCACCCGCTACGAGCGCGGCTACGGCGCGCTCTACAACGAGCAGATCACCCAGGCCGACACCGGCTGCGACTTCGAGTTCCTCGCCCGGCCGGGGAAGGCGCCGGACCCTTACGCCGGTTGAGCTCCTTTCCCATGCCCGGTAAGCAAGCGCTTCCTGTACCGAACGGAGAACAGTCATGGCCCAAGCCGCAGCCGTGGCGAAACCGCCCGCGCCACCCCGGCGGCGCCGTGCCTCCGCCACGCCCCGCAGGCTCCCGTACCTGCTGATCGCGCCGGCGGCCCTGCTGATGCTGGGCTTCATCGCCTATCCCGTCCTCAGCGTCTTCTACTACAGCCTGCAGAACTACAACCCGACCAAGCCGTGGCGGAACGGCTACGCGGGCTTCGACAACTTCGTCCAGATCTTCACCAAGGACACCCAGTTCTGGGACACGCTGACCTTCAGCGCCAAATGGGTCGTCGTCGAGGTCGGGTTGCAGCTGCTCTTCGGTCTCGCGCTCGCGCTGATCGTCAACCAGACCTTCGTGGGACGGGCGTTGGGACGCGCCCTGGTCTTCTCCCCGTGGGCCGTCTCCGGCGTGCTGACCTCCGCGATCTGGGTGCTGCTCTACAACTCCCAGACGGGCGTCACCCGTTACCTCGCCGACATGGGCATCGGCTCCTACGGCACCAGCTGGCTCTCCGACACCTCCACCGTCTTCCCGGCGGCGATCGTCGCCGACCTGTGGAGAGGCGTCCCCTTCTTCGCGATCCTCATCCTCGCCGACCTCCAGTCCGTCTCCAAGGACCTGTACGAGGCCGCCGAGGTCGACGGCGCCAGCCGTCTCAAGCAGTTCTGGCACATCACCCTGCCGCACCTGAAGGACGCCATCGTCCTGTCGACGCTGCTGCGCGCGGTGTGGGAGTTCAACAACGTCGACCTGCTCTACACCCTGACCGGCGGCGGACCGGCCGGCGAGACGACCACCCTCCCGCTGTACATCGCCAACACCAGCGTGGACGCCCACAACTTCGGCTACGCCTCCGCCCTGACCACGGTGGCGTTCGTGATCCTGCTCTTCTGCTCGATCGTCTATCTGCGGCTGAGCAAGTTCGGAGGCGACGAGAAGTGATCACCGAGATCGCGCCCGCACCGGAGCGCGTGCAGGCCCAGCCCGCCCGGCCGCGCGGAAAGCGCCGCGCCTGGGACGAGGTCCCCCGCTGGCACATCTACCTCCCTCTCTCGATCTACCTGCTCTTCACGTTGATCCCCTTCTACTGGATCCTGCTCTTCGCCGTGCGCCCGGCGGGCTCGACCTCGCTCGTGCCCTGGCCGATGACCTTCGACCACTTCGAGAAGGTCTGGAACGAGCGGGCGTTCGGCACCTACTTCCAGAACAGCGTCCTCGTCGGCGTCGCCACCCTGGTGATGACGACCCTGGTCGCGCTGGCCGGCGGCTACGCCCTCGCCCGGTTCGACTTCCGGATCAAGAAGGTGTTCATGCTGGCACTGCTGTGCACGCAGTTCGTGCCGGGCGCGCTGCTGCTGGTGCCGCTCTTCGAGATCTTCGCCAACCTGCGGATGATCAACTCCCTCGGCAGCGTCGTCATCGCCGAGACGGTCTTCCAGCTGCCGCTGTCGATGATCCTGATCAGCGGCTTCATCCGGAACGTGCCCTACTCCCTGGAGGAGGCCGCCTGGGTCGACGGCTGCAACCGCTTCACCGCCTTCCGCATCGTCGTCCTGCCGCTGCTGCGGCCCGGGTTGATCGCCGTCGGCTCCTTCGCCTTCGTGCACGCCTGGAACCACTTCCTGTTCGCCCTGATGTTCCTGTCCGACCAGAGCAAGCAGACCATCCCGGTCGGCCTCAACACCCTGATGAGCGCGGACAGCGTCGACCTCGGCGCGCTCGCCGCGGGCGGCATCATCGCGGCCGTCCCCGTCGTGATCGTCTTCGCGTTCATCCAGAAGTGGCTGATCACCGGGTTCAGCGCGGGGGCGGTGAAGGGATGAGAGCCCGTCACCTCCTCGCCGTGACCGCCTTGTCGGGCGTGCCCTGCGTCCCCGCGCCCGCCGACGCCCGAGCCGCCGACGCCGGCTGGACGCCTACCCTGCGCGGAAAGATCGACAGCGCGGCGGTGGTCGACCGGCAGGTGGCGCGCGGCGCGGGCGCGGGGAGGACCCCATGAGCACCGTGGACATCGTCCTGGCGGGCGCGCGCGGCCACGGCCGCTGGCACCTCGACAACATCCGCCGGCTCCAGGACAAGGGCATCGTCCGCCTGGCGGGCATCTGCGAGCTGACCCCGCTCGGCGCCGCCGAGATCCCCGACGGACTCGGCACCCCCGAGCAGTCCGCCGACTTCGGCGCCCTCCTCGACTCCACCGGCGCCCGGATCGCGGTGATCTGCACGCCGATCCCCACGCACACCGACCTCGCGCTGACCGCCGCCGGCAAGGGCGTGCACCTGCTGCTGGAGAAGCCGCCCGCGCCGTCGTACGCCGAGTTCCACCGGATGGCCGACGGGGTCGCCGCGGCCGGCGTCGCCTGCCAGATCGGGTTCCAGTCGCTCGGCTCGCACGCCGTGCCGGCGATCCGCGAGATGATCGCCGAGGGCGCCGTCGGCGAGGTCGTCGGCGTCGGCGGAGCCGGTGCCTGGGCGCGGGCGGAGTCGTACTACCGGCGGGCGCCCTGGGCCGGGAAGCGGCGGCTGAACGGCGTCGACGTGGTCGACGGCGCGCTGACCAACCCGCTCGCCCACGCCGTCGCCACCGGCCTCGCGCTCAACGGCTCCCCGTACGCCGAGGACGTCACCGACGTCGAGCTGGAGCTGCTGCGCGCCAACGACATCGAGTCCGACGACACCTCCTGCGTCCGCGTCTCCACCGCGCAGGGCCGCCAGGTCACCGTCGCCGCGACCCTGTGCGCCGAGCGCCCCGGCGAGCCGTACGTCCTCATCCACGGCACCAGCGGCCGGATCACCTTCTGGTACAAGCAGGACCGCGTCCTGCTCCAGCGGGCCGACCACGGGCCGGAGGAGTACGAGTACGGCCGCACCGACCTGCTGGAGAACCTGGTCGACCACCTCACCGACGGCGACGACCTGCTGGTCACCCCGGATGCGACGGGCGCCTTCATGAAGGTCGTCGAAGCCATCCGGCTGGCCCCCGACCCGGCCCCGCTGCCGCCCGGGGCCTGGCACCCGGTCCCCGCCGAGGACCGCCGGGTCGTGGACGGCATCGACGGGCTGGTCGCGGCCTGCGCCGACACCCTCGCCCTCTACTCCGAGCTGGGCGCCACCTGGGCCCCACCGAAAGAGGTGAGCACCTGATGACGACCGACGACTCGCCGGTCCTGCGTGTCGCGGGCCGCCCGGTCGGCCGCTACGTCACCCGGCCCGACCTCCCGGCCCGGCTCTCGCCGCGCCCCTATCTGCACCCCGTCACCACCCTGGCCGGCACGGCGGTCACCGAGCTCAGCCCCGCCGACCACACCCACCACCTCGGCGTCGGTGTCGCCGTTCCCGACGTCGAGGGGCACAACTTCTGGGGCGGCCGGACCTACGTCCGCGGCCAGGGCCCCACCGAACTGGACAACCACGGCGCGCAGCGCCACCTGTCCTTCCAGCTGCGCGACCCCGACGGCTTCGTGGAGGAACTGCGCTGGGTGGCCTCGGGGGCCGAGCTGCTGCGCGAGCGCCGCACGGTCGCCGCCACCGAACTCGCCGACGCCGCCTGGTCGTTGGACTTCACCTTCTCCCTCACCAACGTGACCCCGGGCCTGCTCTCCCTCGGCAGCCCGGCCACCAACGGGCGCCCGGGCGCCGCGTACGGCGGCTTCTTCTGGCGCGCGCGCAAGGAGCCCGACGCCCCCGACGTCTTCACCCCCGACGGCGAGGGGGAGCCGGAGGTGCACGGCCACCGCGCCGACTGGCTCGCCCTCGCGGGATCCGCCTGGACCCTCGTGTTCGCCGGCGCCACGGACGCCACCCGCCGCGACCCGTGGTTCGTCCGCACCGCCGAATACCCGGGCGTGGGCTCGTCGTTGGCCCACGACGAGCGGCTCCCGATCGAGCCGGGCGAGACGGTCGTACGCCGCGTCGTCACCGTCGTCGCCGACGGGCGGCTGGGCCGGGACGAGGCGGCGGCGCTGGTCCGCAAGGCGGTGAGCCGGTGACGACGTACACCAACCCCGTCCTGAACGCCGACTGGTCCGACCCGGACGTCCTGCGCGTCGGCGACGACTTCTACCTCACCGCCTCCAGCTTCGGCCGCGCCCCGGGCCTGCCCCTGCTGCACTCCCGCGACCTGGTCAACTGGACGCTGGTCGGCCATGCCCTCGAACGCCTGGAGCCGGAAGCGGAGTTCAGGGTGCCGCGGCACGACTGCGGGGTGTGGGCACCGGCGCTGAGGTACCACGACGACCGCTTCTGGATCTTCTGGGGCGACCCCGACCAGGGCATCTTCCAGGTCAACGCCCCTGCGGTGCGCGGGCCTTGGACGCGTCCGCACCTGGTCAAGGCCGGCAAGGGCCTCATCGACCCCTGCCCTCTGTGGGACGAGGAGACGGGCGACGCCTACCTGGTGCACGCCTGGGCCAAGTCCCGTTCGGGGGTGAAGAACCGCCTCACCGGCCACCGGATGCGCCGCGACGGCACCGAAGTCCTCGACGAGGGCAAGCTGATCGTCGACGGGGACCGGATACCGGGCTGGTTCACCCTGGAGGGCCCCAAGCTCTACAAGCACGACGGCTGGTTCTGGATCCTGGCCCCGGCGGGCGGGGTGGAGACCGGCTGGCAGGGCGCCTTCCGCTCGCGCGGCTTCTTCGGGCCGTACGAGGAGAGGATCGTCCTGGAGCAGAAGGACACCGACGTCAACGGGCCCCATCAGGGCGGCTGGGTGCGCACCCCGGCCGGCGAGGACTGGTTCCTGCACTTCCAGCAGCGGGGCGCGTACGGCCGGGTCGTCCACCTCCAGCCGATGCGCTGGGGGAGCGACGGCTGGCCGGTGATCGGCGACGAGGGCGCCCCCGTCGCCGTGCACGAGGCGCCCGCCCTGCCGCCGCAGCCGCCCGCCGCGCCCGCCACCGACGACGACTTCCCCGGCGGGCGCTTCGGCCGCCAGTGGAGCTGGACCGCCAACCCACGGGACGGCTGGGCCACCCAGCACTCCGGCGACGGCCTGCGGCTGACCTGCGTCCGTTCGGAGGACGTCGGTGACCTGCGGAAACTCCCGAACATCCTCACCCAGCGGCTGCCGGGCACCCCGTCGGCCGCCGAGGTGGAGCTGACCCTGCACAGCGAGGAGCCGGGGGCCCGGGCGGGGCTCGCGGTGCTCGGGGACGCCTTCGGCTGGATCGGGCTCCAGCGGGGGAGTGACGGGGCGGTGCACGTGGTGCACCGGTTCGCCGAGGCCGTCGCGGTGGGGGCCCCTCCCGCGCCTTTCGGGCAGTGGGGGAAGGAACGGGATGCCGATCATCCGCGGCTCGCGTCCGAGGGACGCGTGCGGCTGCGGATCGAGATCGGGGCGGGAGCGCGCTGCCGGTTCTTCTACGACACCGGTGCGGGCCCGCGTCCGTCCGGGCCCGTCTTCGCCGCCACCCCCTGGCGCTGGGTCGGCGCCCTGCTGGGGCTGTTCGGGGCCGCGCCCGACGGAACGGGACACGCCGGCGCGGCAACCTTCACGCGCTTCAGGATCGACTCCTTGTAACCCACCCCCCTCGTAGGCCTGTTGGGAGCCGCAATGACGCACCTCCATAGCAAGCGCTTGCCGAGACCGGTGTCGAGACCGGGTCCGGGCCGGGTCCTGGCCGCCGTGATCGGCCTGGTGGCCGCGCTCTGCCTCGGCGCCGTCGGCCAGGCCGGGGCCGCGAGTCCGGCGGGCGCCGCGGTCACCGCGGACCGCCCGCGGCTGAGCGACGACGAGGCGCGGGACCTCACCGTCGCCGACTACCTCAAGGGCAACGACGACTGGGCCCCCCACGGCCGGCACTGACCCCCACACCCTCACATCTCCGTTGGAACCAGAAGAAGAGAGCCGACCAATGAAGAGCAGCATCCGCAGAAGCAGGCGCGCCGCCCTCGCCGTGACCCTGGGCTCCGTGCTCGCCCTGACCGCCACCGCGTGCGGCGACGACGGCAGCGGCAGCGCGGGGGACAAGGGCAACGAGGGTTCCGGCAAGGGGGAGATCACCTTCTGGGACAACAACGGCGGTGTCCGGACCGACATCTGGAAGGAGATCATCTCCGACTTCGAGAAGAAGTACCCGGACATCAAGGTCAAGTACGTCGGCATCCCCGCCGCGAGCGCCCAGTCCAAGTACGACACCGCCATCCAGGGCGGCGGCCTGCCCGACGTCGGCGGTGTCGGCACCGCGATGCTCGCCGAGGTCGCCGTGCAGGGCGCGCTGGAGCCGCTGGACAGCCGGCTGGCGAAGAGCTCGCTGAGCGGCAAGCTCAGCGAGAACCTGCTGGCGAGCAGCAAGGCCGCCGGCGGCGGCGACCAGCTGTACCAGATCCCGACCTCCTCCAACAACGGCACGCTGTGGTACCGCACCGACCTGTTCCAGAAGGCGGGGCTGGAGGCGCCGACGACATGGGACAGGTTCTACACGGCCGCCGACAAGCTCACGAACAAGAGCAAGAACGAGTTCGGGTTCACCATTCGCGGCGGTGAGGGCTCCATCGCGCCGGCGCTGGACGCGGCGTACAGCCAGAGCGGGATCACCTCGTTCTGGAACGGGGACAAGACGACGGTCAACGACCCGAAGAACGTCGCCGCGCTGGAGAAGTACGTCGCCCTGTACAAGAAGGACACCCCGTCCGCCGACGTCAACAACGACTTCACCAAGATGGTCGCCCAGTGGGACAGCGGCACCATCGGCATGCTGAGCCACAACCTCGGCTCCTACCAGGACCACTTGAAGGCGCTGGGCGCGGACAAGTTCCGCGGTCTGCCCAACCCGACGCAGGCCGACGGCACGCGCGTGCAGGTCTCCAACCCGGTCGACGGGCTGAGCCTGTTCAAGTCCAGCAAGAACAAGGCGGCCGCCTGGAAGTTCATCGAGTTCGCCGTCTCGCACGAGGAGAACTCGAAGTTCAACGAGTCGGCGGGGCAGATTCCCGCCAACACGGAGGCGGCGCAGGACGCGTGGATCCAGAAGGCCGAGCCGGCGAAGCTGGCGGCCGAGGCGCTCAACGGCAACGGCACGAAGATCGTGCAGCTGCCGTACTACCTGCCGGACTGGAACACCATCTCCAAGGCCGACAACGAGCCGAACTTCCAGAAGGTGCTGCTCGGGAAGATGAGCGTGAAGGACTTCCTGGACACGTTGGCCGATCAGCTGAACAAGGCGCAGGCGGACTGGAAGAAGAACCACTGATTCGCGCGGTTCCGGTCGTGGGGGACTGCCGGGCGGTCCGTGGCCGGTCGCGCAGTTCCCCGCGCCCCTCAGCCTGGAAAGGTGAACGATCTTGTCGCTGACCCGTAGACAGGTCACCGCTGCCGCGGTGGGTGTCGTCCCGCTCGTCGGGCGTTCCCCCCGGGAAAAGCAGCGCACGCTCCACATCGCCGGTGATTCCACCGCCGCCCGGAAATACGCCGACGCGGCCCCCGAGACCGGGTGGGGAATGGCGCTCCCCTTCTTCCTGCGCGAAGCAGTCGCCGTCTCCAACCAGGCGGTGAACGGCCGGAGTTCGAAGAGTTTCGTGGACGAGGGACGGCTCGACGCGATACTCGCCGTGATACGGCCGCACGATCTGCTCGTCGTCCAGTTCGCGCACAACGACGAGAAGAGCGAGGACCCCACCCGGTACACCGAGCCCTGGACGACGTACCAGGACTATCTGCGGCTCTACATCGAGGGCGCCCGCGCCCACGGTGCCCGGCCGGTGCTCGCCACCCCCGTCGAGCGGCGGCGCTTCGACGCGGACGGCAACGCCGTGCCGACCCACGGCGACTATCCGGCGGCGATGCGGGCCCTGGCCCGGGAGGAGCGCGTGGCGCTGCTCGACATCGAGGCGCTGTCGCTGGCGCTGTGGCAGTCGCTCGGGGCCGAGGCGACCAAGACGTACTTCAACTGGACGGACACCGAGCAGGACAACACGCACTTCAACCCGCCGGGGGCCATCGCCGTGGCCCGGCTCGTGGCGCAGGAGCTGCTGCGCACCCGGGTGCTGGCCCGGCACGACGTCATCCGGCTGCACGAGGACATTCCCACCTCGTGGATCACCTGGCCACCCGCAAGCTGAGGAGACCCGTACAGTGCGCACACAGAAATGTCATGGACGTGTCATAGCAACGGTCGTGGGCTGCACCGCCCTCGTCCTGGCGGTCACCGGGACCGCCCAGGCCGCCCACCGGCCCTCCGCGGACCGGCAGGTACTGCCCGCGAACGACGGCTGGGCCGCCGCCGGCACCGGCACGACCGGCGGCTCGGCCGCCGACGCCGCGCACGTCTACACCGTCACCGACTGGGACGGCTTCAAGGCCGCCCTGGCGGCCGGCGGCACCGCACCGAAGATCATCAGGGTGAAGGGCACCATCGACGCGGACGGACCGGGCTGCGACGCGTTCGCGGTGGCCGGGTACGACTTCGACACCTACCTGAAGACCTACGACCCCGCCGTCTGGGGCCGTGACAAGAACCTGGACGCCGAGCCCGACGACAGCCCCGAGGGCCTGCGCCGCGCCTCCCAGGACAACCAGGACGAGTACATCAAGGCGTACGTCCCCGCCAACACCACGATCATCGGCGTCGGCAAGAACGCCGGCTTCCGCGGCGCCAGCCTCCAGATCAAGGCCGTCGACAACGTCATCGTCCGCAACCTGGCCTTCGAGAGCCCCCTCGACTGCTTCCCGCAGTGGGACCCGACCGACACCGCCGACGGCAACTGGAACTCCGAGTACGACAGCGTCGACATCTACGGCGCCACGCACGTCTGGATGGACCACGACACCTTCACCGACGGCGACCACCCGGACAGCACGCTGCCCTCCTACTACGGCCGCATCTACCAGCAGCACGACGGCGAGATGGACATCGTCAAGGGCGCCGACTACGTCACCGCCTCCTGGAACGTCTTCGAGAACCACGACAAGACGATCCTCATCGGCAACAGCGACAGCGCCTCGACGGCCGCCGTCGACCGCGGGCATTTGAAGGTGACCTTCCACCACAACCTGTTCTCCAACCTGGTGGAGCGCGCGCCGCGGGTCCGGTTCGGACAGGTCGACTCCTACAACAACCACTTCGTCGCCGGGGACGGCTACGGCTACAGCTACGGCATCGGCATGGAGTCCCAACTCGTCGCCGAGCACAACGCGTTCACGCTGCCCGACGGCGTCTCGGCCGGCTCGATCCTGAAGAAGTGGAAGGAAGCGCCGCTCACCGCCGACGACAACTACGTCAACGGCGAGCCGACCGACCTCATCGCCGTCCACAACGCCGAAGTGCCCACCGAGATCCTCCAGTCGGGCGCCGGCTGGACGCCCGCCCTGCGCACCAGGGTCGACCCCGCCACGGCGGTCCCCGGGATCGTCGACCACCGCGCCGGCGCCGGCCGCCTGGGCTGACGCCCCCGCACGGCCGGGGTTCCCCACGCCCCGGCCGCCCCTCTCCTGAGCCGCACTGCGAAGGAACACCCGTATGCCCTCGCCTCACCTCCCCCTGTCCAGAAGAGGTCTCCTCGCCGCGAGCGCCGGGACGCTCGCCGCCCTGGGCCTCGCCTCCGCCCCCGCCCGCGCCGCCGACCGCGCGCGCCCCTTCGGCCGGTACGGTTCCCCGGACCGCCGCCGCACCCCGCAGACCCTGTACGTCGACCCGCTCGGCCGCGGCGACTTCACCACCGTCCAGGCCGCGGTGACCGCCGCCGCCGGCACCGGCTGGACGCTGGTCCTCGCCCCCGGCACCTACCGGGAGACGGTCCTGTCGGACGCCACCCGCACCGAGGCCACCTGGATCGGCGCCTCGGAGGACCCCCGGGACGTCGTGATCGTCTACGACCACGCCAACGGCACCCCCAAACCCGGCGGCGGCACCTACGGCACCACCGGCTCCGCCACCACCACCGTGCAGGGCGACGGCTTCACCGCCCGCTGGATCACCTTCGCCAACGACTGGCTGCGCGCCGACCACCCCGACATCACCGGCACCCAGGCGGTGGCCATCAAGGTGCAGGGCGACCGCAGCGCCTTCACGCACTGCCGCTTCCTCGGCCACCAGGACACCCTGTACGCCGACTCGACGGCGCTCGGCACGTTCGCCCGCCAGTACTTCGCGCACTGCTACGTCGAGGGCGACGTCGACTTCGTCTTCGGGCGGGCGACCGCGGTCTACGAGCACTGCCACTTCCGCACCCTGAACCGCACCGACCTGGCCGCCGCCCCCTACGGCTTCGTCTTCGCGCCCTCCACGGCCGCCGCCAACCCGCACGGCTACCTGGTGACCAGGTGCCGGGTGAGCAGCGAGGCCCCCGACGGCTGTTACAAGCTGGCCCGCCCCTGGGTCCCCGGCTCCGACCCCACCGCCCGCCCCATGCTCACGGTCCGCGAGACCTGGCTCGGCCCCGGCATCGACGCCGTCGCCCCCTACGCCAACATGTCGGACACCTACCCCTGGCAGAACCAGCGGTTCGCCGAGTACCGCGACACCGGACCGGGCGCCGTCGTCACCGTCCCCGAGAACCGGCCGCAACTGAGCGACGCGGAGGCCGAGTCGGCGACCCGCGAGGTCCACCTCGGCGACTGGACCCCCTGGAAGGAGTGCTGACCGTGCTGTCCCGACGCGCACTCCTGGCCGCCGGCGGCCTGCTCGCCCTGTCGGCCACCCCGGCCCGCGCCCTCGACCGCCGTGTCCTGCACGTGCGCCCCGGCGACTCCGTCCAGGCGGCCGTGGACGCGGTGGACGGGCCCGGCCGGACGATCGTCGTGCACCCGGGGACGTACCGCGAGGTCGTCAACGTCCCCGCCTCGGCAGCCGAGTTGACGATCCGCGGTGCCGTCCGCGATCCGCGGGCCGCCGTCATCGTCTACGACCACGCCAACGGCACGAAGAAACCCGACGGCACCACCTACGGCACGGCCGGCTCGGCCACCTTCACCTCCGCGGCGCCGGGTCTCACCGTCCGCGACCTGACCCTCGCCAACGACTGGCTGCGCGCCGATCATCCGGACATCACCGGCACGCAGGCGGTGGCCGCGTACACCTACGGCGACCGCACGCACTTCGACAACGTCCGGCTGCTGGCCCACCAGGACACCCTCTTCGTCGACACGACCGCGCTCGACGCCTTCGACCGGCAGTACTTCCACCGCTGCCACATCGAGGGCGACGTCGACTTCGTCTTCGGGCGGGCGCGGGCGGTCTTCGACGCCTGCCGCTTCCACACCCTCCAGCGGGACGTCGACTTCACCCCCAAGGGCATGGTCTTCGCCCCCTCCACCGCCCGTGCCAACCCCTACGGCATCCTCGCCGTCCGCTCCCGGATCACCTCCGCCGCCGAGGACGCGGCGTACAAGCTGGCCCGGCCCTGGGTGCCGTCGTACGAGACGACCGCCTGGCCCTCGGTCGTCGTCCGGGACACCTGGATCGGGCCCGGGATCGACCCCGTGGCGCCCTACACCAACATGCGGGACGCCTATCCCTGGCAGACCATGCGCTTTCGCGAGTACCGCAACTCCGGTCCCGGCGCGGCGATCCCGGTGCCGGAGAACCGGCCTCAGCTGACCACCGAGGAGGCGGCGGAGCACACCCCGCGGACCTATCTCGGCGACTGGAGGCCGTATGAACGTCCGTGACCCGCTGGGGCGCCGTGCGTTCGTGGCCGGAGCGGGGGCCGCGCTGATGGCCGGGTCGGTGGCCGCCGGCAGCGCGCAGGCCGCGGTGGTCGACGGGCCGCTGCCCGACTTCCACCCGGCACTCAAGGACGAGCTGGACTTCCCCCTCGCGTGGGGACGTTCGCCCCTCCGCGACTTCTCCGCCTGGCGCCGGGCCGCCCGCGCCAAGGTCGAGGAGCTGCTGCTCGTCGGACGGCAGGACGGGACGCCGTACGCCCCGGAGTTCGGCGCGCGCTCGGAAGGCGACGGCTACACGAGGGAGTTGGTCACCCTCTCCCTCACCCGCTACGAACGCGTCCGCGCCGCCCTCCTCACCCCGCACGGCACCGGGCCCTTCCCGGCCGTCCTGCTCCTGCACGACCACGGCGCCAAGTTCGACATCGGCAAGGAGAAACTGGTCCGGCCCTGGTACGACGACACCCGGCTCGCCTCCGCCGAGGCGTGGGCGCAGAAGTACTTCAGCGGACGGTTCGTCGGCGACGAGCTGGCCCGGCGCGGCTACGTGGTGCTGTGCGCGGACGCGCTCGGCTGGGGCGACCGCGGACCCGTGGCCTACGACCAGCAGCAGGCCCTGGCCTCCAACTTCTACAACCTCGGCTCCTCCCTGGCCGGCCTGACCGCCCGCGAGGACGCCCGCGCGGCCGGTTTCCTCGCCGGGCTCGACCGGGTGGACCGGCGGCGGGTCGCGGCCGTCGGGTTCTCGATGGGCGCCTTCCGCGCCTGGCAGACGGCCGCCCTCACCGACGACGTCGCCGCGACGGCGGCCGTCTGCTGGATGACCGGCCTGAAGCAGATGATGGTGCCCGGCAACAACACGCTGCGCGGGCAGTCCTCGTACTACATGCTCCACCCCGGGCTGCCCCGGTTCCTCGACTTCCCCGACGTGGCGAGCATCGCCGCACCCAGGCCGATGCTGTTCTTCAACGGCGGGCTCGACCCGCTGTTCCCCGCCGACGGCGTCAGCGCCGCCCACGACCGGCTGCGTGCCGTCTGGCGCTCCCGTCACGCCGAGGAGCGGCTGCACCTGAAGACCTGGCCCGACCTCGGCCATGTCTTCGTCGACCGCATGCAGGACGAGGTCCTCGACTGGCTCGACTCCGTCCTGTGATCCCCCCATCCCCTTCCCCGCACGACGAAAGGACCCGCACTCCATGTCTCGTCGTACCGTTCTCTCCGCCCTGTCGGCGCTCGCCCTCGGCGCCGGTCTCGCCGTCGTCCTGCCCGCCCAGGCGCACGCGGCCACCGTGGTCGTCAGCAACTCGACCGACCTGACCAACGCCGTCAAGAACGCCACCGCCGGCACGGTCATCCAGGTCCGCGGCGGCACCTACTACCCGACGGCCACCCTCCAGTCCACGGCCAACGGCACCTCCTCCGCACCGATCACGCTCACCGCGTACGGTTCGGAGACCGTGAAGATCGACGGCTCCTCGCTGCCCTCCGGGTCCTGGATCTTCAAGCTGACGGCGGACTACTGGAACGTCTCCAGCATCACCTTCCAGAACTCCCCGGACAGCGCGGTGGTCTGCCAGTCGTGCACCGGCACCACCTGGAACAACATCAAGACCATCAACGGCGGCGACTCCGGCTTCACGCTCACCGGTGACGGCACGGTCAACAACACCGTGAAGAACCTGGACAGTTACGGCAACTACGACGCCGCCACCCACGGCCAGAACGCCGACGGGGTCGCCATCAAGTTCGGCTCCGGCACCGGCAACCTCGTCACCGGCGCCCGGCTCTACAACAACTCGGACGACGGCATCGACCTGTGGTCCTTCTCCTCGCCGGTGACCGTCGAGCACACCTGGTCCTTCGGCAACGGCGTCAACCGCTGGGGCGACTCCGCCTTCGAGGGCAACGGCAACGGCTACAAGCTGGGCGGCAACGGGGTGACCGTGGCGCACGTCGTCAACAACTCCGCCGCGTGGGGCAACGCCGGCAACGGCTTCACGGAGAACTCCAACACCGGCGCCCTCGTCATCAACCGCACCACCGCCTACGCCAACGGCGGCTGGGGGTACTACTTCGCCACCAGCGCGGCCCGCCTCGGCAAGAACCTCGCCGTGAGCAACGGGTCGGGCCTGGTCAGCAAGGGCTCCTCGGTCGTCTCGCAGGGCAACAACTGGGACAGCGGGATCAGCACGCCCGCCTTCAAGTCCACGGACGCCTCCTCGACGTACAACGCCCGCCAGTCGGACGGCTCGCTGCCGGTGACGACGTTCCTGACGACCGGCAGTACCACCATCGGCGCCACGATGAACTAATCGGAACCGGCCATTCAGGGTGCTTGACCCGTTTTTTGCCCGCCGAGGAGATATCGATCGGGCAACGGGTCTCGCGCCCGCCGGGGTGACGCGCGTAGAAACCTGTCATGCATAAGCCACTGCGTATCGCGGCCATCGCCGCAGCGTGCTCGCTCGCCGGCGCCGCCCTCTACGGCGCCGGCGCGGCCACGGCCGGCCAGTCCACGGCCGACTCGACCCACGAGCCGTACAACATCGGCCTCCTGGTCAAGGACATCGACACCTACTACGGCACCACGGCCGACGCGGACGGCGTGTACCAGGCGTCCCCGGACAGCCCGTACGCCAAGGACCTGGCGGCCATCGACGCCGCCGCCCGCAAGTACATCGACCAGGCGGCCCGCAAGGCGCACCACCGGGGCGAGAAGCCCGCGGTCGTCTTCGACATCGACGACACGCTGCTGCTCAGCCTCGACTACGAGAAGCGCTACAACTACACCTACAACTCGACCACCTGGGCCGACTACGTCAACCGGGCCGACCGTCCGGGCGTCTTCGGCAGCGCCGAGCTGGTGCGGTACGCGGAGAAGAAGGGCGTCGAGGTCTTCTACAACTCCGGCCTGAGCGAGGCCCAGCGCACCGCCGCCGTGGAGAACCTGAAGAAGATCGGCGCCGACGTGAACCTCGACGCCGCCCACATGTTCCTCAAGGACAAGGCCAACCCGCCGTCCTACCTGAGCTCCTGCGCCACCCCGGGCACCTGGAACTGCACCACCGTGCAGTACAAGGCGGGCACGCGCGAGCACATCGAGGACGACCTCGGGTACGACATCGTCGCCAACTTCGGCGACCAGTACTCGGACCTGGACGGCGGCTACGCCGACCGGACGTACAAGCTGCCGAACCCGACGTACTTCGTCAGCTGACGCCCCGCACCAGGGCGATCGACTCCGGGGTCGGCGCGACCGGCTGAAGGGTACCGTCCGCGGCGAACCACAGCCGGTCGCTGCCGAACGCGCGACCCGCCGAAACCTCACCACGGGCTCGACCGCCGTCGGGGCGACGATGGACTGGGCCGCCGGACGAGGAGAACGCCCCGCCGGTCGTCACCGGCGGGGCGTTGTGCTGCTGGCCGAGGGGGGCTCAGGCCAGCAGGTCCCTGCACGGGAAAGGACGCCGCAAGGGGACGTGTGGTTGTCTCCGCGGCAGGAATCCGTGGGGAGCCGGGGCTCACCGGTGCGCGGTCAGGAGGCGCCCTCGTCGCTCGTGTCGGCGGCGAAGTCGCCGCCCACCGCGCGCTGTTCGCCGTCCGCCGTGCCCGTGATCGTGTAACGGTCGCCCTTCGCGTCCCGGCCGCCGCGCTCGTGGTTGTACTGCCCGGCGAACACCCACTCGCCCTTGGCGACCGTACGGCCCGCCTTGAGCGCCCACGTGTAGACCAGGAAGCCGTCCCGCTCGCCGACCGTGAGGTCGAAGTCCTGCTCCGGCAGCGACCGCCAGGCGCCCGTGCTGCTCACCCCACCGGTCTCGGCGATCTTCAACTGCACGGTGAGCGAGGTCAGTTGCTCGCTCGTCTTGAGCGTGACGTTGCTCTGCGCCCAGAAGTCGTTGCTGTGCGGGTCCACCGCGCCGTCCGACCACAGCGGGCCGTCCTGCTCGCCGTCGGCGGACGGCGGCACGGAGCCGGAGGCCTTCGCGGAGGACGTCGGCGTGCCGGACGCCTGATGCGTCTCGGGCGCCCGGCTGGGCGTGGAGGCCACCGGCGGCACGGACGCCCGGCTGGTCGCCTCCGGCGTCGGCGTGGGGGAGACCGCGACCGTCTGCTCGCGCTGCGGCGGGTCGTCCTGCCGCACCGCCGAGGCCACCGCGTACCCGCCGACCGCCAGCATGCCCGCCACCGCGGCCGTGGCGCCCACCACCCGCGCCCAGCCCCACACCGGCGGGCGCGTCGCCCGGTGGTCGGCGCGCTCCTGCCCGGCCATGCCCCGCTCGATGCGGGCCAGCATCCTGGCCCGGTCCGGCTCGTGCGCCTCGGCCGCCTGGTGCAGCCGGGCGCGCAGCTCGTCGTGCACGTCCTGCCGCCTCATCGGTCCGTTCCTCCGGTCTCGCCGCCGCGCGCCATCGCCGCGTGCACCTTCTGCGGCACGCCCTGCTCGCCGAGGATCCTCTGCAACTCGGCCATCGCCTTGGACGTCTGGGACTTCACCGTACCCACGGAAACACCCAGGGCGAGCGCGGTCTCCTTCTCCGACAGGTCGAACGCGTGCCGCAGCACGACACACGCCCGTTTGCGGAACGGCAGTCTGCGCAGCGCCTCCTGGACGTCGACGACACCCGCTATGTCGGGGTTCTCCGTCTCCTCCTCGCGCTGCGACCAGAACAGGGAGACGCGCCGGCGTTCGCGCACGGCGCTGCGGATGCGGGTGCGGGCCAGGTTGGCGACGACGCCGCGGGCGTAGGCGACCGGGTGGTCGGCGGCGCGCACCCGGTCCCAGCGGTGCCACAGGGCGAGCAGGGCGTCCGCCGCGAGATCGTCGGCGGCGTCCGCCTCGCCCGTCAACAGGTGCGCGAGCCGCGCGAGTTCCGCGTAGTGCCGCTCGAAGAAGGCATGGAACTCCACGGAGGCTGCGTCGTCGACGACCGTGCCCACGGGCGACCTCTCTGTGCGTGTGGCAGTGACCAACTGCCGTGTTCGTACGGGGCTTCGAACGCAGTCTGGCCCTTCGGCCCCGATTCCGTAACACGAGGAAAACCTGAAACGCGTTCATCGCGGGAACAATCCAGCCAGCATCCGCACACCACCGCACGGGCACCGAGGAGTCACGCGCATGTCCGACACCCAGAAGGCCACCGACCGGCCGAGTGCCGCGCCACCGGCGGCGAACGGCGTCGACCGGTTCTTCCGGATCTCCGAGCGGGGATCCACCTTCGGCCGGGAGATACGTGGCGGCTTCGCCACGTTCTTCACCATGGCCTACATCCTCGTCCTGAATCCCATCATCCTCGGCAGCGCGAAGGACAAGTTCGGCCACTCACTCGACACCGGTCAACTGGTCACCGCCACCGCCCTGGTGGCCTGTGTGATGACGATCATCATGGGCGTCGGCGGCAACCTCCCGC
The DNA here is from genome assembly GCF_054850255.1 of Streptomyces sp. 7R007. NCBI lineage: Bacteria > Bacillati > Actinomycetota > Actinomycetes > Kitasatosporales > Streptomycetaceae > Streptomyces > Streptomyces sp. 7R007. The sequence goes on along the minus strand of NZ_JBTWMV010000004.1, from coordinate 106,914 downwards.
TCGCCATCGCCGCCGGCCTCGGCCTGAACGCCGTCGTCGCCTTCCAGCTGGCGCCGCTGATGAGCTGGGCCGACGCGATGGGGCTGGTCGTCCTCGAAGGCGTCCTGATCTGTGTGCTGGTCCTCACCGGCCTGCGCGAGGCGATCATGAACGCCATCCCGCAGCAGCTGAAGCAGGCCATCGGCGTCGGCATCGGCCTGTTCATCGCCTTCATCGGCTTCGTCGACGCGGGCTTCGTCAGCCGTATCCCCGACGCCGCGGACACCACGGTGCCGGTGCAGCTGGGCGCGGTCGGGCGGCTGACCGGCTGGCCGGTGCTGGTCTTCTGCCTCGGCGTGCTGCTCACCATCGCGCTGCTGGCGCGCAAGGTGAAGGGCGCCATCCTGATCAGCATCGTGACGATGACGGTCGTCGCGATCGTCATCGACGCGGTCGCCGACATCAAGAGCTGGGGCCTGACCACCCCGCACGTGCCCGACAAGATCGTCGCCGCCCCGGACTTCGGCCTCGTCGGCCACGTCAGCCTGTTCGGCGGCTTCGCGAAGGCGGGCATCCTCACCGCCGTGCTGCTCGTCTTCACCCTGATCCTGTCCGACTTCTTCGACGCCATGGGCACGATCGTCGGCATCAGCGCGGAGGCGGGGCTGCTCGACGACCAGGGGCAGGTGCCGGGGATCGGACGGGTGCTGTTCATCGACGGCGCGGCGGCGGTGGCCGGCGGCCTGGGGTCGGCCTCCTCCAACACCGCCTACATCGAGTCGGCGGCCGGCGTCGGGGAAGGGGCGCGGACCGGGTTCGCCAACCTGATCACCGGCGGGCTCTTCGGGCTCGCGCTGTTCCTCACCCCGCTGCTGACGATCGTGCCGCTCCAGGCCGCCGCGCCCGCGCTGATCGCCGTGGGCTTCCTGATGATGACCCACGTCAAGCACATCGACTGGGACCGGTACGAGATCGCCATCCCGGCGTTCCTGACGATCGCCGCGATGCCGTTCACGTACTCCATCACGGACGGCATCGGGGCCGGGTTCCTGGCCTACGTCGTCATCAAGGCGGTGCTCGGCAGGGCCAGGGACGTGCACTGGCTGCTGTGGGGGGTCTCGGCGCTGTTCCTGGTGTACTTCGCGATCGATCCGGTGGAGCAGATCCTGGGCGTGAAGTAACCGGGCTCAGCCCTTCAGGGCCGCCTCCATCATGGCCTTGGCCACGGGGGCGGCCAGTCCGTTGCCGCTGACCTCGGAGCGGGCCGCGTCCGACTGCTCGACCACCACGGCCACCGCCACCTGCTTGCCGCCGGACCGGGCGTAGGACGTGAACCAGGCGTACGGCGTCTGGCTGTTGTTCTCGCCGTGCTGGGCCGTGCCCGTCTTGCCGCCCACGGTGACGCCGGATATCCGCGCGTTCGTGCCGGTGCCCTTCTCCACCACCGTCCGCATCGCCGACTGGAGCTGCTCGGCGGTGGAGGAGCTGACGATCCGGCGTGTGCTGGCGCTGTCGTCGTAGTCCTTCAGCACGTCACCGCCGCTGTCGGTGATCTGGGAGACCATGTGCGGCGAGACCAGCTCGCCGCCGTTGGATATCGCCGCCGACACCATGGCCATCTGCAGCGGGGTGGCCGTCACGTCGTACTGGCCGATGCCCGTGAGGGCCGTGGACGACTTGTCCATGTCCGAGGGGTAGACGCTGGTGTACGCCCGGACCGGCACGTCCTGCCGGTCGTCGTTGAAGCCGAACTTCTCCGCCATCGCCTTCACCTTGTCCTGGCCGAGGTCGACGGCCATCTTGGCGAAGACGTTGTTGCAGGAGTACTGCAGGGCGGTGCGGATCGAGGCGTTCTCGCAAGGGGCGCTGGGGTTCTCGTTGGACAGCTCGCGGGTGGTGCCCGGCAGGGTGTACGGGTCGGGGCTGTCGGTCTTCTCGTCGACGTTCGCGTACAGCCCATCCTCCAGCGCGGCCGCCGCGACGACCAGCTTGAACGTCGAGCCCGGCGGCAGCGGCTGGCGCAGGGCGCGGTTGGTGAGCGGCTTGTCCGGGTCCGCGTTGAGCTTCTTCCAGGCGGCGGCCGCGGTGTTGGCGTCCGTCAGCGCGGTGGGGTCGTACGACGGCGTGGAGACGACCGCGAGGATCCTGCCGGTCGACGGGTCGATGGCGACGGCCGCGCCCTTCTTGTCGCCGAGCGCGTCATAGGCCGCCTGCTGCACGTCCGGGTCGATCGTCGTGATCACGTTGCCCGGGTCGGCCCGCTTGCCGGTGACCGTGTCCATCACCGTCTTCAGGCGGGTGTCCGTGCCGTTGAGCAGGTCCTGGTAGATGCCCTCCAGCTGCGTGGGGGCGTACGACTGCGAGGCGTAGCCCGTCACCGCGGCGTACAGCTTGCCCTGCTTGTACGTCCGCTTGTAGGCGAGGTCGCCGCCCGTGGTCCGCGCCGAGCCGGTGATCGACCGGCCGGCCACGATGATGTTCCCGAGCGGGTCCGCGTACGTCTCGATCGCGTTGCGCCGGTTGTCGCTGTCGTCTGCCAGGGCCCGGCCGTCGTAGAACTGCACCCAGGTCGCCCTGACCAGCAGCGCGAACACCAGCAGCAGTGAGAAGACGGAGACCCGCCTGATCGTCTTGTTCATCCCGATCAAGAAGACGAGTGGGATGCGGTGATCGTTCCCGTACGCCCGTTTTTCTCATCGGACGTTCATGCGGCTCACTCCGTCAGGGTGAGCACGACCTCGTCGATCTCCTCGCCCCGCGCGTTCGCGAACCCCACCGCCCGGGCCGTCTCCCGGAACCCGCACTTCTCCAGCACCCGCCGGGAGGCCGTGTTGTCCGCCGCCGCCCGCGCGTACAGCGGGCGCTCGGGCACCTCGGAAAGGAGCGCGCGCAGCGCGGCCGTGGCCACGCCCCGCCCCCAGTACGCCCGGTCCACCCAGTAGGTGACCTCGCGCTCGCCCGGCTCGCCGTAGACCGACACGCTGCCCACCACGTCACCGTCCACCAGCACCGTCCGCGCCACGTCGCCCGAGGAGCGGATGCGGTTCCAGCGCGCGTCGAAGGCGTCCCGGTCGGCCGGGTCCTTGGGGGTGAAGGCCGCCAGGCGGACGGCCTCGGGGTCGTTCATCTGCCGGAAGAAGACCGGCAGATCGCTGTCGTGCACTTCACGCAGTACGACGTCCATGGGCCCAGAGCCTAGGAGTCACAGTCTGCGGGTCGCCAGGGTCAGGCGGTCGCGGGCGTCGAACAGGGCGTCCTTCACCATCTGCTCGTGGGCCGGGGTCAGCCGCGCCACGGGCACCGAGCAGCTGATCGCGTCGCGCGCCGGGGTGCGGTACGGGATCGCCACGCCGAAGCAGCGCAGGCCCAGGGTGTTCTCCTCGCGGTCCACCGCGAAGCCCTGCTCGCGCACCTGGTGCAGCTCCTCGATGAGCTTCTCGCGGTCGGTGATGGTGTTCTCGGTCAGCGCCGGCAGCGTCTCGGGGAGCATCTTGCGGACCTGCTCGTCGCCGTAGGTGGCGAGGATCGCCTTGCCGAGGGAGGTGGAGTGGGCCGGCAGGCGGCGGCCGACGCGGGTGAAGGGGCGCAGGTAGTGCTGCGACTGGCGGGTCGCGAGGTAGACGACGTTCGTGCCGTCCAGACGGGCCAGGTGGATGGTCTCCGTGGTGTCGTCCGAGAGCCGGTCCAGCGTCGGCCGGGCCGCCGCCACCACCTCGTCGCCGTCGATGTAGGAGGTGCCGACCAGCAGCGCCCGCACCCCGATGCCGTATCGCGTGCCCGTCGCGTCGGTCTCCACCCAGCCCAGCTCGACGAGCGTGCGCAGCAGCATGTACAGGCTCGACTTGGGGTACCCGACGGCCTCCTGGACGGAGGCGAGCGAGTGCATGCCGGGGCGGCCGGCGAAGTACTCCAGCAATTCAACGGTCCGTACCGCGGACTTGACCTGCGATCCGCCGCCTGTCTCGCCTGCCGACATCGCCCTTGACCCCTTCGTTGGACGGGAAATAGTCTCCGACAGCATATTCATCATCAGAGACGGCGTTCAGTATATCGAACGCCCCTGGTGGATGAACCCTGATACTGCGGTAATACAGCGCAAGACATACGTGGAGGGACCCGCGGTGGCAGCAGCACCAGTCTGGAGTGTCGACCCCCGAACCGGGAAGCAGCGGGAACAGGTTGCGGTGGAGGCCACAGCCCAGGAGGTGGACGCCGCGGTGCGCGCCGCGCACGACGCCCGCGCGTCCCTCACCGACCGCGCCGTCCGCTCGGCCTTCCTGCGCACCGCCGCCGAGCAGCTGGAGGCCGCCAAGGACTGGCTGGTGGAGACCGCCGACGCCGAGACCGCCCTCGGCCCGGTCCGGCTCACCGGCGAACTCGCCCGGACCTGCTACCAGTTGCGGGCCTTCGCGGACATCGTCGACGAGGGCGCCTTCCTCGACGTCATCATCAACCACCCGGACGACACCGCCACCCCGCCCATCCCGGACCTGCGCCGCTACAAGGTGCCGCTGGGCGTGGTCGCCGTCTACTCCGCCTCGAACTTCCCCTTCGCCTTCTCGGTCGCCGGCGGCGACACGGCCAGCGCCCTGGCCGCGGGCTGCCCGGTCGTCGTCAAGGCCCACCCCGACCACCCGGCCCTGTCCGAGCTGGTCGCGAGCGTGCTGCGCCGGGCCGCCGACGCGCACGGCATCCCCGCCGGCGTCGTCGGCCTGGTGCACGGCTTCGAGGCGGGCGTCGAGCTGGTCAAGCACCCGCTGGTCGCCGCGGCCGGCTTCACCGGGTCCGTCAAGGGCGGCCGGGCGCTGTTCGACGCGGCGGCGGCCCGTCCGGTGCCGATCCCGTTCCACGGCGAGCTGGGCTCGCTCAACCCGGTCGTGATCACCGAGGCCGCGGCAGCGGAGCGGGCGGAGGCCATCGGCGCCGGGCTCGCCGGCTCGATGACGCTCGGCGTCGGCCAGTTCTGTGTGAAGCCGGGCCTGGTCCTCGCCCCGAACGGCGCGGCCGGCGACCGCTTCCTGAAGTCCCTGACCGACGCCGTCAGCGACTCGGAGGCCGGGGTGCTCCTCGACCACCGGATGCGCGACAACTTCCTCGCCGGCATCGCCGAGCGCACCCGGCTGCCCGAGGTGGAGTCGCCGGTCACGCCGGGCGCGGGCGGCGAGCACACGGTCAGCGCGGGCTTCCTGACGGTATCGGCCGACAAGCTGGCCGAGGAGGGCGCCTACGACCTGCTCCTGGAGGAGTGCTTCGGCCCCGTCACCGTCGTCGCCCGCTACGACGACGACACGCAGGTCCAGGCCGTGCTGTCCCGGCTGCCGGGCAACCTCACGGCGACCGTGCACCTGTCGACCGAGGAGGCGGCCGGCGAGGGGCGCGGCGCGGAGCTCCTCGCCGAGCTGACGCCGCTGGCCGGCCGGGTGCTGGTCAACGGCTGGCCGACGGGCGTCGCGGTGGCCCCGGCCCAGCACCACGGCGGCCCGTACCCGGCGACGACGTCCACCTCGACGTCCGTCGGCGGCACGGCGATCGAGCGGTGGATGCGGCCGGTCGTCTACCAGAACGCCCCCGAGGCGCTGCTGCCGCCCGAGCTGCGCGACGACAACCCGCTGGGCCTGCCCAGGCGCTTCAACGGCCGCCTGGAGCGATAGCGCCGACGGGGTACGGTGCGTCGCGGGCCGCCCGTCGTCGGGGCCGCTCCGCGCGGTTCCCCGCGCCCCCGGGTCCCTCACCTGCACCTGCGACACTCACTGGATGGACGTGGAACTCCCCGAACTGCCCTTCCCCCTGCGCACCTACGGCCCCGACGGGCACTGGTCGTACGAGGACGGCATCCTCACCGGATGGGCCGGCCCCCGGCAGGACCGCTTCGTGCCGCCCACCGACGAGGGGCTGGACCCCGCCTCCGACGCGCCCCGGCTGCTCGGGGCGCCGGAAGGGGACTTCCAGCTCGTCGCCCGGGTCACCGTCGGGTTCGCCGGGGCCTTCGACGCGGGAGTGCTCTACGTCCATGTCGGCGAGCGGGCCTGGGCCAAGCTCTGCCTGGAGTACTCCCCGGACGTGCCCACCGTCTGCACGGTGGTCACCCGGGGCCACTCCGACGACGCCAACTCCTTCACCGTGGACGGGAGTTCCGTCTGGCTGCGGGTCAGCCGCACCGGCCGCGCCTTCGCCTTCCACGCCTCCCGCGACGGCGAACACTGGACCTTCGTCCGGCTGTTCACGCTGGCCGGCGAGAAGGAGACGGGCGCGGCGCTGGTCGGCTTCATGACGCAGTCGCCGATGGGGGAGGGTGTGTCGTGACGTACGACCACATCGACTTCAGGCCCGCCTGGCCCCGCGACCTGCGAGACGGAAGCTGAGCGCCCCGGTCAGCGCCAGCACCGCCGCGCTGATCGCCAGACTCACCCGCATGCCGGTCACGAAACCGCCGGAGACCAGCGTCCCGAAGACCGCGATGCCGAGGCCGCCCGCCACCTGACGTGCCGCGTTGAGCACCCCGGCGGCCAGCCCCGCCCGCTCGGCGGGCACCGCCTCCAGCATCGCGGCCGTCAGCGGCGGCACCGTCAGCGCGCAGCCCAGCGCCAGCGGCACCAGCAGCACGGCCACCAGGCCGGAGGGCGTGCCGGCGCCGACGTACAGCAGGACGAGGAGCCCGACGACGGCCACCCACTGGCCGATCACCATCGGCAGCCTGGCCCCGTAGCGGGCCGCCAGCTTGCCCGCGACCACGTTCGTCACGCCGATCAGGCCCGTCATCGGCAGGAACATCAGCCCGGCGTAGAGCGCCGAACGGCCCTGCACCTGCTGGAAGAAGAGCGAGAAGACGAACACCAGGCTGTAGAAGGCGACGCTGACCGCGGCGCCCGCGGCGACCGTCACCGCCACCGTCCGGTTGCGGAACAGGGCGAGCGGCACCACCGGGTGCGCCGTGCGCGACTCGACCCGCAGGAAGACCCCGGCCGCCACGACGGCCACCGCGAGCGCCGCCCAGCCCGCCGTCCCGCCCTCGATCACCGCGAACGTCAGCGCGGTCAGCGTCACCACGGCCGTCGCCTGGCCCGGCAGGTCCAGCGGTGCCGGCCGGCGCTCGGAGCGCGGGGCCCGCACGAGCAGCGCCAGGATGGCGGCGCCCACGGGCACGTTGACGAAGAAGATGCCGCGCCAGTCCCACGCCGTGGTCAGCAGGCCGCCCGCCACCGGACCGAGCGCCACCGCCGCCGAACCGCCCGCCGCCCAGGCGGCCACCGCCCGGGCCCGCCGTACCGGGTCCAGGTACGCCTGCCGCACCAGCGCCAGCGACGCCGGCAGGACGACCGCCGCCGCGGTGCCCTGCACCACCCGCGCTCCGATCAGCGCCGCGAGCCCCGGTGCCAGACCGCAGGCCACCGAGGCCAGGGTGAACACCGTGGTGCCGAGCGCGAACGCCCGGCTCGCCCCCGCCCGGTCCGAGAAGGCGCCGGTGGACAGCATCAGCGCGGCGAACGCCAGCGTGTAGGCGTCCACCACCCACTGCAGCCCCGACATCCCGCCGCCGAGGCCGGCGCCGATCGCGGGCAGGGCCACGTTCACCACGGACGCGTCGAGGGTGATCAGCGCGAAGCCGAGGAGGGCGGCGGTCAGGGTGAGCGCGGGAGAGGGCCTCTTGGGCGCCAACTCCCCTTCCGTATCAGTGGGTTGTGCGCCCTTCAGGGTCTGTTCGGTCGACATGCGACCATCCTGCGGATCTCGGCCGCCGTACAGTAGTGGCCTGAACGCCATACAACCGGAGGTTCTGGCCATGGCCGAGGATCGGGTCCCGCACCGCATCGCCGTGATCGCGCCGTCACCCGTGTCGATGTTCAACCTGGCCATCCCCGAGATGCTGTTCGGCAAGGTCGAGGTGGACGGGCGGCCGGGCTACGAGGTGGTCGTCTGCGCCGCCGAACCCGGCCCGGTGCCGACCTCCGGCGGCCTCGACCTGTACGTTCCCCGCGGGCTCGACGCGGTCCTGGAGGCCGACACGGTGGTGGTCGCCGGCACCGGCGCGCCGTACGAGCCGGACCCGCGGATCGTGGCCGCCGTCCAGCAGGCCGACGCGGCCGGAAAACGGCTCGCCTCCCTGTGCTCGGGCGCTTTCCAGCTCGCCGCGGCGGGCCTGCTGGAGGGCCGCAAGGCCACCACGTACTGGGCGCACGCCGAGGACCTGCGCCGCCGCCACCCGGGCATCGACCTCCAGGCGGACGTCCTGTACGTCCAGGACGGCCCCTACGTCACCGCCTCCGGCTACGCCGCCGGCATCGACCTGTGCCTGCACATCATCCGCTGCGACTACGGCGCCGCCGTCGCCAACGAGGTCGCCCGCCTCGCCCTGGTCGCGCCGGTCCGCCCGGGCGGCCAGACCCAGTTCACCCAGACTCCGCTGCCGCCCGAGCGCGGCACCGCCTGTGCCGACACCCGCGGCTGGGCCATGCGCAACCTCGACAAGCCGCTCACCCTCGCCGACCTCGCCCGGCACGCCGGCGTCAGCGTCCGCACCCTCACCCGCCGCTTCCACGCCGAGAGCGGCGTCAGCCCCCTGCAGTGGCTGCTGCACCAGCGCATCGAGCGCGCCAAGGAGCTGCTGGAGACCACTACCCTGCCCATGGACCAGGTGGCCCGCGCCTGCGGGCTCGGCACCGCCGACTCCCTGCGCGCCCACGTGGTCCGGCGCACCGGCCTGACGCCGAGCGCGTACCGGGCCCAGTTCAGCCGCCTGGGGGCGGGGGCCGCCGAGGAGGCGGCACGGGGAATGAACCCGGCTGCTTGAACGTTCACGTTCCCGGCGGAGGGCGTTCGCGTCCCCGTACCGCCTCCGCATCCGCGCGAACTGGAGAGAACATGAAGGTCGAGATCTGGTCGGACATAGCGTGCCCCTGGTGCTACGTGGGCAAGGCGCGCTTCGAGAAGGCCCTCGCCGCCTTCCCGCACCGCGACCAGGTCGAGGTGGTGCACCGCTCCTTCGAGCTGGACCCCGGCCGCGCCAAGGGCGACGTCCAGCCGGTGATCACCATGCTCACGAAGAAGTACGGCATGAGCGAGGCCCAGGCCCAGGCCGGCGAGGAGAACCTCGGCGCGCAGGCCGCCGCCGAGGGCCTGCCCTACCGCACCCGCGGCCGCGACCACGGCAACACCTTCGACCTGCACCGGCTGCTGCACTTCGCCAAGGCGCAGGGCAGGCAGGACCAGCTGCTGCGGATCCTGTACCGGGCCAACTTCGCCGACGAGCGCTCCCTGTTCACCGAGGGCGACGAGCGGCTGGTGGAGCTCGCCGCCGAGGCCGGGCTGGACGCCGACGCGGCCCGCGCGGTGCTCGCCGACCCGGCCGCCTACGCCGACGACGTCCGCGCCGACGAACGCGAGGCCGCCGAGCTCGGCGCGAACGGCGTGCCCTTCTTCGTCCTCGACCGCGCCTACGGCGTCTCCGGCGCCCAGCCCGCCGAGGTCTTCACCCAGGCGCTGAGCCGGGCGTGGGGCGAGCGGTCGCCGCTGCGGCTGATCGACCAGGGCGACGCCGACGCGTGCGGACCGGACGGATGCGCGGTTCCCCAGCGGTAAAGACGCAGGTCGAGGCGTATTCATAAGCATCGCTTAGGGAAACCACGCAGAAATCGGCAATGGACTACGACTTCCATGGGCCCCACAGTGGACCCATGGAGACCTTCGCAAGCCTCGTCCGTGCCGAGTTCGCGCCGAAGACCACCTTTCTCAACACCGCGAGCAACGGCCTCCTCCCGGCCCGCGCCGTCACCGCGCTGCAGGAGGCCGTGCGGCTGCGGGCCGAGGGCCGGCCGCTGGACGCGCTGTACGCCGACGTCGAGGAGGCCCGGGCCGCCTACGCCCGGCTGGCCGGCGTCCCGGCCGAGCGGGTGGCGGCCGGGACGTCCGTCGCCGCCCACACCGGCGTGATCGCGGCCTCGCTGCCCGCGGGCGCCGAAGTCCTCACCGCCGAGGACGACTTCACCTCCGTCCTCAACCCCTTCCACGTCCGCGGCGACCTCAAGGTGCGCACCGTGCCCCTGGAGCGCGTCGCCGAGTCCGTCCGCCCCGGCACCGCGCTCGTCGCGGTCAGCGCCGCGCAGTCCGCCGACGGACGCATCGCCGACCTGCCGGCCCTGCGCGAGGCCGCCCGGGAGCACGGGGCGCGCACGTACGTCGACTTCTCGCAGGCCGCCGGCTGGCTGCCGATGGACGCCGACGCGTACGACTTCACCGCCGCGGTCGGCTTCAAATGGCTGCTGGGGCCGCACGGGGCGGCCTTCCTCGTCGTGCCGGAGGACTTCGGCGGGCTCACGCCGATCCTGGCCGGCTGGGTCGCGGCCGAGACCCCGTGGGACAGCTGCTACGGCCCCGTGACCGAACTCGCCCGCTCCGCCCGCCGGTTCGACCTCACCCACGCCCTGTTCACCTTCGCCGGCCTGCGCCGGTCCCTGGAGCTGATCGAGGAGCTCGGCGTGGACGCCGTCCACGCCCACGACCTCGCCCTCGCCGACCGGTTCCGCGCCGGCCTGCGCGAGCTGGGCCACGAACCCGTGCCCGCGCCCGGCTCGGCGATCGTCTCCGTGCCCCGACTCGGCCACCGGCAGCCGCAGTTGGCCGAGGCGGGCATCCAGGTCTCCAACCGGGCGGGCCATCTGCGGGCCGCCTTCCACCTGTACAACACCCCCGCCGACGTAGACCGCCTGCTGGACGTCCTGTCCGGCTGACGCTAGGAAGGGCACCAGGGGTGGTGGTGCCGGTGGAGTCCACGGACGAGGTGTCCGTCCGACCGCCCGTCGACGCGGAGCTGCACAGGCGGCTCGTGTACGGCGACGAGTCCGCGCTGGCCGAGGCGTACGAGGCGTACGGCGGCCTGGTGCGGGCGGTCGCCGCACGCGTCACCCGCAGCCCGGGCGCCGCCGAGGACGTCGCGCAGGAGGTCTTCGCCCAGCTGTGGGCCCGGCCGTACGCCTTCGACGCGCGCCGCGGCAGCCTGCGCACCTGGCTGTCGGTGCTGGCCCACCGGCGGGCCGTGGACTGGGTGCGCGGCGAGGCCCGGCACCGCAAGGACGCCCGCGCCGACGACGCCGCGCTGCACGCCATCCCGGACGCAGCGCCCGGCCCCGCGGAGGCCGTCGTCGACCGCGAACGGGCCCTGCTGCTGCACACCGCTCTCGCCGAACTCCCGCAGCCCCTGCGGGAGGTGGTGCACCTCGCCTACTTCGCGGGCCGCACCTACCGGCAGGCCGCCGTCGAACTCGGCATCCCCGAGGGCACGGCGAAGACCCGGCTGCGCACGGCCTTACGCGCCTTGGCCGACTCTTTGGCGGACCCACCGGACCCGGCACTGGAAAAGGGCGCATGATGACGGCAGGGTGTCGGGGCGGAAGAGGAGGCGGCCGGTGACCAGCGACCACGACGACGTCCGCGACCTGCTCGCCGCCTGGGCCGTCGGCGCCCTCCCGCCCGCCGAACAGCGCACGGTCCCGGCCCACTTGGCCGACTGCGAGAGCTGCGCGGCGGAGGCGGAACGGCTGCGCGAGACGGTACGGCTGCTGGAGGGGACGGGGGAGGGGGAGGCAACGGAAGAAGACCAACCGGCGCGGGCCGCCGCCGAGGCACACGACGCGGCGACGATCCGCGACGCGCCGGTGACCGGCGACGCGTCGAAGGGCCCGCCTCCGCGCCGGTCCACGCGATCTGCCGCCGACGTCCTGGCGTTCGCCCGGCGCATCCGGCCGCCCGCCCCCCGGGTCGCCGCCCAGGCCGCCCCCTACGCCGCCGCCGTCGCCGGGCTGAAGGCGCTGCTGGCCGAGGCGGAGGGGCGGTGGAGCACGCCGGTCGTGCACGACTGGGACGTGCAGGCGACCGTCGCCCACCTGCTCGCCGCCGACGAACCGCTCGCCGGGCGGCTCGGGATCGCCGCGCGCGTGCCGGCCTCCCGCGGCGCGCCCGGCGCGGACTGGGAGGACGACTGGAACCGCCGTACCGCCGACGTCATCGCGCACGAGCACACACGCGGTCCCGAGGAGACCGTCGCCGCCTGGTCCGCGCAGGCCGCCGCCCTGCTCGCCGCACCGGAGGCACACGACCCCGAACGGGCCGCCGCCGCGGCGGAGTTGATGGGCGTACGGCTCCCCGTGGCGGACCACTTCGTCGTCCGGGCCTTCGAGACGTGGATCCACACCGACGACATCGGCCGCGCCCTCGGCCTCGTCGTGCCGCCTCCGCCAACCGAGCACCTGTGGCGGCTGGTCCGTCTCGCCGTGCGCATCCTCGGCCTGGCCCTGGGACCCACCGCGCCGCCGGTGCTGTTCTCGGTCACCGGCGGCGCGCAGTGGGTGCTGGGCTCGGAGGACGATCCCGTACGGGCCGAACTCGCCCTCGACCCGGTCGACTTCTGCCTCCTGGTCGGCGGCCGGCACACCCCCGACGGGGTGCCGCGCGCGGCCACGGGCGACGCGGCCGCCGTACGCACGGTACTGGAGCGGGCCGCGTCACTGGCGTGGCTGTGAGACCACCTCACGCCGCACGGGTCACCGCACCGGCGTGAAGTCCCTCGCGCCGATGAACTCCGGGCGCCGTACCGGAGCCGCGAACGGCTCGACCGCCGTGTTCTCCACGCTGTTGAACACGATGAACACGTTGCTGCGCGGGAACGGCGTGATGTTGTCGCCGGAGCCGTGCATGCAGTTGCAGTCGAACCAGGTCGCCGAACCGGCCCTGCCCGTGAAGAGCTTGATGCCGTACTCGCTCGCCATCGCGGTCAGCGCCTCGTCCGACGGCGTGCCCGCGTCCTGCATCTGCAGCGACTTCTTGTAGTTGTCCTTGGGCGTGGCGCCGGCGCAGCCCAGGAACGTCTTGTGCGACCCCGGCATGATCATGAGACCGCCGTTGGTGTCGTAGTTCTCGGTCAGCGCGATCGAGACGGACACCGTGCGCATGTGGGGCAGACCGTCCTCGGCGTGCCAGGTCTCGAAGTCCGAGTGCCAGTAGAAGCCGCTGGCCCCGAACCCGGGCTTGACGTTGATCCGCGACTGGTGGACGTAGACGTCCGAGCCGAGGATCTGCCGGGCCCGCCCGACCACCCGCTCGTCGCGTACCAGGCCGGCGAACACCTCGCTGATCTTGTGCACTTCGAAGACCGAGCGGATCTCCTTGGACTTCGGCTCCACGATCGAGCGCTCGTCCGCGCGGATCGCCGGATCGGTGGTCAGCCGCTCCAGCTCGCGCTGGTAGACGGTGACTTCGTCCGGTCCGATGAGCTGGTCGAGGGCGAGGAAGCCGTCGCGCTCGAACGACTGGAGATCGACCGCCGAGAACGGGCCCGGCGTGTCGGGGGAGCCCCAGACGACGGGGTCCTTGCGCGGGATCGACACCTCGGCGGTGCCGCGGCTGGGGTAGAGATCGGTGACGGTGGTCATGTGGTTCTCACACCTCCTCGGGCTCGGTGAGCAGCGGGTAGACGCCGTTCTCGTCGTGGTCCTCGCGGCCGGTCACGGGCGGGTTGAAGACACAGATGCAGTGGAAGTCCTCCTTGACCCGGAGCGTGTGCCGCTCGTGGCCGTCGAGGAGGTACATGGTGCCGGGCGTGATGCGGTACGTCCGCCCGGTCTCGCGGTCGGTCAGCTCGGCCTCGCCCCTGGTGCAGACGACGGCCTCGATGTGGTTGGCGTACCACATGTGGGTCTCCGTGCCCGCGTACAGGATCGTCTCGTGCACCGAGAAACCGACCCTCTCCCTGGCCAGGACGATGCGCTTGCTCTCCCAGGTGCCGGACGCGGATTTCACGTGCCGGTCGGTGCCTTCGATCTCCTTGAACGAACGGACGATCACGGTGCTGCGATGCCTCCTAGGTGGTGTTTCAGACGGTTTCCCGCACGGAACGGGCGAGGATGCTGAGCCCCTCGTCCAGTTCCTCGGGGGTGATGGTGAGCGCCGGGAGCAGCTTGACGACCTCGCTCTCGGGGCCCGACGTCTCGACGAGCAGCCCGAGTTCGAAGGCGCGCCGGGCGATGCGGCCGGCCCGTTCCCTGTCGTGGAACTCCATGCCCCACACGAGCCCGCGGCCCCGGTACTCCTTGACGTCGGCCAGGTTCTCCTCGGTGATGGAGATCAGCGCCTGTTCGACCTGCTCGCCGCGCGTCCGGGTCTGCTTCTCCATCGCCGACCCGTCCGCCCAGTACGCCTCCAGCGCGGCGGTGGCGGTGACGAACGCGGGGTTGTTGCCGCGGAAGGTGCCGTTGTGCTCGCCCGGCTCCCAGATGTCGAGCTCCGGCTTGAACAGGCACAGCGACATCGGCAGGCCGTAGCCGCTGATCGACTTCGACACGGTGACGATGTCGGGCGTGATCCCGGCCTCCTCGAAGGAGAAGAACGCACCGGTGCGCCCGCACCCCATCTGGATGTCGTCGACGATCAGCAGCATGTCCTGCCGTTCGCACAGCTCCGCGAGCGCCCGCAGCCACTCGGCCCGGGCGACGTTGATGCCGCCCTCGCCCTGCACGGTCTCGACGATCACGGCGGCGGGTTTGTTGAGGCCGGAGCCCTGGTCCTCCAGGATCCGCTCGAACCACAGGAAGTCCGGGACCTGCCCGTCGAAGTAGTTGTCGAACGGCATCGGCGTGCCGTGCACCAGCGGGATTCCGGCGCCGGCCCGCTTGAAGGCGTTGCCGGTGACGGCGAGCGAGCCCAGGGACATGCCGTGGAAGGCGTTGGTGAAGGAGACGATGGCCTCCCGGCCCTTCACCTTCCGCGCGAGCTTGAGCGCCGACTCCACGGCGTTGGTGCCCGTCGGGCCCGGGAACATGACCTTGAACGGCAGGTCGCGCGGGCGCAGCACCAGGTCCTGGAAGGTCTGCAGGAAGGCCCGTTTGGCGGTGGTCGACATGTCGAGCCCGTGGGTGACGCCGTCGCGCTCCAGGTAGTCGATCAACGCCCGTTTGAGGACGGGGTTGTTGTGGCCGTAGTTCAGTGAGCCGGCGCCGGCGAAGAAGTCCAGGTACTCGTGGCCGTCCTCGTCGTACATGCGGCTGCCCTGCGCGCGGTCGAAGACGGTGGGCCAGCCTCGGCAGTAGCTGCGCACCTCGGACTCGAGGGTCTCGAAGACGCTGAGGTCGGGCTGGGTGATGGTCACGACGAATCGCTCCTCGATGGGTGGGGGAGTGCGTGGGGGTCGTCAGTGGGCGTGTGTCAGAGGGAGGTCACACGGACAGGGGCCCGATGCGGTACAGGACTTCGGGATCGTGCGGGCCGTCGGGGAACAGGCCCCGGTCGAACAGCACCTCGCGCTCCAGCAGTGCGCCGTGCCGCTCGGCGAACGAGGTGAACAGGCGCTCGGAGGCGGTGTTGCCGGGGGTGATGGTGGTCTCGACGGCGGTGATGCGGTGCTCGCCCCGGCTGCGGGCGACCAGCCCGTCCAGCAGCGCGGCCGCGAGCCCGCGCCCCCGGTGGGCACGGTCCACCGCCACCTGCCAGACGAGCAGCGTCTGCGGACGGTCCGGCCGGACGTAGCCGGTGACGAACCCGACCGCCTCCCCGTTCCCGTCGCGGGCCACGGCCGAGGTGGCGGCGAAGTCGCGGCACCACAGCAGATAGCTGTACGACGAGTTCAGGTCGAGGGTCTTCGAGTCTCTCGCGATCCGCCACAGCGCGGCGCCGTCCGCCACCGACGGACGGTCGATTTGCAGTTCTGCTTGCAGTTCTGCTTGTGCGGCAGTCATGCGGATTGAATTTACCGAGGGAAATTCGAAATTGCATCGCCTGAGGGGGTTACGTGGCTGGCGGTGCTGTGTTATCACGCGAGCGCGTACGGACGCGCGAGGCATGCCGGAATTGCCCCGCATTGGTGGGTGCAAAGTCAGGCAAAATGCTCGCTATGTGTAACGCGTCACAGCCATGTAACCCCCACGAGATCCGCCCGAATTACACTGCTCTACGTTCGCAAAATCTTTGCGTTTAGGTCGAGGGAAAGCGGGCAGAAGAATACGGGAAGCTACCCCTCGGGGAAATTCAGGAATTACCCCTGAATTATGCGCCCGTAACCCCGTCGATCCGTTCTCGCAAGATGTCCGCGTGGCCGTTGTGCCGGGCGTACTCCTCGATCAGGTGAATGAGCACCCAGCGCAGACTGACCGCCACCCCGGCCATGAACCCCTCGGCGATCCGCCCCGTGTCGTCCAGCGACCGCCCGGCGACCGCCTCGCGCCCGCGCGCGATCTCCCGCCGCCACACGTCCAGCGCCTCGTCGAGCCCCCGCGCCGGATCGAGCGCGTATCCGTCCCCCTCCCCGTACACCGGCGGCACGGCCAGCCCGCCCATCACCCGCTGGAACCAGTTCCGCTCCACCTCGGCGAGATGCTGCACCAGTCCGAGCAGGGTCAACCGCGACGGCTCGGCCGACGCCAGCCGCACCTGCCCGTCGTCCAGCCCCGCGCACTTGAGCGCCAGGGTGGCCCGGTGGAAGTCGAGCCAGCTCTCCAGCATGGCCCGCTCCTGACCGGCGACCAGGGGGACGGGCCGGCCGTCGGGCAGCGTCCGGGGGGCGTCGGGCGTCTCGGTCGTCATGCGGCGAGCATGACACGCGGGTACGGCGACGGACCCGCCTCTCCGCGCCGGGCAGGCTGTTTTCGGCCCCGGCGAAACGCCGGGCAGAGCCCCCTCCGGTCAGCGTCCGCTGTCCGCCACGGCCCGCCGGGCCCCCTCCAGATCCACCGTCACGCCCCGCTCCGCCAGCGCCGTGCCCAGCGCCGTCAGGCACCTCTCCACCACGTCCAGGCGCGCGTCCGGGCCGTAGTGGTTGACGCGGATCATCTCCTTGGCCAGCGCGCCCCCGCCCGCCGCCAGCGGCAGACCGGGGGTCACCTCCAGGGCCCGTGCCACCAGGTCCGACGCGACCACGCCGGCCGGCGCTCGCAGCGTCGTGGCGACCGGTGCCGCGTGCCGGGCCTCGTACACGTACGGCTCCAGGCCCCCGCCCAGGGCCGGCGCCCCCGCCCTGGTCGCCGCCGCGGCCTCGGCGTGCCGGGCCATCACCGCGTCCGGGCCCGCCGCCTCGATCCGCTCCAGACACGCCGCCAGCGCCAGCATCTCCAACTGCGCCGGCGCGTGCGGCAGCGCCCTGCGGCCGCCGTCGATCCAGCGCTCCTTCCAGTCCAGCAGCGACAGGTACGACCGCCGCGGCGCCCTGGGATTCGCCGCCATCCGCGCCCACGCCCGCTCGCTCACCGACACCGCCGACACGCCCGCCGGTCCGCCCATCGCCTTCTGCGCGCCGATCACGCACAGGTCCACGCCCCACGCGTCCGGCAGCACCGGCTCGGCCCCGACGGAGGCGACGGCGTCCAGATAGAACAGCGCCCCCTGCTCCCGTACGGCCTCCCCGATCTCCGCGACCGGGTTGGTGTTGCCGGTCGCCGCCTCCGCGTGGACCAGCGACACGAAGTCGATCTCCGGGTGCTCGGCGAAGGCCTCCCGGATCTGCTCGGCGCTCACCGCCGCGTGGAAGGGCACCGCGAGGTCGATCACCGTCGCCCCGCAGTCCCGCAGCCAGTCGCCGAAGGTCTGCCCGTACGGGCCGGTGATCACGTTCAGCGCCGTCGTCCCCGGTCCGGCCGTCCCCCGGATCGCGCCCTCCAGCGGCAGCAGCGCCTCGCCCTGCATGATCACGACGTCCTGCGCGGTCCCGAGCAACCGCGCGACACGGTCCTCCACGGCGGCGAAGTCCGCGGCGCTGAACGGGGGCAGGTCCAGGAAAGGGTGGGTCACGGCGGTGCTCTCTCTGCTCACGCGTGGTCGGCTCACTTGAGGGTATCCGCCACCCGTGACCCCTCCTGACGCTCCCTGCACTTACGACTTCTTAGGCCAGACGGCTCCGTAGCCATCGGTTTGATTTGAGGAACCCAAACATCTCCTTATAATCGGAACCCACAGTTCCCCCACAGGAGGCCACCCGTGAAGACGTTCTCCGTGACGGCCGGGCTGGTGCTCGTGGCTGTCTCCCTTTCCGCCTGCACCTCCAGCGACAACGGCGGCAGCGGCACGAAGACCGCCGCCGGCGGCGTCACGCTCGTCAAGGCCGGCCGGCTCACCACCTGCACCCACCTGCCCTACCCGCCGTTCCAGTCGGAGATCGACGGAAAGGTGCAGGGCTTCGACGTGTCGCTGATCGACCTCGTCGCCAAGGACCTCGGCGTGAAGCAGCAGATCCTGGACACGCCGTTCGAGAACTTCAAGACCGGCGCCTTCCTCAACTCCGGCGAGTGCGACCTGGCCGCGGCCGGCATGACCATCACCGCCGAGCGCAAGAAGAACGTCGACTTCTCCGACCCCTACTTCGACGCCACCCAGGCCCTCCTGGTCGACAAGGACAGCGGCGTCACCTCGCTCGCCGACGCCAAGGCCAAGAAGGTCAAGCTGGGCGCCCAGGCGCAGACCACCGGCGAGGACTACGCGAAGAAGCAGGGCTTCGACCCCGTCTCCTTCGAGTCCTCCGACGCCGTCCTCAACGGCCTGCGCACCGGCCAGGTCAAGGCCGTCATCATCGACTACCCCGTGGTCCAGGGCTGGCTGAAGACCAAGGCCAACGCGGACGCCTTCCAGCTCGCCGACAACATCAACACCGGTGAGCAGTACGGCTTCACGGTCAAGAAGGGCAACACCAGGCTGCTCGCCGCCATCAACAAGGCCATCAAGGACGCGAAGGCCGACGGCACGTACAAGAAGCTGTACGAGAAGTGGATCGGCCCGTACGACGCGTCCGCGGCCTCCCCCTCCGCCTCATGACCGCCACGGACGTACAGATCCAGCCCCGCAGGAAGGGCCTGACCCGGCGTCGGAAGCGGCGCCTGTCGCGCGGTGCCCAGTACGTCGTCTTCGTCGCCGCCGTGATCGCGTTCGCGGTCTCGGCGGACTGGGGGCGGCTGCGGAACCAGTTCGCGCAGAAGGACATCGCGCGGCAGATGTTCCCGGACATCATCACGCTGGCGCTGAAGAACACCGTGCTCTACACCCTGTCCGGCTTCGTCGTCGGACTGGCCCTCGGCATGGTCATCGCGCTGATGCGGCTGTCGTCCGTGGGCCCCTACCGCTGGCTCGCCGGCGTCTACATCGAGATCTTCCGCGGCCTGCCCGCCCTGCTGATCTTCATCTTCATCGGCGTCGCCGTGCCACTGGCCTTCCCCGGCACGGAGATCGTCGGCGGCACCTACGGCAAGGTCGCCCTGGCGCTCGGCCTGGTCGCCGCCGCCTACATGGCCGAGACGATCCGCGCGGGCATCCAGGCGGTGCCCAAGGGGCAGATGGAGGCGGCCCGTTCGCTGGGCTTCTCACCGGCCCGCGCGATGGTCTCGATCATCATCCCGCAGGCGTTCCGCATCATCATCCCGCCGCTGACCAACGAACTCGTGCTCCTGTTCAAGGACTCCTCCCTGGTGCTGTTCCTCGGCGTCACCCTGGAGGAGCGCGAACTGTCCAAGTACGGCCGTGACCTGGCCAGTACGACCGCCAACTCCACGCCGATCCTCGTCGCCGGCCTGTGCTACCTGCTGGTCACGATCCCGCTCGGCTTCGTCGTCCGCCGGCTGGAGGCCAAGGCCCAGGAGGCCGTCAAGTGAGCGACAGCACCCCCGAGATCCAGATCCGGGGCCTGCACAAGTCCTTCGGCGCCAACGAGGTGTTGCGCGGCATCGACCTGGAGATCGCCCGGGGCGAGGTCGTCTGCGTGATCGGCCCCTCCGGCTCCGGCAAGTCGACACTGCTGCGGTGCGTGAACCTCCTGGAGGAGCCGACGCGGGGTCAGGTCTTCGTCGGCGGAACGGAGCTGACGGACCCCGACGTCGACATCGACGCCGTACGCCGCCGTATCGGCATGGTCTTCCAGCAGTTCAACCTCTTCCCGCACCTGACGGTGACGGAGAACCTCACCCTCCCGCAGCGCCGCGTGCTGCGGCGGGACAAGGCGCGGGCCGCGCGGACGGCCGCCGAGAACCTGGCCCGCGTCGGGCTGTCGGAGAAGGCGGACGCCTACCCCTCCTCCCTCTCCGGCGGCCAGCAGCAGCGCGTGGCCATCGCCCGCGCGCTGTCCATGGGGCCGGAGGTGATGCTCTTCGACGAGCCGACCTCCGCGCTCGACCCGGAACTGGTCGGGGACGTCCTCGCCGTCATGCGGATGCTCGCGCGCGAGGGCATGACCATGATGGTCGTCACCCACGAGATGACGTTCGCGCGGGAGGTCGCCGACCGGGTCGTCTTCATGGACGGCGGGGTGATCGTGGAGGACGGCACCCCGGCCCGGGTCATCGGCGACCCCGCCCACGAACGCACCCGGCACTTCCTGTCCCGGCTGCTCGACCCGGCGATGGCCGACGTCGAGGAAGAGGTGTCCGACCAGGTCGGCGGACCGGCTGACTAAGGTGGCCGCCATGAGCGATCAGGCGGTGCTGCACATCAAGGGACGCGTCCTTCTCGGCCCCGACGACGTCCGCGACGAACTGTGGGTGGTCGACGGCCGTGTCTCCCACGACCGTCCCCTCGCCGCCGACGACGTCCGCACCGTCGAGGGCTGGGCGCTCCCCGGCCTGGTCGACGCCCACTGCCACGTCGGCCTCGGCAAGGACGGCCCGGTCGGGAAGGACGTCGCCGAGCGGCAGGCGCTGACCGACCGGGACGCCGGCACCCTGCTGATCCGCGACGCCGGCTCGCCCTCGGACACCCGCTGGGTCGACGACCGCGACGACCTGCCGAAGATCGTCCGCGCCGGCCGCCACATCGCCCGCACCCGCCGCTACATGCGGGGCTACGCGCACGAGATCGAACCCGAGGACCTCGTCGCCTACGTCGCCCAGGAGGCCCGCCGGGGCGACGGCTGGGTCAAGCTGGTCGGCGACTGGATCGACCGCGACCTCGGCGACCTCGCCCCCAGCTGGCCGCGCGAGGCGGCGCGGGCCGCGATCGCCGAGGCCCACCGCCTGGGCGCCCGCGTCACCGCCCACTGCTTCGCCGAGAACTCGCTCAAGGACCTCGTCGAGGCCGGCATCGACTGCGTCGAGCACGCCACGGGCCTGACCGACGACCTGATCCCGCTCTTCGCCGAGCGCGCCGTCGCGATCGTGCCCACCCTCGTCAACATCGCCACCTTCCCGCAGCTCGCGTCCGGCGGCGAGGCCAAGTTCCCGACCTGGGCGGCCCACATGCGCCGCCTGTACGAACGCCGCCACGACACCGTCCGCAACGCCTACGACGCCGGCGTCCCGGTCTACGTCGGCACCGACGCCGGCGGCCACCTCGCCCACGGACTGGTGGCCGGTGAGGTCGAGGAACTGGTCACCGCCGGCATCCCGGCCGTCGACGCCCTGTCGGCGACGACCTGGGGCGCCCGCACCTGGCTCGGCCGGCCGGGACTGGACGAGGGCGCACCGGCCGACCTGGTCGTCTACGAGGCGGATCCGCGGGCGGACGTACGCGTGCTGGCGGCCCCGCGCCGGATCGTGCTGAACGGGCGCGTCGTCGCGTAGTTGACGCGCCGTACGCCGTCGCGCGCGCCCGCCGTCAACCGCGGTGTTCGGACAGCGGGCGATACGGGGGTGAAACCGTGGAACGCCTGTGCCCCGCGATTCGAAAAGGTTCACGGCGAACCCACGATGGGGTGAACCGGCGCCGGAACGCCGCCTGTTCACCCGTGGTGCGTAATTCTTGGCGGGTCCCGAGCAAGTCTCCTCTGAGGGGTCCCCACCTTGAACGGCAAGAACTTCCGTATGCCCGCACGCCGTCTGACCACCGTCGCGGCGGCCACCGTCCTGGCCGCCGGTCCCGCGGCCCTGGCCGGCGCGGGCGCCGCACACGCCACCGGCGACCAGGGCCGCGCGAGCGCCGTCGTGCTGCGCACCGGGCTCGACGTGGCCCTGCTCGACAAGACGGTGAACGTCCCGCTCGCGGTCTCCCTGAACCAGGTCCAGGCCCCGCAGTCCGCCGAACGGACCGCGCTGAGCGCCACGCTGGACGGCGTCGACGGCGGCAAACCCTTCAGCGTGCTGAGCGCCAAGGTGGCGGACGCCAAGGCGACGGTCACCTCCGCCAGGGCCGAGGGCTCCACGCGTCTCGCCCACGCCCGGCTCCATGTGCCCGGGCTGCCGCTGCTGTCGCTCATCGAGGTCGAGCAGGTCACCTCCAGGGCGACCTGCGAGGCCGGCCGCAAGCCGGTCGCCTCCGCGAACCTGCTCGGCGCGGTGACGGTGCTCGGCAAGAAGGTCACGCTGTCCGCGGGCGGCCCCACGGACGTCAAGGTGCCCGGCGTCGGCGAGGTGCGCCTGGACCTGTCCACCACCGAGGTCACCAGCCGCACGGCGGCGGCCACCGCCCTGCAACTCAAGGTGTCCGTGAACCCGTTGAAGCTCAACGTGGCCGACGTCGAAGGCACCGTGACCCTGGCGCGGGCCACCTGCGAGGCACCGCCGGCGCCGGCGAGCGCGGCTCCCTCCGGCGGCGACGACGTCAAGCCCCAGGGCGCCCCGGCCAAGGAGGCGGGCCTGGCCGAGACCGGCGGCAGCTCCACGACCCCGTACCTCGCGGGCGGGGCGGTCGCCCTGCTCGCGGCGGGCGGTGGAGCGGTGGTGCTGGCGCGGCGCCGGGGGTGACCGAACGGACGTTGCCCCGCCCGCGGCGCGCCGTCAGCCCTTCGCCAGGCTCACCGCCTGGTCCAGCGCCTGCAGGAACCGGTTCACCGTCGCCCGGTCCCGTACCGCGAGGCGCAGCCACTCCTCGTCGAGCCCGGGGAAGGTGTCCCCGCGCCGCACCGCGAAGCCGAGGTCGCGCAGGTGCCGTCGTACCGCCGCCGCCCCGGGCAGGCGTACGAGCACGAAGGGGCCCTCCGCGGGTTCGGCGACGGTGAGGCCGTCGGGTGCGAACTCCCGGAGCCCGGCGATGAGATGGGCCCGGTCGGTGGCGATGCGGTGGGCCGCGTGCCCGGCCTCCGCCAGGGCCCGCGGCGCCACGCACGCCTCGGCGGCGGCCAGCGCGGGCGTGGAGACCGGCCACAGGGGCTGGGCGCGCTCCAGTTCCGCGATCGTCTCCGGGGCGGCCAGCACGTACCCGATCCGCAGCCCGGCCAGCCCCCACGTCTTGGTCAGGCTGCGCAGGACGACGAGGCCGGGCACGTCCGTCCGTCCGGCCAGCGCCTCCCGCTCGCCCGGCACCGCGTCCATGAACGCCTCGTCCACCACCAGCGTCCGCCCAGGGCGGGCCAGTTCGGCGATGACGGCGGCCGGGTGCAGGACGGACGTGGGGTTGGTCGGGTTGCCGATGACGACCAGGTCCGCCTCCTCGGGAACGGCCGCCGGATCGAGCCGGAAGCCGTCCCGGGCCCGCAGCAGCACCCGCTCCACCGGGTGCCCGGCGTCCCGCAGAGCGGCCTCCGGCTCGGTGAACTGCGGGTGCACCACCGCCGCCTGACGGATCTTCAGGGCGCGGGCGAACAGCACGAACGCCTCGGCCGCGCCCGCCGTCAGCAGCACCCGCTCCACCGGCAGCCCGTGCCGCGCCGCCACCGCCGCCCGCGCGGCCCGCCCGTCCGGGTAGGCCGCCAGCGAGGCGAGCGACCCGGCGATCCGGTCGAGCAGCCAGGCCGGGGGCGTGTCGGCCCGGACGTTGACGGCGAGGTCGGTCAGCGCGGCCCCGTCGTCACGGACCTCCACGTCCCCGTGGTGGCGCAGATCGTGCTCAGTGCGCATGGGCGTGCCCGCCGTGATGGTGGTGCCCGTGATGGTGGTGGCCGTCGTCGTCCGGGTGGAAGTGCGGCTGCTGCGGCGCCCCCATCTTGTCCTCGAAGCCCGGCAGCGCGATGCGGTACACGCACGAGTCGCAGTTCATCCGCAGATCGCCCTTGACGGCCTCCTCGTACCGCTCCATCACCAGGTCCAGCAGCTCCGGCTCCGGCCCGATCACGTCCGCCGACCGCACCTCGACCTCCGGATGCGCGGCCGCCCAGCCCTCGGTCTGCTCCCGCACCCGGTCCGGCAGGATGCCGGTGAACAGGAAGTACGGCAGGACGACGATCCGGCGCGCGCCGAGCTTCGCGCACCGGTCGAGCCCGCTGGGCACGTCCGGCGCCGCCAGCGACACGAACGCCGTCTCCACACCGGCGTACCCGCGCCCCTCCCACAGCAGCCGCGCCGCCTTGTACACCTCGGCGTTGGCGTCGGGGTCGGTGGAGCCCCGGCCGACGAGCAGCACGGTCACGTCCGAACGGTCGTCGGCGGTACGCCCGCCGGTGGCGCCCAGCGCCTCGTCCAGCCGCCGCTCCAGGACCGACAGCAGCGCGGGGTGCGGGCCCAGCGGGCGGCCGTAGGTGTACGAGATCCCGGCGTGCCGCTCCTTCTCGCGGGCCAGCGCCGCCGGGATGTCGCCCTTGGCGTGCCCGGCCGAGACCAGCATCAGCGGTACGGCGGCGAAACGGCGCACCCCGCGCTCCACCAGCTCGGTGACCGCGTCGCCCAGCGGCGGCGGGGACAGCTCGATGAAGCCGCCCGCGACGGGCAGCTCGGGGTGGCGGCGCCCCAACTCCCGTACGAAGTCGCGGAACGCCTCGGCTCCGGCATCGTCCCGGGTGCCATGACCGGCGATGAGCAGGGCGGGCGGCGGGGTGGTCACGATTGCTCCTCGGATTGCGAAGTGGGGTGGTACAGCAGGGCGTTGAGGGCGGCCGCGGCGACGGCCGACCCGCCCTTCTCGGACACGTTGCTCACCGCGGGCAGCCCGCTCGCGCGCAACGCGGCCTTGGACTCGACCGCGCCGACGAAGCCGACGGGCAGGCCGATGACGAGCGCCGGGGAGGCATCCAGGGTGAGCAACTCCTCCAGCGCGGTGGGGGCGTTGCCGATCACCCACAGCGCACCCGGGCCGACCTGCTCGTAGGCGAGGCGGATTGCGTGCGCCGAACGGGTCAGCCCCGGACGTGCCGTGGCGTCCTTCAGCCGGCAGACGGTCTCCCGCCGGGTGATCCCGGCGCCGACCATCTCGACGTCGACGACCACCGGCGCCCCCGCGTGCAGCGCCGCGTGCGCCGCGACCAGCTCGCCCTCGTCCATGACGAGATCGTCGGCGTAGGCGAGGTCGGCGGCGGAGTGGATGACCCGCTCCACCACCGCCCGGGTCAGCGGCGGGAAGTGCGAGGTGTCCAGCCGCGCCCGCAGCCGCCGGTAGGACTCCTGCTCGATCGGGTGGATCACGCGGTTCACTCGCCCTCCTCCTGCCAGCGGTAGCCGCGCGGCGTCACCATGCGCCCGGCGATCTCGCGGGTCGCCGTGTTGCCCACGGTCACGACCGTCATCATGTCGACCGTGGCCGGATCCAGCGCGGCCAGCGTCGTCACCCGGCGCGACTCGTCGGGCCGCGAGGCGTTGCGCACGACACCCACCGGCGTCGACGGCTGCCGGTGGTCGGCGAGCAGGCCGAGCGCCTTCGGCAGCTGCCAGTCCCGGCCGCGGGAGCGGGGGTTGTAGAAGGTGACCACGAGGTCCGCCTCGGCCGCCGCCCGCACCCGCCGCTCGATGACCTCCCACGGGGTGTGCAGGTCGGACAGGCTGATCGAGACGTGGTCGTGGCCCAGCGGCGCGCCCAGGATCGCCCCGGCCGCCAACGCCGCCGTCACGCCCGGCACCCCGACCACGTCGATGTCGTCGGACGCCTCGGCGAGCGCGGGGGAGGCCATGGCGTACACGCCCGCGTCACCGCTGCCGATCAGCGCGACCGCCCGCCCAGCGCGGGCCTCGGCCACGGCCGTGCGCGCCCGCTCCTCCTCGGCGCCGAGCCCCGACTCCAGGATCCGGGTGCCGGGTCGCAGCAGGTCGCGGATCTGGTCGACGTACTGGTCGAGGCCGACGAGCACGGCGGCGCGCCGCAGTTCGGCCTTCGCGCGCGGGGTGAGCAGGTCCCGGGCGCCGGGACCGAGCCCGACGACCGCGAGCCGGCCGCGCCCCGGGCGCCGTACGACCGCACAGGTCGCCATCGCCGACTTCCGCTTGGGAACGAGGAGTTCGCCGCCCCCGATCAGGGCCGCCGCCTCCGCGACGGAGGGGGTGCCGACGGCCGCGAGGGGCGCGTCGGACGGGTTCGGGACCTCGACGGCCGCCAACTCGTCGGCGGAGTACGTCACCACGGGCACCCCGAGCCGCTCGGCCGCCTCCAGGATGCCGGGCTCGCCGGCCTTCGCGTCGACGGTGGCGAGCTCGGCGACACTGCGCGCGGACAGCCCCGCCTCGCGCAGGGCGCCCTCGACCAGCCCCAGCACCTCCTCGGCGGGCGCGCCCCGGGAGGCGCCGACGCCGACGACGAGGGACGGCGGACGCAGCAGCACCTCGTCCTCGCCGGGCTCGGCCAGACGGTCCGTCAGACGGATGGCGTACCGGCCCTCGTCGGCCGTCGGCAGGGCGGGCAGCGGCCAGGGCACCTCGGCGCGCAGGGCGACCGGCTCGCCGTCCAGCAGGGCCCGGGACACCGCGGCGACCGCGCCCTCGACCGGGAAGCCCAGGGTGTCCAGGCCCGGCAGGTCCACCGCGTCCGTCGCCGTGGTCACCACGGGCTGCGCGCCCAGCAACTCGCCGACGTCCCGGGCGAGTTCGTTGGCACCGCCGCCGTGCCCGCCGACCAGCGACACGGCGAACCGGCCGCCCTCGTCGACGCACACCACACCCGGGTCGGACGTCTTGCCGGCCAGCAGCGGCGCGATCAGCCGGACGACCGCGCCCGTGGCCAGGAAGCACACGAGCTGCTCGCACTGCGCGAACGCGGCCCGTACGGCGTCCCCGACGGGACCCTCGTACACCCGCGTCCGCTCCGGCCACGCAGCGGCCAGCCGGTCGCGCGCAGCCGCCCCCGCCGCGGTGGCGGAAATGAGGCCGATCACTGAGCAACTCCTTCATCGGTAACGGGGGTTCTGTCCCCCCACAGCAGGAACACGGGGTTGGTCGCCGCCAGCCGGGTCACGTCCCCGGGCAGCGGCGCCAGCCGCGACGACTGCAACAGCACGCCGTCGCAGGAGAATCCGGCGCCGGTGAGCGCCGCGCGCACGGCCGGCACCCGGTCGAGCGCGGCCAGGGCGACGACGACCGTCCGCCGGGCCCGGCGCGCGCACGCGGCGACGATGCCGGGCAGCTCGCGCCCGCCGCCGCCGACGAACACCGCGTCGGGGTCGTCGAGCCGGGACAGCGCGGCCGGCGCCGACCCGTGCACGACCTGGACGTCGACGCCGTGCGCGGCGGCGTTGGCGCGGATGCGCGCGACACCGTCCGGGGTCTTCTCCACGGCGGTGACGGCGGCGCCGAGCCGCGCGCACTCCACGGCCACCGAGCCGGAGCCGGCGCCGACGTCCCAGACCAGGTCGCCGAGCCGGGGCCCGAGCCGGGCCAGCGCGAGCGCCCGCACCTCGAACTTGGTGATCATCGAGTCGCGGTGGGCGAACTCGCCCTCGTCCAGCGCCCACCGAGCGGGCCCGGCCGCGGCCCCGGCGACGGTCCGCACACCGCCGAGGGCTCGCGCCTCGTCGAGGCACAGGACCACGCTGACGTCCGCACCCCAGTCCCGGCCGGCCGCCTCCCCGACGGAAACCCGCTCGACTCGCTCGCCGGCCGAGCCGAGACCAGACGCAACGACCAACACCCGCGCGCCACTCTCCGGCACCCGCACTTCGCGTTCCGGTACCGGCACCCTGTTTCCCGGCGCCCGCACTTCGCGTTCCGGTACCGGCACCCTGTTTCCCGGCGTCCGCACTTCGCGTTCCGGTACCGGCACCCCGTTTCCCGGCGCCCGCGCTCCGTCTTCCGGCACGGGCGCGACGCTCTCCGGCGCCCGCGCTCCGTCTTCCGGCCCCGGCGTTGCGCTCTCCGGCGCTCGCGCTCCGTCTTCCGGCCCCGGCACCCCGGCTTGCGGCGTCCGCAGCCCGCCTCCGGGCGCCCCCGCCCGTTCCAGCAGTGCCGTGGCGAGTTCCGACGGGCCCGTGCCTGGGCCCGTCAGTACCGCCACCTTCGGATGTGCCCGGCATGCGTTGACCGCCGTACGCAGGTCGCGTCCGTGTGCGCTGACGACGACCGCGTCGTCCCACGGCAGGCCCACCCGCGCGAACGCGGCGGCGACCGAGGAGACCCCCGGCCGTACGTCCAGCCGGTCCGGACCGAAGCGCTCCGCCAGCACCCGTACGATGCCGAAGAACCCGGGGTCGCCCGAGGCCAGGACCACCACCCGGCCGTCCTTGTCCAGGTGCCGTTCGACGGCGTCCAGCGCCGGTGCCAGCGGACCGAGCACGACCCGCTCGGCGTCCGCCGGCACCGGCGCGGCGTCGAGGTGCCGGCGCCCGCCGACGACGAGGTCGGCCCCGGCCAGCACGTCCGCGGCCACCGGCGCCCCCGTCCCCGTACCGACCACCGTGATCACGTACTCGCCCCCCGCTCGCGCAGCGCCTTGCGCGCCTCCGGGTCGGCCTTGCGGAAGCCGTGGAAGTGACCCGGGTGGTAGAGGTGCGAACGGGTGCCCTCGGCGTCCAGCGCCGGGCCGACCAGGAAGAGCGTGTGCTTCCACAGCCGGTGCTCCTTGACGGTCTCCTCCAGCGTCCCGATCGTGCACCTCACCAGCAGCTCCTCCGGCCACGTCGCCTGGTAGGCGACGACGACCGGCGTGGACGTCGGGTAGCCGCCCTCCAGCAGCTCCCGCACCAGCTGCCCGCTGCGGGCGGCCGACAGGAAGACCGCCATGGTCGTGCCGTGCCGCGCGAACTCCCGCACCTCCTCCCCGGGCGGCATGGGCGTCTTGCCGCCGCCGAGCCGGGTGAGGATCACGGACTGCGCGACCTCGGGGATGGTCAGCTCGCGCTGCGCGAGCGCGGCGACCGCGGAGAACGCGGAGACGCCCGGCACGACCTCCGTCGCGATCCCGATCCGGGCGCACCGGTCGAGCTGCTCCTGCGTGCCACCCCACAGGGCGGGGTCACCGGAGTGGATGCGGGCGACGCGCAGTCCCTGCGCGTGGGCCCGCTCGTAGACGGCGACGACGTCCTCCAGGGACATGGTCGCCGAGTCGAGGATCTCCGCGCCGTCGCGCGCGTGTTCGAGGACCTCCGCCTGGACCAGGCTCGCCGCCCAGATCACGACGTCCGCCTCGGCGATCGCCCGCGCGGCGCGGAACGTCAGCAGATCGGCGGCGCCGGGGCCGGCACCGACGAAGGTCACCTTGCCGGTGGGGGCATCGGCCATGGAAATCGGGTCCTCTCCGTACAAAACATGCCAAGGGTGATGCGGGCGGGGCCGCACGATGTGCGCGAAGGGCTGTTGATCGGATAACAAGGCCCCATGGCGGTCTTCGTCGCGCTCGGCGCGTTCCTGATGACGCTGGCCGGCGGTTGGACGGCACAGCGGGTGACCGACCGTCGGCATCTGGTCCTCGGACTGGCCGGCGGCCTGATGCTGGGCGTGGTCGGCCTGGACCTGCTGCCCGAGGCGCTGGAGGCGGCGGGCGACGAGGTCTTCGGCGTACCGGCCGCGCTGCTGCTCTTCGTGGCCGGCTTCCTGCTGGCCCATCTGGTGGAGCGCACGCTCGCCGGCCGGCAGGCGTCCCACGGCGGTGACGAGCACGACCACCGGGCGCCCGAGGTGGGCCTCACGGCGGCGGCCGCGATGGTCGGCCACAGCGCGATGGACGGCGTGGCGATCGGCGCGGCCTTCCAGGTGGGCGGCGGCATGGGCGTGGCGGTGGCGCTCGCGGTGATCGCCCACGACTTCGCGGACGGCTTCAACACGTACACGATCACCAGCCTGTACGGCAACGCCCGGCGCAGGGCGCTGACCATGCTGTTCGCGGACGCGGCGGCACCGGTCGTCGGCGCCGCCTCGACGGCGTTCGTGAGCATCCCGGAGGGCCTGCTCGGCGGCTATCTGGGCCTGTTCGGCGGTGTGCTGCTCTACCTCGCCGCAGCCGAGATCCTGCCCGAGGCCCACCACGAGCACCCGGCCCGCTCGACCCTGCTGTGCACGGTCGCGGGCGCGCTGTTCATCTGGCTGGTGGTGGGCCTCGCCGGCTGAGCCCCCCGGGAGGGGACTCACAGCTTGCCGCCCCGGCCGCCGTCGCGCCGCGCGGGCGCGATGAGGGTGGACAGGTACGGCAGCGGCTCCCCGTCGAGGTCGGCGGCGGGCCGGATCGACTCGCTCTCCAGTCCGAGCGCCGAGCCCCACACCGCGTCGCCGAGCCGCCCGGTCTCCCGCAGCGCCTCGGCGACCTCGCCGGCCTGCCGGCCGAACTTGTAGGCGACGACCGTGCCGGGGCCGTTCAGGGCGTCCTTGAGGACGGCCGACCCGGCGGTGACGGGGACGAGGGTGAGCGGCTCGGTGCCCTCCGTCAGCACCGCGCCCGACCGTGCCGCGAGGTCCTGCATGGCGGTGATGCCGGGCACGGTCTCGACGGCCGTACCGGGCAGGAGCTCGGCGATGGTCTGGGCGAGGTAGGTGAACGTCGAGTACACGTTGGGGTCGCCGATGGTCGCGAAGGCGACGACGGAGTGCGCCGCCAGCAACTGGGCGACCCGTCCGCCCGCCGCGTCCCAGGCGGCCTCCCGCCGCCCGCGGTCACTGCGCTCGTTCAGCGCGAAGACGACCCGCACGACCTTCTCCGCGGGCACGTAGTGCAGCACCGTCGCCTCGGCGCGCCCCCGCTCGCCGGTGTCCATCACGGGCACGACGACGACGTCGGCGGCGCGCAGGGCGTTGACGCCCTTGACGGTGACGAGTTCCGGGTCGCCGGGTCCGACTCCGACCCCGATCAGCCTGCTGTTGCTCATGACGTCCGGCACCTCTCCACGAACCGACGGGCGACACCGGGCTCGGACGCCCAGTGCGTGTGCAGATAGCTGGCGTGCACACCTCGCTGTACGAAACCCTCGACCCGCCGCTCGGGAGCGCGCACGCCCCACGCGGGCGCCGCCCCCGCCCTCGGCTCGACGACGGTCCGGTGAAACTCGTGCCCCCGCATCCGCGTCCCCGCGGCGGCCAGCACGCTGTCGCCGACGGCGACGGCGTCCCGGTACCCGAGGGTGAGCCGCTCGCTCATCCGGGCCCGCGCGTCGATCACCCCGCACATGGGCTGCCCGTCCAGCTCCCGGCACAGATAGAGCAGTCCGGCACACTCGGCGGCGACCGGGGCGCCGCCGCGCGCGAGGTCGCCGACGGCCTTGCGCAGCGGCTCGTTGGCGGACAGCTCGGCGGCGTACACCTCGGGGAACCCGCCTCCGACGACCAACCCATCGGTCCCCTCGGGCAGTTGGTCGTCCCGCAGGGGGTCGAAGGTGACGACCTCGGCGCCGGCGGCGGCGAGCAGTTCGGTGTGCTCGGCGTAGGAGAAGGTGAAGGCGGGGCCCCCGGCGACGGCGACCACCGCCCGCCGGCGCACCTCGGTCACGGGCGGCTCCCAGGCGGCGCACGACAACGCCCCCGCACCGCGCGCCAGTTCCCACAGCCCGTCCAGATCGCAGCCCCGCTCGACCTGCGCGGCCATCGCCGCCACCGCGTCCAGCGCCTCCGCCCGCCGCTCGGCCACCGGCACCAGCCCCAGATGCCGGGACGGCGTGTCCACCTGCGGTACCCGCCGCAGCACCCCCAGCACCGGCACCCCGGCCGAGTCCAACGCCTCCCGCAGCAACTCCTCGTGCCGGTCCGACGCCACCTTGTTCAGGATCACGCCGCCGACCCGCACCTGCGGATCCCACGACGCGTACCCGTGCACCAGCGCCGCCACCGACCGCGACTGCGACGAGGCGTCCACCACCAGCACCACGGGCGCCCGCAACAACTTCGCGACCTGGGCCGTGGACGCCAACTCCCCTTCCCCCGCGGCCCCGTCGTACATCCCCATCACGCCCTCGACGACGGCGACGTCACACCCGCGCGCCCCGTGCGCGAACAGCGGCCCGATCAACTCCGGCCCGCACAGGTACGCGTCGAGGTTCCGCCCGACCCGCCCGGTGGCGAGCGCGTGATACCCGGGATCGATGTAGTCCGGCCCGACCTTGTGCGGGGACACGGCGAGCCCCCGCGCGGCGAACGCGGCCATCAACCCCGTGGCGACGGTGGTCTTGCCGCTGCCGGAGGCCGGCGCGGCGATGACCAGCCGGGGAACGGAACCTGTCACCACTCGATGCCCCTCTGGCCCTTCTGGCCCACGTCCATCGGGTGCTTGACCTTCGACATGTCGGTCACGAGGTCGGCGAAGTCCACCAGCTTTTCCGGCGCGTTCCGCCCGGTGATCACGACGTGCTGCGTGCCCGGACGGTCGCGGAGCACGTCGATCACCTCGTCCGTGTCCACCCACCCCCAGTGCATCGGGTACGCGAACTCGTCGAGCACGTACAGCTTGTAGGTCTCGGCGGCGAGGTCCCGCTTGACCTGCTCCCAGCCCTCCCGGGCCTTCTCCTCGTTGTCCATCTGGGAGTCGCGCTGCACCCACGACCACCCCTCGCCCATCTTGTGCCAGGCGACCGACCCGCCCTCGCCGGAGGCGCCCAGCACCCGCAGCGCGTTCTCCTCGCCGACCTTCCACTTCGCCGACTTGACGAACTGGAACACCCCGATCGGCCACCCCTGGTTCCAGGCCCGCAGCGCCAGCCCGAAGGCGGCGGTGGACTTGCCCTTGCCGATCCCGGTGTGCACGACGACCAGCGGACGGTTGCGGCGCTGACGGGTCGTCAACCCGTCGTCCGGCACGACACTCGGCTGCCCCTGCGGCATTACGCGGCCCTCCTCTGTACGTCCTTCACCAGTCCGGCGATCGAGTCCGCCCGCAACTCGTCGAGCGTCACCGCCGTGCCCCCCAGCTCGTCCGCGAGCCGCCCGGCCAGCCCCAGCCGCACGGGCCCCGACTCGCAGTCGACGACCACCGACGCGACTCCCTCGGCCGCGAACAGCCGGGCCGCCCGCCCGGCCAGCGCCACCGGCTCGGGACCGCCCGTGGCCCGCCCGTCGGTCACCACGACCACGAGCGCCCGCCGCGCCGGATCCCGCAGCCGCTCCACCCGCAGCACGTCGTGCGCGCGCAGCAGCCCCGCCGCGAGCGGCGTGCGCCCGCCCGTCGGCAGCGACTCCAGCCGGGCCGCCGCGGCGTCCACGGACGACGTCGGCGGCAGCGCCACCTCCGCACCCGCCCCCCGGAACGTCACCAGCCCCACCTTGTCCCGCCGCTGGTAGGCGTCCAGCAGCAGCGACAGCACCGCGCCCTTCACCGCGCTCATCCGCTGCCGCGCCGCCATCGATCCGGAGGCGTCGACCACGAACAGCACGAGGTTGCCCTCGCGGCCCTCCCGCGTCGCCTGCCGCAGATCGTCCCGGCGCACCACCAGCCCCGGACCCGACCGGCCCCGCGCCCGCTGGTGCGGCGCGGCCGCCTGTACGGTCGCCGCCAAGTGCAGCTTGGTGAGCGCCCCCTGGGGCCGCCGCGCCCCGGTCGTCCGCCCGTGCTCGGTGCGCGCCCGCGAGCGCCGGCCCGCCGCGCCCTCACCGATCCCGGGCACGCTCAGCACCTTGGTGCGAAACGGCTCGGCGGCCCCTACGGCGCACTGCTCGCCGGCGCCGGAGGGCTGCGGCGCGCCGTCCTCCCCGGCCTCGGGCCGCGCGCCGGTGTCGCCGTCACCCTGCGGCCCCTCGTCCGGCGCCGGCTGCCCGCCGCCCCCGCCGGGTCCGCCAGGCCCGTCGTCGTCGGGCTCCGGGTCGTCGTCCCCGGCGAACTGCTCCAGCGTCTCGTCGAGCTTGTCCTCGTCGAGCCCCGGCGCGTCGAAGGGGTTGCGGCGGCGCCGGTGCGGCAGCGCGAGCAGTGCCGCCTGCCGTACGTCCTCGGCGAGCACGTCGGTCCGCCCGGCCCAGGCCGCCAGCGCGGTCGCGGTGCGGGCCATCACGATGTCCGCCCGCATGCCGTCCACCTCGAAGGCGGCACAGGTCGCCGCGATCTGCCTGAGCGCCCCGTCGCCGAGCCGCACCGACGGCAGCAACTCCCGTGCCGCCGCGATCCGTTGCCGTACGGCCGCCTCCTCGTCCGCCCAACGGGCCGCGAAACCGGCCGGATCGTCGTCGTAGGCGAGCCGGCGGCGCACCACCTCCACCCGCTGGTCGGGCTCCCGGGAGGCCGCGACCTCGACGGTGAGGCCGAACCGGTCGAGCAACTGCGGCCGCAGCTCGCCCTCTTCGGGGTTCATGGTGCCCACGAGCAGGAAGCGGGCGGCGTGCCGCACGGAGACGCCCTCGCGCTCGACGTAGGAGGCGCCCATCGCCGCCGCGTCGAGGAGCAGGTCGACCAGGTGGTCGTGGAGGAGGTTGACCTCGTCCACGTACAGGATGCCGCGGTGCGCGTCGGCCAGCAGGCCCGGCTCGAAGGCCTTCACGCCCTCCGCCAGCGCGCGTTCGATGTCGAGCGCGCCGACGAGGCGGTCCTCCGAGGCGCCCACCGGGAGTTCGACCATCCGCGCCGGACGCGTCTCGAACGCCCCCGGCTCGTGCGGCCCGTCCGGGCAGGCCGGGTCGGGGGCGCCGGGGTCGCAGGAGAAGCGGCAGCCGGAGACGACGTCCAGCTGCGGCATCAGCGCCGAAAGGGCCCGTACCGCCGTCGACTTGGCGGTGCCCTTCTCGCCGCGCACCAGCACACCGCCCACGGCGGGCGAGACCGCGTTCAGCAGCAGCGCCAGCCGCAGGTCGTCCTGGCCGACGACGGCCGTGAAAGGAAAGGGGGTGGTCACTGGTCGTCGCCCTCCAAGTCGCCTTCCAGCTCCAGGTACGTGGCGCGCAGCCGCTCCAGCGTCTCCGCGTCCGGCTCGGCCCACAGCCCCCGGTCGGCGGCCTCCAGCAGCCGCTCCGTGATCCCGCGCAGGGCCCAGGGGTTGGACTTCTTCATGAAGTCCCGGTTCTCGGCGTCGAAGACGTACTCGGCGCTGAGCTTCTCGTACATCCAGTCGTCGACCACACCCGCCGTGGCGTCGTAGCCGAAGAGGTAGTCGACGGTCGCCGCCATCTCGAAGGCGCCCTTGTAGCCGTGCCGCCGCATGGCCGCCATCCAGCGCGGGTTGACCACGCGGGCGCGGAAGACGCGGTGCGTCTCCTCGCCCAGCGTGCGGGTCTTCACCTGGTCCGGGGTGGCGGAGTCGCCGACGTACGCCTCGGGGGAGGCGCCGGTGAGGTGGCGCACCATGGCGACCATGCCGCCGTGGTACTGGAAGTAGTCGTCGGCGTCGACGAGGTCGTGCTCGCGGGTGTCGACGTTCTTGGCGGCGACGGCGATCCGCTTGAACGCCGTCTCCATGTCCCCGCGCGCCGCCACCCCGTCGAGCCCGCGGCCGTAGGCGTAGCCGCCCCACACCGCGTACACCTCGGCGAGGTCGGCGTCCGAGCGCCAGTTGCGCGCGTCGATCAGCGGCAGCAGCCCGGCCCCGTACGCGCCCGGCTTGGAGCCGAAGATGCGGGAGGTGGCCCGGCGCCGGTCGCCGTGCTCGGCGGTGTCCTCGTCGGCGTGCGCCTTGACGAAGTTGCGGTCGGCGGGTTCGTCCAGCCCGGCGACCGCGCGGACCGCGTCGTCGATCAGCCCGACGACGTGCGGGAACGCGTCCCGGAAGAAGCCCGAGATGCGGACGGTGACGTCGATGCGCGGCCGCCCGAGCTCCTCCAGGCCGATCACCTCGAAGCCGGTCACCCGGCGCGAGGCGTCGTCCCACACCGGACGGCAGCCCAGCAGCGCCAGGATCTCGGCGATGTCGTCGCCCTGGGTGCGCATCGCGGACGTGCCCCACACCGTCAGCCCCACGGACCTCGGGTAGTCGCCGGTGTCCTGCAGGTACCGCTGGACGAGGGAGTCGGCGAGCGACTGCCCGACCTCCCAACTCAGCCTGGACGGAATGGCCTTGGGGTCGACGGAGTAGAAGTTGCGGCCGGTCGGCAGCACGTTGACCAGGCCGCGGGTCGGCGAACCGGACGGGCCCGCCGGGACGTAACCGCCGTCCAGGGCCCGCAGGATGTGCCCGATCTCGTCGGTGGTCCGCGCCAGCCGCGGCACGACCTCCGTGCAGGCGAACTCCAGCACCGCGACGGCGTCCGGGAGTTCGGTGCCGAGGACCTCGCGCACCAGGGCACCGCTGTCGGCGGCGGCCCAGTCCCGCTCCTCCATGCCCTGCGCGATCCGCCGGCACAGCTGCTCCAGCAGGTCGATCGCGTCGGCGGCGGTGCGGGCCGGCCCCTCGACCAGGTCCGTCAGCTCCACCGGCACCTTCACCGGCGCGCCCGGCTCGGCCAGCAACTCCTTCTCCACCAGCCCGAAATGGGCGGCGAGACAGGCTCGCAGTCCCGGCAGCGCGTGTGCCTGCCCGCCCCACACCTGCGAGGCGCGCAGTACGGCGAGCACCAGGTTGACGCGCGGTTCGCCGACCGGGCCGCCGCCCAGGACGTGCAGCCCGTCCCGGATCTGCACGTCCTTGATCTCGCACAGATAGCCGTCGATGTGCATGACGAACTCGTCGAACTCGTCGTCGTCCGGCTGCTCGTCGACGTGCAGGTCGTGGTGGAGCTCGGCCGCCTTGACCAGCGTCCAGATCTGCGCGCGCACCGCCGGCGCCTTCGTCGGGTCCAGGTCGGAGACGAGCGCGTACTCGTCGAGCAGCTGCTCCAGCTTGGCCAGGTCGCCGTAGGTGTCGGCGCGGGCCATCGGCGGCACGAGGTGGTCGACGACCGTGGCGTGCCCGCGCCGCTTGGCCTGGGTGCCCTCGCCCGGGTCGTTGACGATGAACGGGTAGATCAGCGGCAGTTCGCCGAGCACGGCGTCCGGGGCGCACCCCGCGCCGAGGCCGAGTCCCTTGCCGGGCAGCCACTCCATGGTGCCGTGCTTGCCCATGTGGACGATCGCGTCGGCGCCGAAGGAGTTCTCCAGCCAGCGGTAGGCGGCCAGGTAGTGGTGCGACGGGGGCATGTCCGGGTCGTGGTAGATCGCGATCGGGTTCTCGCCGAAGCCGCGCGGCGGCTGGATCATCACGACCACGTTGCCGAACTGCAGGGACGCCAGCACGATGTCGTCCCCGTCGACGTACAGCGAGCCCGGCGGCTCGCCCCACGCCTCCAGCATCCCGTCCCGCAAAGCGGGGTCGAGCTCGTCGAACCACGCTCGGTAGTCCGCGAGCGGCACCCGCGCGGGCGCCGCGGCCAGCTGCTCCTCGGTCAGCCACTCCACGTCGTGCCCGCCCGCCTCGATCAGCCGGTGG
This sequence comes from Streptomyces sp. 7R007, assembly GCF_054850255.1. Taxonomy (NCBI): domain Bacteria; kingdom Bacillati; phylum Actinomycetota; class Actinomycetes; order Kitasatosporales; family Streptomycetaceae; genus Streptomyces; species Streptomyces sp. 7R007. The sequence goes on along the minus strand of NZ_JBTWMV010000004.1, from coordinate 69,689 downwards.
ATCAACTCGTCGCCGCCGGAGGGGTATTCGGTGAGCGAGTAGCCGGCGTCCCGGAGCGCGTCCAGCACCCGCACCGCCGAGGCGGGCGTGTCCAGCCCGACCGCGTTGCCGACGCGCGAGTGCTTCGTCGGGTACGCGGTGAAGACCAGCGCCAGCTTCTTGTCGGCGTTCGCCTTGTGCCTGAGCCGCGCGTGCCGGACGGCGATCCCGGCCACGCGCGCGGCCCGCTCGGGGTCGGCGACGTACACGGGAACGTCGTCCGGGCCCTGCTCCTTGAAGGAGAACGGCACCGTGATCAGACGGCCGTCGAACTCCGGGATCGCGACCTGCATCGCCGCGTCCATGGGGGAGAGCGCGGCGTCGGACTCGTCCCAGGCCGCCCTGGACGACGTCAGGCACAGTCCCTGCAGCACCGGCACGTTCAGGTCGGCCAGCGCCCCGATGTCCCAGGCCTCGTCGTCGCCGCCCGCCGAGGCCTGCGAGGCGTGCGTGCGGCCCGCGGCGAGGACGGTGGCGACCAGGGCGTCCGCCCGGCCCAGGAGCTCGTACAGCCCGGGGTCCGCCCCGCGCAGCGAACCGCAGTACACGGGCAGGGCGTTGGCGCCCCGCGCCTCGATCGCCGCGCACAGGGTGTCCACGAAGGCGGTGTTGCCGCTGAGTTCGTGCGCCCGGTAGAAGAGCACGCCGACCGTGGGACGCCCGTCGTGCGAGGCGTACGAGCCGTGGACGCCGTACTCCGGCATCTTCTGCGGCTCCACGAAGCCCTCGCCGGTCAGCAGCACGGTGTCGGAGAGGAACCGGGCGAGTTCGGTGAGGTTCCCGGGGCCGCCCTCGACGAGGTACCTCAGCGCCTCGGCCACCACACCGGCCGGCACGGACGACTCGGCCATCAACTCCGCGTCCGGCACCGCCTCCCCGCCCAGCAGCACGGTCGGCACTCCGGACGCCTTCAGCGCGGCGAGCCCGTCCTCCCAGGCCCGCTTGCCGCCGAGCAGTCGTACGACGGCGATGTCGGCGCCCTCGATCAGCGCCGGCAGCTCCTGTTCGACGTCCACCCGCATCGGGTTGCCGATCCGGTAGTCGGCACCGGCGGCGGACCGGGCCGCCAGCAGATCGGTGTCGGCGGTCGACAACAACAACACTGTGCTCATGCGGGCGCTCCCGGTGGAATGAAGGGCAGTCCTTGCGGCGCGCCGGACTCGATGAGCCGCCACAGCGCGTCCGTGTCCGCGTGCTGTTCGATCAGGTCGCCGAGCCGGTCGAGCTGCTCCTCGCGCAGCGCGGCGAACGAGGTGTCGGCGGCCGGCACGAAACGGCGGCCCGCGGCGGCCGCCACCTCGCGCAGGAAGGCCCGCCGGAACCCGTCGGACTCCAGCGAACCGTGCCAGTGGGTACCCCAGGTCTGGCCGACGCGGCAGCCGTCCAGGAAGGGGTCGCCCCCACCGACCTCGGCGACCCCGTGGTGGATCTCGTACCCCTCGACCCGCTCGCCGAGGGCTTCGCCCACCGGCCGGGTGAGGGTCTTCTCGCGGGCGAACCGCACCCGCACGGGCAGTACTCCCAGCCCCTCGACGTGTCCGCGCCGGCTCTCCACCTCGTCCTCGATGTGCTCGCCGAGGACCTGGAAGCCGCCGCAGACGCCGAGGACGGGGCGGCCTTCGGCGGCCCTGCGCCGCAGCGCCTCGGCAAGGCCACGCTCGCGCAGCCACTCCAGGGCCCGCACGGTCCCGCGGGTTCCCGGGACCACCACCAGGTCCACGTCCGCCAGCTCCTCGGGCCGGTCCACGAACCGCACGACGACACCGGGTTCGGCGGCCAGGGCGTCGACGTCGGTGAAGTTGGACATCAGCGGGACGGCACAGACCGCGACCCGGAGGACGTCCTCCCCGACGGGCGGCGCGGTGTTCGACTCGCGGACCGTGCCCCGCAGGGACACCCGCAGCCCGTCCTCCTCGTCGATGCCGAGCCCGTGCCGGAAGGGCAGGACGCCGTAGGTCCGCCGCCCGGTGAGCCCGTGGAGCATGTCGAGGCCGGGCTCCAGCAGCGAGACGTCCCCCCGGAACTTGTTCACCAGGAACCCTGCGACGAGCCGCTGGTCCGCTTCCGACAGCAGCGCGACGGTCCCGAAGAACGAGGCGAAGACCCCGCCACGGTCGATGTCCCCGACCACCAGCACGGGCAGCCCGGCGTTGCGGGCGATCCCCATGTTCACGATGTCGGTGCGCCGCAGGTTGATCTCCGCGGGCGAACCGGCCCCCTCACAGATCACCGCGTCATACGTGCCCCGCAACTCGGCCAGACAGTCGAGAACGGTCCCGAGAAGCCTCTGCTGCCGGCCGCCGTGATAGCCGCGCGCGCTCAGCTCGCCCACGGGCTTGCCCATCAGCACGACCTGGCTGCTCTGTTCGCCCCCCGGCTTCAGCAGCACGGGATTCATCAGCGCGGTCGGCTCGATGCGGCAGGCCTGCGCCTGCATGGCCTGGGCGCGCCCGATCTCGGCGCCCTCGCGCGTCACGAACGAGTTCAGCGACATGTTCTGCGCCTTGAAGGGGGCCACCTTGACCCCCTGGCGCACCAGCCACCGGCAGATCCCGGCGGTGACGACACTCTTGCCGGCGTCGGAGGTGGTGCCGGCCACGAGCAGCCCCCCGCTCATGACGCACGCCCCTTCAGGACGGCCCGCGCGGCGACGCTCACGCCGAGCGCGAGCAGTCCGACGCGACGGGACAGCCGTACCGCCCGCTCGATGTCGTGGACCCCCACCTGACGTCCCTCCCGATTCAGCACGGGCCGGTGCTCGACCCGCCCGCCGTACGACAGCGTCCCGCCCAGGCGCACGCCGAGCGCCCCCGCGAACGACGCCTCCACCGGCCCGGCGTTGGGGCTCGGATGCCGGTCGGCGTCGGCCCGCCAGGCCCGCACGGCCCCGCGCCGGTCCTCGCCCGCGACGGCCGCGAGGACGGCGGTCAGCCGTGCCCCCGGCCACCCGGCCAGGTCGTCCAGCCGGGCGGAGGCCCAGCCGAACCGCCGGTAGCGGGGCGACTTGTGCCCCACCATGGCGTCGAGGGTGTTCACCGCCCGGAACCCGAGCAGCCCCGGCACCCCGCCGACGGCGCCCCACACGAGGGCCCCCACGACGGCGTCGGAGGTGTTCTCGGCCACGGACTCCACGACCGCCCGGGCGATCCCGTCGGCGTCCAGCGCCTGCGGATCCCGCCCGCACAGATGGGGCAGCCGTGCCCGGGCCGCCTCGACGTCCCCGGCGGCCAGCGCCCGCCCGACGGCGCGGGCCTCCCGGGCGAGGGAGGTCCCGCCGACGACGGCCCAGGTGGCGGCGGCGGTCAGCGCGACGGAGGCGGCAGGGGAACGGCGTACGGCCTTCTGCGCCACGGCGCCCAGCGCCACGGCGCCTCCGGCGCACACGGCGGTGTGCAGCGCGCCCCACCCGCGGTGGTCGCGCCACAGCCCCCCTTCCACGGCGCCGGCGGCCCGCCCGAACGCGGCGACCGGATGCCCGCGGCGCGGATCGCCGAGGAGCTGGTCACCGAGGAGTCCGGCGGCGGCGCCGTACGCGAAGACGCGATCGGCACGCATCGGCTCAGCCGGCCGTGGGCTCGGGCAGCGAACTGGTCCTGGACCTCGGACGGCAGGCTGGCATGACGGCATGTCCTCACTCAGGGTGTCCACGCCCTGGTTCGACGAGACCGGCGGTGAGAGTTCCTGGCTCCCGAGGCTTCCTACCCCGGTGACAGTGGCGGGACCGCGCCGGACTTCCACCGGCTTCCTCTCCTGCCGCCGTATATGGCTCCGGCAGTCCACCACGCCCCCGGAAGGACAGTCAACTTGCTGTTGACCTGCGACGGGAGAGTGTGCTGAGGCCCACACGCACGGGGTCGCCGTGGTCACGCGAACGCGTGGTGCCGGGACGGATCACCGCCCCGGCACCACGCGTGGACCCGGTCCTCAGGCCGTGCTCGCGCCTCAGGCCTTGTTCATGATCAGGGAGATTCCGTACGCCACCGCCGCCGCGCAGGCCGCGAAGCAGACGTACGCGCCGGTGACCGCGAGGGCCGCCGAGGTGCCCTGGGCGCCGGCCCGCTCGCGGCGGGCGAGGCCCATGACGCCGAGGGTGAACAGGGCCACCAGGCCCACGGTGACCGCGAGGCTGACGCCGAAGACGGAGCCCAGGGCTGCCCAGTCGATCTTCATGGTGATGCTTCCTTAAGGGGGCTGAGGGCGGTCAGACGGCGGCGGCCGGCGGGGCCGTCGGCTCCGTGGTGGCGGCGGGCGCCGGGATGGTGGCCGTGAGGTCCTCGGCCACCGCGCCCGCGGGCGGCGGGGCCACCGCGGCGATCGCCGCGGTCACCACGCCGGCCGGCTCCTCGGTCGCGTTGACGTTCGTCGCGTCGACGACCTCGCGCCGGGACAGCTTCCAGATCGCGGCGCTGGCGGCGACCAGGAAGACGGCCACCAGGGCGGTGCCCCAGTCGCCGAGGTCGGTGACCGACTCGGCGAGCGCGCCGACCAGGGCGGCGGCCGGGAGCGTGAGCACCCAGGCGACGGCCATCCGGGTCGCGGTGGACCAGCGGACCACACCGCCCTTGCGGCCCAGGCCCGCGCCCATCACCGAACCGGAGACGACGTGCGTGGTGGACAGGGAGAAGCCGAGGTGGGAGGAGGCCAGGATGGCCGTGGCCGCGCTGGTCTGGGCGGCGAAGCCCTGCTGCGGCTCCAGCTCGGTCAGGCCCTTGCCCATGGTGCGGATGATGCGCCAGCCGCCGATGTAGGTGCCGAGCGCGATGGCCAGGCCCGCGGAGAGGATGACCCAGGTGGGCGGGTCGGAGTCGGGCGCGACGACACCGCCGGCGACCAGGGCGAGGGTGATGACGCCCATCGTCTTCTGCGCGTCGTTCGTGCCGTGCGCCAGCGAGACCAGGCCCGCGGAGGCGATCTGGCCGGCCCGGTAGCCCTTCTCGGCGGCCTTGCCCTCGGTCTTCCTGCCGAGGATGTACGACAGCCTGGTGGCGGCTAGCGCGGCGACGCCGGCGACGACCGGGGCGGCGACCGCGGGGATCAGCACCTTGGTCACGAGCACGTCGCCGTGCACGGCGCCGAAGCCGGCGGAGGCGACGGTGGCGCCGATCAGGCCGCCCATCAGGGCGTGCGAGGAGCTGGAGGGCAGTCCCACCAGCCAGGTCAGCAGATTCCAGAGGATCGCGCCGACCAGGGCGGCGAAGATGACCTCGGGACGGATGCCGTTCTCATCGACGAGACCCTTGGAGATCGTGTTGGCGACCTCCACGGAGAGGAAAGCGCCTACAAGGTTGAGCGCGGCGGACATGGCCACCGCGACCTTGGGCTTGAGGGCACCGGTCGAGATGGTGGTGGCCATCGCGTTGGCGGTGTCGTGGAAACCGTTCGTGAAATCGAACGCGAGTGCGGTTACCACCACAATCGCGAGGATCAGCGAGAAGTTTTCCATTTACCCAGGCAATCGTTCGAAGTCATCGGTCGGTTGACCGTAGGCAACCTGAGTGAACGGAAGATGAACTGAGGCGGTCCTCGGGGTGTATGCCGGGTCAGTGGCCCAGGGTCAGCCGCTTCAGCCGGGCCCGGGAGCCGTTGAAGAGATTCTGGTCACCCGGCAGGCTGCCGCTGTTGTCGTACTGCCAGAAGGTCCACAGCGACCATCCGGCCGGCAGCGCCCCCGCGTCCGACGAGCCGTGACGGGCGATCCACAGCGCGTGGTCGGCGGCGAAGGCGCGGCTGCCGCCCGTGCAGGCGTTCCACCAGTGGGTGGTCGTATACAGGACGGGACGGCGGCCGGTCAGGCGCCGCACCTCGTCGCTGAAGGACCTGATCCAGCCGGCCATGGCGCTCTTGCTCAGGCCGTAGCACTTGTGCCTGGCGTCGTACGGGTTGTATTCGATGTCGAGCGCGGGCGGCAGCGTCCAGCCGTCGGCCGTCCAGGCGCCGCCGTTGCCCACGAAGAAGTCCGCCTGCGCGCGGCCCGACGACGTGTCCGGCCGGGCGAAGTGGTACGCGCCGCGGATGATCCCGGCGGCGCGGGCGCCGTCGTACTGCCGGGCGAAGTACGGGCTGCGGTAGGTGGTCGACTCGGTCGCCTTGACGTAGACGAACGTGGCGCCCTTGGCCTTCGCCGCGGACCAGTCGACGTTTTTCTGGTGTGAGGAGACGTCGTGCCCCTTCGGCAGGTCCGCGGCCGATGCCGGAGAGCCGGCGAGCGCGCTCGCCGCGACGACGAGCGCCGCCGCCGATGCCGCGACGAGGCGGGCGGTGCGGCGGCGCGGAGACGGGTGGGGCGGTGTGCGGTCGCGGGCCATGTTTCCCCCGGAATGGCGACGTGTGCGACAAATCACCCGGAGATTACTGGAAGATCGTTGAGCGCTCGCCGATCTCCGGCCAAGGCGATTCGACGCGGCAAATGCCCCGGTAAGTACCCTTCCGGAGGGGGTGGTTCCGGCCTAGAGTGCCCCGACCCGGCGGCGCGCCGGACGGGCCCCTGGCAGGATCGCGGCATGGCTGAACAGCATCGGGACCAGGGGGACGGGCGGGGTGGCCGGGAGGGTGCGCCGTATGTGCCGGAGGAGTGGGGGAGGGGTGTGCGCGAGGAGGAGGCGCACGCCTGGGAGTCCCTCGTCGCGACGGCCCGCCGCACCGTGGCGGACGGGCTGGTCGTCGGCACCTCCGGCAACGTCTCCGTGCGCGTCGGCGACACCGTGCTGGTCACGCCGTCGGGCGTGCCGTACGACCGGCTCACGCCGGACGACGTGACCGGCGTCGACCTCGACGGCCGGCAGGTCCTCGGCGCGCTGGTGCCGACCAGCGAACTGCCCATGCATCTCGCCGTCTACCGCTCGACCGACGCGCGCGCCGTCGTGCACACGCACGCCGTGCGCGCCACGGCCGTCTCGACGCTCGTCGCCGAGCTCCCGACGATCCACTACATGACCGCGGCTCTCGGGGGCCCTGTCCGAGTCGCCCCCTATGCGACATACGGCACCCGGGAGTTGGCCGAGAACATGCTCCAGGCCCTCGCCGGCCGCACCGCCTGCCTCCTGCAGAACCACGGCACGATCGCCTACGGCACCTCCCTCGACCAGGCCTACGACCGCACGGCCCAGCTGGAGTGGATGTGCCACCTGTGGCTGACGGCGTCCTCGATCCCGGGCCTGACCCCCCATCTGCTCACCCCCGAACAGGTGGCGGAGGTGGGGGAAAAGCTACGGGGATACGGCCAACGGAGCTGACCAGAGGCCAGGACGCCGCGCGATCGGTTCACAGAAGGACCGGTTCGCGCGCCGCCGGTTCACGGCACACCGGTCTGCCCGCGTCCGGTTCACGGCACACCGGTCCGCTCGCCGCCGGTTCGCTGGACACCGGCTCGCAGGTGACTGGTTCGCTGGACACCGGCTCGCAGGTCACTGTTCGCTGGACACCGGCTCGCGCGCCGCCGGTTCGCAGGACACCGGTCCGCTGCCCCGCCGCGAGGGGACCCCACCACGATGTCCGGGCCCGCAGCTTGCCGAACCCCCGCGCCGGGGCCTGTCGGTGCCACACCCTCCCGCCCCGCCGCCCGGCGGCACCGCGCACTGTGTGCTGCTGCCCGGTGCTGCTGCACGGCAGCGCACCGCACTCGTCGCTGGCACGCACGGTCGTGCTGCCGCCCGGCGCTACGGCGCATTCCCGCCCCGTCGCCTCGTCGTTGCCCAACCCCGCCCTGCGGCCTGTCGGTGCCACACGCTCCCGCCCCGCCGCCCGGCGGCGCCGCGCACTGTGTGCTGCTGCCCGGTGCTGCTGCACGGCAGCGCGCCGCACTCGTCGCTGGCACGCACGATCGTGCTGCCGCCCGGCGCTACGGCGCACTCCCGCCCCGTCGCCTCGTCGTTGCCCAGCCCCGCCCTGCGGCCTGTCGGTGCCACACCCTCCCGCCCCGCCGCCCGGCGGCACCGCGCACTGTGTGCTGCTGCCCGGTGCTGCTGCACGGCAGCGCACCGCACTCGTCGCTGGCACGCACGGTCGTGCTGCCGCCCGGCGCTACGGCGCGCCCCCGCCCTGCCGCAGGCGCTCCCATGCTGCCGCCTCGTCGCTCCCGCTCCGCCGCCCTGCGCTGACCACCCCCCTTGCCCCGCCGCCCGGCGCTGGCCACCCCCTCGCCCCGCCGCCCGGCGCTGCCGCGCGCGCTCCCGTGCTGCCGCCTCCTCGCTGTCGCGCACTCCCGTCCCGCGCCCGGCGCTGACACAGCCTCCTCGCCCGGCCGCCCGGCCGCCCGGCGCTGGCCAACCCCCTCGCGCCGCCGCCCCTCGCTTCAGTGCACTCCCGCTCCACCTGGCGCTGGCCAACCACCCGCCCCGTCACCACCGTCACCCCGCCCCGGGCCCCGGCTGGCCGCCGTCGGGGTCGGACAGGACACTGGACGGGTGCGCACTGTCAAAGCGACGGCCGCCGCCGTCACCGTAGCCCTGGCAGCCGGCGCAGCCTCCGTGGCCGCCGGTCGTTTCGCAAGCGACGCCGCGCTCAAGGCGCCCCCGGGCAAACCCCTGCCCACCGAACCCCGGCTCACCGTGCACGCCACGGCCGCCGGCCAGGTCGCCCTCACCCGCGACCTGGCCGCCCTGCGCCCGGGCACCTACGGCCTCGCCGGCGACGGCACCCACGCCGTCGTCGGCCCCGTCCTCGGCGCGGCGACCCACTCCGCCGACACCGTCGTACGCCGCCTCGAACGCGTCACGCACGGCACCCTGGAACCGGGCGACAAGGTGTGGTTCACCCCGAACGTCCACGTCGGCAACCCCCGCGACGCCCTCGGCCTCGACCACGCCGACATCGACGTCCCCGGCGAACTCGGCGCGCTGCCCGCCTGGTTCGTCCCCGGCGCCCGCGACACCTGGATCATCGCCGTGCACGGCCTGGGCACCACCCGGGAACTCCCCATGAACGTCATGCGGTTCCTGCACGACCAGCGCTTCCCGGTGCTCTCCCTCGCCTACCGCGGCGACCTCGGCGCCCCCCGCCCCCGGGACGGCCTGGGCCACCTCGGCGCGACCGAGTGGCGCGACCTGGACGCGGCCATCCGCTACGCCGTGCGCTACGGCGCCCGGCAGGTCGTCCTGCACGGCTGGTCCACCGGCGCCACCATGGCGCTGCGCGCCGCCGCGCACTCCGGACTGCGCGAGCGCGTCTCCGGACTCGTCCTGGACTCCCCGGTCCTGAGCTGGGCGACGACCCTGCGCGCCCTCGCCTCCGCCCGCCGCACCCCCGGCCCCCTGCTGCCGCTCGCGGTCCGCGCGGCCCAGGGACGCACCGGACTGGAGGACGACGGCGCCGAGGTCCCGCGGCTCACCGTGCCCACCCTGGTCTTCCACGGCCCCGACGACCGCCTGGCCCCCTGGGAGCACTCCCGTCGCCTGGCCGACGCCCACCCCCGCCTGGTCGCCCTCCACACCGTCCGCCAGGCCCCGCACTCGGCGATGTGGAACGCCGACCCGAAGGCGTACGAAGAAGCGTTGCGCCGCTTCCTGACCCCGCTGATGTGACCCGACGGCGCCCACTCGCACGCCCGCCGCCACGATTCCGTTTAACGTCCAACCGCTGGCCTGATCCCGGCTCCGAGCGGCTCGCTCGGGCCCGGCATTGGCCATCCCCGTCGCCCGCCGTGACATTCCGTTTGGGTTTTCCGACCGTCAACCGGAAGACTGCACCCGTGACGTCCCGTATCCCGCGCGACTCCAGGCTTCGACTCGTCCGCCCGCGACCCCTGGCCGCCGCCCCCACAGCCGTGAACCAGCGGCGCCCACGCCGCGCCGCACCCCGCCCGCCGGAGGGCACGCCCGCCCCCGCGGAGCTGGCCAGAATGGCACGCTCCGGCCTGGCCGCCGCGGCCCGCGTGGCGCACTGGGCCGACGCCGCCCTCGGCCCCGGCGGCGACGCCGCGACCGCCGACGGCAAGGCCACCCTCTCCGAGGCCACCGCCGAACGGGCGGCACGGGATCTGGGCCTGACCCCGGCTCAGGTCCGCGCCGACTGGGACACCGCCCGCCTCGCCGGCCTGGTCGAGGTGCACGGCGACAGCGCCCGCCCCGGCTGGCGGCTGCGCGCCTGGGACCGGGACGACAGCGCCGTGCTGCGCGGCTGGGTCGCCCTCTTCGACGCCTGGTCGCTCGCCTATCCCGAGCCCGCGGACCACGAGCCCGCCGCCGTCGCCGAGGTCGTCTCGGCCATGCCCCAGGTGCTCTCCTTCCTGCAGCTGTCCGCGGGCCCCGTCCCCGTCGAGCAGCTCCTGGACCTGCTGGAGCAGCGCGTCACCGAGCTGCGCACCGAACGCTGCGAGATCCCCTACGGACCGCAGCCGGAGCCCACCGAGCCCGAGCCGCCGCAGCCCGCGGACGCGTCGCTGGCCCCCCTCCTCGACTGGGCCCTGCACGCCCTCGCCTCCGTCGGCGCCCTCACCTACGGCGACGGCCACGCCACGCTCACCCCGCTCGGCAGCTGGGCGGTGTGGGTGAAGCTGGAGCAGATCTGCGTCGCCGCGCAGAGCCCCGCCGGCAACATCGAGGGCTCCGCCGAGGAGATGCTGCGCGGCTGCGCCCAGCTGCGCCCCAACGCGGCCCGCGCCGAGTACCGCGCCTGGCTCGCCGCCCGCCCCGTCGGCAGCGCCGTCACCGAGCTGCTGGACGCCGCCCGCGGCGACGACGCCCTGCTGCGCGGCCTCGCCTTCGAGGCGCTGCGCGTCGTCGGCGCCCCCGCCGAGCCCGACGTGCGCGCGGTCGCCGAGGAGCCCACCCTGCGGCCGTACGCCCTGCTGTGGCTGGCCGAGCACGACGGCGTCGACCCGGAGGACGCCCACGAGGTGCTCACCCGGGAAGAGGCCACCTGGCTGTGGGTCGACACCGCCGCCGCCGTCGCCGACCACGGCGAGGCCCCGATGCTGGTACGGCACCTGGAGTCGGCCCTGCAGCCGACCGTGCCCGCCCTGCTCGACGAGGTCCGCGCCGTCGGTCACCCGCGCACCGTGCAGGTCCTGGTCGCCCTCGCCGCGGCCCACCCCGACCCCGCCCTCGCCAAGGCCGTACGCCGGGCCGCCTTCCAGGTGCACACCGGGGGATAGGGCCCCGGGGCGTCAGCCGCCCAGCTCGGGTGCGTACGTACCGAAGCTCCAGACGTTGCCCTCGACGTCACGGGCCATGTAGTCCCGTGAGCCGTACTCCTGGTCCGTCGGGGGCATCAGGATCTCCGCGCCGTGCTCCACGGCCTGCCGGTGGTGTGCGTCGACGTCGTCCACCACGACGTACACCCCGGTGGTGCCCGCGTCCTTCATCGCCGCGTCGAAGACCCCGCCGCGGCCCTTGGAGCCGATCATCACCGCGCCGTTGCCCTGCACCAGCTCGGCGTGCAGCACCGAGCCGTCCTCGCCCTCGTACAGCGACAGCTCCGTGAAGCCGAAAGCCTCCGTGAGCTGCCTGATCGCCGCCTTCGCGTCCGCGTACAGCAGCGTCGGGTAGATGCTCGGACGTCCGCCGCCCATGCCTGCCATGCCGATCACTCCCTTGTGACGCACGGAAAAACCGCTTGCGCGCCCCCGTTAGACTTCTCCCATGGCCATTCTCCTCGCGCATTAGACGGCGGGAACGTCCTCAGCCGCCCACCCGTCAACCCTCTGTCCGCCCTGGAGCATGTCCGTGATCTCCGCCTCCGGTATCGAGCTGCGCGCCGGCGCCCGAGTCCTCATCGAGTCCGCCACCTTCCGGGTCGCCAAGGGCGACCGCATCGGCCTGGTCGGCCGCAACGGCGCGGGCAAGACGACCCTCACCAAGTGCCTGGCCGGCGAGGGCATCCCCGCCGCCGGCACCATCACGCGCTCCGGCGAGGTCGGCTACCTCCCGCAGGACCCGCGCACCGGCGACCTCGACGTCCTCGCCCGCGACCGCATCCTCTCCGCGCGCGGCCTGGACGTGTTGCTGCGCAAGATGCGGGAGAACGAGCAGCGCATCGCCAACGGCCAGGGCGCGACGCGCGAGAAGGCCCTCAAGCAGTACGAGCGCCAGGAGACCGAGTTCCTGACGAAGGGCGGGTACGCCGCCGAGGCCGAGGCCGCCACCATCGCCGCCGCGCTCAACCTGCCCGACCGGGTCCTCGGCCAGCCCCTGCACACGCTCTCCGGCGGTCAGCGCCGCCGTATCGAGCTCGCCCGCATCCTCTTCTCCGACGCGGACACGCTCCTGCTCGACGAGCCGACCAACCACCTCGACGCCGACTCGATCATCTGGCTGCGGGACTACCTCAAGACCTACCGCGGCGGCTTCATCGTCATCTCCCACGACGTCGACCTGGTCGAGACGGTCGTCAACAAGGTGTTCTACCTGGACGCCAACCGCGCCCAGATCGACATCTACAACATGGGCTGGAAGCTGTACCAGCAGCAGCGCGAGGCCGACGAGAAGCGCCGCAAGCGCGAGCGCGCCAACGCCGAGAAGAAGGCCGCCGCGCTGCACTCGCAGGCCGACAAGATGCGCGCCAAGGCCACCAAGACGGTCGCCGCGCAGAACATGGCCCGGCGTGCCGACAAGCTGCTGGCCGGTCTGGAGGCGGTCCGGCAGTCCGACAAGGTCGCCAAGCTACGCTTCCCGGAGCCCGCGCCCTGCGGCAAGACCCCGCTGATGGCCGAGGGCCTGTCGAAGTCGTACGGCTCCCTGGAGATCTTCACCGACGTCGACCTGGCCATCGACAAGGGCTCCCGGGTCGTCATCCTCGGTCTCAACGGCGCGGGAAAGACCACCCTGCTGCGGCTCCTCGCGGGCGTCGAGCAGCCCGACACCGGCGCGGTCGTCCCCGGTCACGGCCTCAAGCTCGGCTACTACGCGCAGGAGCACGAGACCCTCGACGCCGACCGCACGGTTCTGGAGAACATGCGCTCGGCCGCCCCCGACATGGACCTGGTCGAGGTCCGCAAGGTGCTGGGGTCGTTCCTGTTCTCCGGCGACGACGTCGACAAGCCGGCCGGCGTGCTCTCCGGCGGTGAGAAGACCCGGCTCGCCCTGGCCACCCTGGTCGTCTCCTCCGCGAACGTCCTCCTGCTCGACGAGCCCACCAACAACCTCGACCCGGCCAGCCGCGAGGAGATCCTCGGCGCGCTGCGCACCTACAAGGGCGCGGTCGTGCTGGTCACGCACGACGAGGGCGCGGTCGAGGCGCTCCAGCCGGAGCGCATCATCCTGCTGCCGGACGGCGTCGAGGATCTGTGGGGTTCCGACTACGCGGACCTCGTCGCCCTCGCGTGATCGAATGCGTGATCAACGGCGTATGGATCATTCGGCCTAGCGGTGATCCACCATCTGTGTGAGATCTCCTCGTACCGAGGTGTGTCCTACATCGATTTCGCGGCCGAGCCCTTTATCGACAAGGGCTCGGCCGCGCCGCGTCGCTGACCTGGCACTTCTCGGAAGAACCCGTTCGGCCCAACGAACAGGACTCTGCGGAATCACAGATTCCGCATGTGGGGATGTGCTCCTGTCGTCAAAACCCTGTCTCACGGACCTTGCCGAATGGGTGGCCATGACGGCTCGGAGGGGTGATCATGAGGAGACCAGAGCGCACTTCCCATGAGGAGGCACGGGTGGCCGAGACTCTGAAGAAGGGCAGCCGGGTGACCGGCGCCGCGCGCGACAAGCTCGCGGCAGACCTGAAGAAAAAGTACGACTCCGGTGCGAGCATCCGGGCACTGGCCGAGGAGACCGGCCGCTCGTATGGCTTCGTCCACCGGATGCTCAGCGAGTCGGGCGTCACGCTTCGTGGGCGTGGCGGTGCGACCCGGGGCAAGAAGGCCGCCTCGTCCTGATCCGGGCGGCCCATCGGCTTCGATGGTGGCCACCCGGTCGGTCGGCTGACCGGCCGGGTGGTTACTGTGCAGTCACTTAGCTTGCAGCTTGCTCTGCTGACCGCACTCATCGGAGGCGCCCCATGGCTTCGCCCGCGAAGGACCTCGGTCCGGTTCTCGACAAGGACGGCGTACGGCTCGCCGTCGACGACGCGATCGCCACGGTGACGCTGACCAACCCCGCCAAGCGCAACGCGCAGAGCCCCGCGATGTGGCGTGCGCTCACCGAGGCCGGTCGGCTGCTGCCGGGGTCGGTCCGGGTCGTCGTGCTGCGCGGTGAGGGCCAGTCCTTCTCGGCCGGCCTCGACCGGCGGATGTTCACCCCCGAGGGAATCGAGGGGGAGCCGACCTTCATCGACCTCGCGCGCAGCAGCGACGGCGAACTCGACGCGAAGATCGCCGAGTTCCAGGAGGCGTTCACCTGGTGGCGGCGCAGCGACATCGTGTCCGTCGCCGCCGTCCAGGGGCATGCCATCGGCGCGGGCTTCCAGCTCGCGCTCGCCTGTGACCTGCGCGTCGTCGCCGACGACGTGCAGTTCGCCATGCGCGAGACCAGCCTCGGCCTGGTCCCGGACCTGACCGGCACGCATCCCCTGGTCAGCCTGGTCGGCTACGCCCGCGCGCTGGAGATCTGCGCGACGGGCCGCTTCGTGACGGCCGAGGAGGCCGTGAGCACCGGCCTGGCGAACCTCGCCGTGCCCGCGGAGCAGCTCGACGCCGCCGTCCACGACCTCGCCGCGGCTCTGCTGGCCGCCCCCCGCGACGCCGTGATCGAGACCAAGGCCCTCCTGCGCGGCGCCACGTCCCGCTCCTACGACGACCAGCGCGCCGCCGAACGCGCCTCCCAGTCCCGCCGCCTACGCGACCTCGCGGGCCTGGGCGAGTAAGCCGACCCCGAACCCACCACCCGCCGACGCCCCCGTCGGCTACCCGACACCACGCCACGGACACCCGGCCAGCACTGCGGCTCCGCCCACCCGACCCGTCCGGCCGGCAGCCGACTCCGGTGCCCAGCCCACCGCCCCCAGGCCGCGGACGTCCGTCGATGGTCGCCCCCGGCCACCTCCTCCGGCCGACACGCGGCCCCGCCGCCGCGCCGCAGGAGCCCGGTCGGCTACGGTGCCCAGCCCCTCGCTGCTGCGCCGCGGGCGTCCGTCGGTGGTCGGCCCCGCCCGTCCCGTCCGCCGACGGCGGCTCCGGTGTCCAGCCCCTCGCTGCTGCGCCGCGGGCGTCCGTTGGTGGTCGGCCCCGCCTGTCCCGTCCGGCGGCGGCTCCGGTGTCCAGCCCGCCGCCGCCACGCGGGCGTCCGTCGATGGTCGGCTCCGGCCGTCTCCTCCGGCCGGCGGTCGGCTGCGGCGCTCGGCCCCGCTGCCGCGCCGCAGGAGTCCGGTCGGCTGCGGTGCCCAGCCCATCGCTGCTGCGCTGTGGGCGTCCGTCGGTGGTCGGCCCCGCCTGTCCCGTCCGGCGGCGGCGGCTCCGGTGTCCAGCCCGCCGCCGCCACGCGGACGTCCGTCGATGGTCGCCCCCGGCCACCTCCTCCGGCCGACACTCGGCCCGCCGCCGCGCCGCAGGAGCCCGGTCGGCTATGGTGCCCAACCCCTCGCTGCTGCGCTGTGGGCGTCCGTCGGTGGTCGGCCCCGCCTGTCCCGTCCGGCGGCGGCTCCCGTGTCAAGCCCGCCGCCGCGCCACGGGTGCCGGGCCGGTGGTCGGCTGCGGTACTCGGTCCCCGCTGGCGCGCCGCGGGTGTCCCTCGGTGGTCGGTTGCGGCCGTTTCGTCCGGTCGGCGATCGGCTGCGGCGTTCGGCTCCCGCTGCCGCGCTGCGGGCGTACGTCGTGGTCGGCCCCACCTGTCTCGTCCGGCCGGCGGTCGGCCTGGTGGCCTGTGCGCCGCAGGCGTCCGTCGGCCCCGCCCGTCTCGTCCGGTCGGCGGTCGGCCTGGTGGCCTGTGCGCCGCAGGCGTCCGTCGGCCTCGGCTGTCTCGTCCCGTCGGCGGGTGTGGCGCTCAGTCCACCGCCGTCACCAGTACCGCCACCGTCGGTCCGTCCGGCAGGGCTGACGCGACCGCTTCGCGGACTCGTCGGGTCACCTCCACGGTCCGGTGGTCCGCGTCGGTCGTCAGTTCCACGCGGACGTGGCGGCGGGGCAGGCCGGCGTCCGTCGCCCGGTCCTCGATGTGCACCGCGCGTCCGAGGCCCCCGGTCAGCCCCGTCACCCCCGGCACGGCCAGGACGGCCGCCGTCGCGCGTTCCTCGTCCGGGCCGGCAGGCGGCGGGCCCTCCGGTGGGCGTGGAACCGGGGCCGGCGCGAGCTCCGGCTCCTCGTCCAGCAGGGCCACGACCCGCAGGTCCACCTCCGTCACCGCCAGCCCGAGCCACTCGGTGGCCGCCGACAGAGCCGTGCGCAACCGGTCCGCCGCCACCGGCAGCGGTTCGGCCGCCGTGGCCGCGAAGTCCGCCGTCACCCGCAGCGCCCCCGGCGGCAACGCGCTCGGCGGTGCCGGTACGACCGCCTCCCGCGCCTCCGCCGGATCGGCGAGCGCGATCCGCACCCCCTCCAGCCGCACCCCGCGCAGCTCCGCGGCCGCCCGCCGCAGCACCGCCCCGACCGCCTCCTCGGAGATCCACGCCCCGTCGCGCGCCCCGCCCAGGGGCAGAAGTCTCCCCAGGCCCAGCTGATGCCGCACCGCATACGCCCATCGCTCCGCCGTCATTCCTCCAGCCTGCCGCATCCCCGGGGCACAGCGCGGCAACCCCACTTACGGTGGTCACAGGACGTCGATCCGAAGGGACGTACGGCGATGACCGACATGACGGAGCAGAACCGGACACGGACCCCCGCGGGCGAGCAGGAGGTGCCCGAGACCCCCGCGACCCGCAAGGCACAGGCGACCCGGCGCGGCGGCGGCGACCCCGCCACCCGGGGGCGGACGACGATCGCCGACGGCGTGGTGGAGAAGATCGCCGGCCTCGCCGCCCGGGACGTCCTCGGCGTGCACGCCATGGGCAGCGGCCTCAGCCGCACCTTCGGCGCCGTGCGCGACCGCGTCCCCGGCGGCTCGAAGTCCGTCACCCGCGGTGTGAAGGCCGAGGTCGGCGAGGTGCAGACCGCCCTCGACCTGGAGATCGTCGTCGACTACGGCGTGTCGATCTCCGACGTCGCCAAGGCGGTGCGCGAGAACGTCATCGCGGCGGTGGAACGCATGACCGGCCTCGAAGTCGTCGAGGTCAACATCGCGGTGAGTGATGTGAAACTGCCCGAGGAAGAGGACGAGGAGCCGGAGCCCCGGATCCAGTAGGGCCGGGACCGGCGAGCGGAGGAGGGCACCATGAGCACGGCCGTGGTCGGCATGATCGCCGGAATGGCGCTGGGGTTCGCCGGATACTTCGGCGGTTTCGGGGCCTTCCTGCTGGTGGCGGCGCTGGGCGCCATCGGCTTCGTCGTCGGTCGTTTCCTGGAGGGGGACCTGGAGATCGGCGACTTCTTCCGCACACGTGACGACCGGCGGCGGTGACGAACGTGAGCGTGAGCGCGGGCGCCGGCGAACTGCGCAGACCCCGGGTGGTCGTCGCGCCCGGCGAGCGCGGGGCCACCCGGATCGCCGACCGGGTCGTGGCGAAGATCGCCGCGCGGGCCGCCCGCGAAGCGCTCGGCGAACTCCCCGAACAGGCCGCGCCGCCGCACGCCACCGTCGTCGTCCGGCACGACTCCGCCCACCTCCGCCTCCATCTCGACCTCGACTACCCCTGCGCCATCGGCGCGCGTTGCGCCGAGGTGCGTCGGCATGTCGCGGAGCGGGTACGCGCGTTGGTGGGAATGGAGGTGCCGGAGGTCGCCGTCGTCGTGGAACGGCTGCACCTGGCACCGGCGCACGGCGCGGCACAGGGGAGGACGCGATGAGCGAGCCCCAGGGCTCGGAGAGCACCACACAGCGACTGCCGGTCCTGGAGAAGGACACCGGCACGGAGGCGGCGTACGGTCCACCGCCACCACCACCGCCCGTCGTCGAAGGCGGCGCGGGGCGCTTCTGGTCGGCGCGCCGCGTCCCCGCGGCCATCACGGCGCTCCTCCTGCTCGTCCTCGCGGGCGCCTTCCTCTACGACATCGCCGCCGTCCGCGCCCACCGGCCCGCCCTGCGCTGGCGCCGCGACCTCGCCCGGCAGCTCGCCGAGCGGCCACTCGACGACACCTGGGTCCTGGTCGGTGCCGGCGTCGCCGTGGTCCTCGGCCTGTGGCTGGTCGTCCTCGCCGTCACGCCCGGCCTGCGCGGTGTGCTGACCATGCGGCGCACCCACCCCGACGTCCGCGCCGGACTGCACCGCGAGGCCGCCGCCCTGGTGCTGCGCGACCGCGCGATGGAGATCGCCGGCGTCCAGTCGGTCCGGGTGCGGGTGGGCCGCGCCCGCGCCGACGTCCGGGCCGTCGCGCACTTCCGCGACCTGGACGACGTGCACGACGACCTCGACGCCACGCTCAGCGACGCCATCGCGGGACTCGGGCTCGCCCACCCGCCCGCGCTGTCGGTCCACGTACAGCGTCCCGGACGGAAGGGGTGAGCGCCGTGCTCAGGACCGTCAACCGCGTACTGACCGGCGTCGTCGGGCTCGTCCTCGTCGTCCTGGGCGGCTCCGTCCTGGCCGTGGGCCTCGGCGCGCCGCCGCCGTCCTGGTGGATCCACGACGGCCGGCACGACGTCCTGCTCAGCGACTCCGAACGCACCCACTTCCGGGGCGACGCCTGGTGGTGGCCGACGGTCCTGGCCGTGCTGGCCGTCCTCGTCCTGCTCGCCCTGTGGTGGCTGACGGCCGTCCTGCGCCGGCGCCGCCTGACCGAGGTCCTGATCGACACCGGCGACGGCGAGGGCGCCCTGCTGCGGGGCCGGGCCCTGGAGGGCGTACTGGCGTCGGACGCGGCCGAGGCGGAGGGCGTGGCGCACACCCACGTACGGCTGACGGGCCGCCGCAACGCCCCCGAGACCCGCGTGGCGCTCCGGCTGGAACCGCACGTGGACCCGGCGACGGCCCTGGAGCACCTCACCACCAGGTCCCTCGCCCGCGCCCGCGACTCGGCCGGCCTGGCGGCACTCCCCGCGGAGGTCAGGCTGAGCGCCGCCAAACACCGTGCGGAAAGGGTCAGTTGACGGTCAGAAGCCGTGCCGCATCCCACCGTCGACCGGCAGCATGATCCCGGTCAGGTAGGAGGCGGCCGGCGACAGCAGGAACGCCGCCACCCGCCCGAACTCCTCCGGCGTGCCGTACCTGCGCAGCGGGATGCGGGACTCGTTGGCCGCGCGGGTCGCCTCGGGGTCGGCCGACAGGCCGTCCAGCTCCCGCACCCGGTCCGTGTCGATGCGCGAGGGCAGCAGCCCGACGACCCGGATGCCGCGCGGCCCCAGCTCGTCCGAGAGCGACTTCGCGAACCCGGCGAGACCGGGCCGCAGCCCGTTGGAGATGGTCAGCGCGGGGATCGGCTCGTACACCGACGCCGACAGCACGAAGGCGATGACACCGCCGGGCTCCAGCTCCGCCGCCGCGGCCCGCGCGAGCCGTACCGCTCCGAGGAACACCGACTCGAACGCGGCCCGCCACTGCTCGTCCGTGTTGTCCGCGACGAACCCGGCCGGCGGCCCGCCGACGCTGACGAGGATGCCGTCGAACCGGCCGAACCGTTCCCGCGCCGCCGTGATGAGCCGCGCCGGCGCGTCCTCGTCCGCGTTGTCCACGGCGATCCCCGCCGCGTTCGGCCCCAGCTCGGCCGCCGCGTCGGCGACCCGCTTCTCGTCGCGCCCGGTGACGACCACCTTCGCGCCGTCGGCGACGAGCTCGCGCGCGGCGGCGTTGCCGAGGCCCCGCGTGGCCCCGGTGACGATGTACACCCGGTCCTTCAGTCCAAGATCCATGGCCTCTATCCTGCCCCGTCCTCCCCGAACAGGGCGAGGGCGGTGTTCACCAGTCCGATGTGGCTGAAAGCCTGCGGGAAGTTGCCGAGCTGACGGCCCGCGACGGGGTCGTACTCCTCGGACAGCAGCCCCACGTCGTTGGCCAGGCCCACCACCCGCTCGAACAGCTCCCGGGCCTCCTTGCGGCGGCCCGCCGCGTGCAGCGCCTCGGCGAGCCAGAACGAGCAGACGAGGAAGGTCCCCTCCTGGCCGGGCAGCCCGTCGACGGTCGTCTCGTCGGTGCTGTAGCGGCGCAGGAAGCCGCCGTGGCCCAGCTCCTCGCGGATCGCGTCGATCGTGCCGGTCACCCGCGGATCGTCCGCGGGCAGGAATCCCACGCGCGGGATGAGCAGCAGCGCGGCGTCCAGTTCGCGGGAGCCGTACGCCTGCGTGAACGTGCCCCGTTCGGCGTCGTAGCCCTTCTCGCACACCTCGCGGTGCACCTCGTCGCGCATCTCGCGCCAGCCGTCGAGGTCGCCGTCCAGCTCCGGGTACTCCTCCAGCGCGCGCACGGCCCGGTCGGCGGCCACCCACACCATCACCTTGGAGTGGACGAAGTGGCGCCGCCCGCCGCGCACCTCCCACAGCCCCTCGTCCGGCTGCCGCCACTCGTCGCGCAGCCAGTCCATCAGGGCCTGCTGGATGGCCCACATGTGCGGCCTGGTGGACAGACCCGAACGGCGCGCCAGCGACAGGGAGTCCATGACCTCCCCGTACACGTCCAGCTGGAGCTGGTTGACGGCGTCGTTGCCGATGCGTACGGGCGCGGAGCCGGCGAAGCCGGACAGCCACGGCAGTTCGACCTCCGGCAGCCGTCGCTCGCCCGCCACGCCGTACATGATCTGCAGGTCCGCCGGGTCGCCCGCGACCGCGCGCAGCAGCCAGTTCCGCCAGTCCTCCGCCTCCTCGTGGTAGCCGCACTCCAGCAGCGCGCCCAGGGTGAGGGTCGCGTCCCGCAGCCAGCAGTAGCGGTAGTCCCAGTTGCGCACCCCGCCCATCTCCTCGGGCAGCGAGGTGGTGGGGGCGGCGACGATGCCGCCGGTCGGCGCGTAGGTGAGGGCCTTGAGGGTGATCAGGGAGCGCACGACGGCGTCCCGGTACGGACCGTCGTAGCGGCAGGCGGCGGCCCAGGACCGCCAGCCGGCGACACTGTTCTCCAGTGCCCGGAAGGGGTCGTTGCGCGGTGGGCGCGGCTCGTGCGAGGGGTGCCAGGTCAGGACGAACGCGACCTTCTCGCCCTCCTTGACGGTGAACTCGGCGTGCGTGCCGTAGTCCTCGCCCCAGCTGTGCACCGCCGGCTCGGTGCGCAGCCACACCGAGTCCGGCCCGGCGATCGCGACATGCTGCCCCTTGGAGCGGCGCATCCACGGCACGATGGAGCCGTAGTCGAAGCGCAGGCGCAGCGTGCTGCGGACGGTGACCTCGCCGCGCAGACCCTCGACCACGCGTACCAGGTCGGGGGCCCGGTCGCGCTGGGGCATCAGGTCGGTGACGCGCACCGCGCCCTCGTCGGTCTCCCACTCGGTGTCCAGGACGAGGGTGTCGGGGCGGTAGGCGCGCCGGGTGCAGGGGCCGTGCGCGTTCTTGGGGGCGATGCGCCAGTGGCCGTTGTCCTCGTCGCCGAGCAGCCGGGCGAAGCAGGCGGCCGAGTCGAAGCGCGGCAGGCACAACCAGTCGACCGAGCCGTCCTTGCCGACCAGTGCGGCGGTCTGTTCGTCGCCGATCAGGGCGTAGTCCTCGATGCGCGGGTGCACGCAAGTGCGGGTTCCCGGCGAAGAGGCCCGACAATCCCGGGGTGCGCCGGGCGGGTGACCGGCTAGACCGAGGCCGGTTCCGTCCGGTCCGCCCGCTCCTTGGCGGCGGCCTCGGTGCGGTCGCGCACCTCACGCCGTACGAGCACCCACCAGCCGACCGGGACGCCCGCGGCGAACAGCCACCACTGGATCATGTACGCGTAGTTCAGCGGGGCGTCTTCCTTGCCCGGGTCGGAGATCTGCTCCGGCGTGTCGCCCTTGGGGTCGGGGGCCGTCTGCTGCACGTAGCCGCCGAGCACCCGGGCGCCGAGCCGGCGCGCCTGCTCCTCGCTGTTGATGAGCATGACCTGGCGGTCCGGCAGGTCCTTGAGGTCCTTGATGCCGCTCGCCGCGGTCGTCTCGTCCGGCATCAGCCGGCCCTCGATGGTGACCTGGCCGGCCGGCGGCGCGGGGATCTTGGGGAAGGCGGTCTGGCTGGGGCCGTCGGCGGGGATCCAGCCCCGGTTGACCAGCAGGACCGTGCCGTCCGTGAGCCGGAAGGGGGTCAGGACGTGGTAGCCGACCTCGTCGTCGGAGTTGGTGCGGCGCCGGACGACTTCCTCGTGGGCGGTGTCGAAGGTGCCGGTCGCGGTGACCGTGCGGTACCGCTGGTGGGTGGTGACGGTGTGGCCCGGCGAGGTGAGCCGCTCCACGGGTACCGGCTTGGCGTGCAGGGCGTCGGAGACCAGCTGGTTGCGGGCGCTGCGCTCCTCGTAGCGGTGCATCTGCCAGATGCCCAGCCTGATCATGGTGGGGATCAGGAGCAGGGCGACCAGGGTGAGGATCACCCACTGCCGGGACAGAAGGAAGCGGTACACCCCACGACCGTACAACTCGGTCGTGGGGTGCGTTCAGGCGGGTGGCGGGTTGGTGGCCGGTGGGCGGCGGGCCCGTGGCGGGTCACACCTTGTCGACGATGCCCGCCCTGCCCTCCGCGCGGGCGCAGTGCGCGCCGCAGTACCAGTGGCCCTCGACCTCGACGCCCTGGCCGATGATCTGGACACGGCAGTGTTCGCAGATTGGTGCCATGCGGTGGATGGCACAGGAGAAGCAGTCGAAGACGTGCACCGCGCCCTGCGCGTGCACCTCGAAGGTCATTCCGTAGTCATTGCCGCAAACTTCGCATCTCGCCATGCGCCACAGGGTGAGCCGTCGCCGCCGCGCGGGCGAGTGGGCTGCGGGCGAGTCGCGCGGCAATCACCCGTCTGCGGGTTCCACATCGCGCAGCAACTGCCCGAACGCCGCCTCGTCCACCATCGGCGTCCCGTACTGCCGGGCCTTGACCACCTTCGAGGTGTACGCGTCCGGGTCGTTCGTGACGAGCAGGCTCGTCAGCCGGGACAGGCTGGTGGCCACGTGCAGCCCGGCCTCGACCGCGCGGTCCTCCAGCAGTTCGCGGTCGACCGAGGTGTCCCCCGAGAAGGCGACCCGCATGCCCTGTTTGAGCGGTTTGCCCTCTTCGTAGCGCCCGGGGTTGGGGTACGGGCACGCGGGCCGCTTGCGCGAGGGCCGCCAACTGCTCGGCCGGTAGCCGCTCGACGACTGCCGGGGTACGGGCCGGTCCGACCACTCCGTCAGCGGCCGGCACTCCTGCAGCGGCAGCCGGACGCTGCCCGCGGCCGCGGCCCGCAGGCTCGGCCGGAACGCCTCCGCGAGCACGCGCGCGTCGTCGAGCGCGTGGTGCGCCCGCCGCTGGACGACCCCGAAGTGCGCGGCGAGCGACTCCAGCTTGTGGTTGGGCAGCGGCAGGCCCAGCTCCTTGGCCAGCACGATGGTGCACAGCCGCTGACGCACCGGCGCCTCGCGCCCCGCGCGCGCGTACTCCCGGGCGATCATCTGCCAGTCGAAGACCGCGTTGTGCGCGACGAGCACCCGCCCCTGAAGCCGGGACGCGAACTCCTCGGCGATGTCCGTGAAGAGGGGAGCGGCCTGGAGCGTCTCGCTCGTCAGACCGTGGATCCACACCGGCCCCGGATCGCGCTCCGGGTTGACCAGCGTGTACCAGTGGTCCTCGACCTCGCCGCGCGCGTCCAGCCGGTAGACGGCCGCGGAGATGATCCGGTCGTCCCGGGCCAGGCCGGTGGTCTCCACGTCAACGACCGCGTATCCCTGCGGATACGCGGCCGGCCACGCCGTGGCGGAGGACGCTGCGGTCGTACGGTCTTCGAGCATGGTCCCTGAGGATACGGGCCGCCACTGACACTCCCCGCCAACAGGTGCCCCGCGTACGGAATGTCCGGGCGCGCGGCTATGGACCTTTTGCGCACCTGGTGCAACCGTGCTCCCCGCCCGGCGCTTGACGGCCTATGAGGGGCGGTACGACGGATGGCACGCGTACGGTACGGCGCACGGACCGAGGCGGAACTCGCCGCAGCGCGCACGGCGGGCTCCAGACTTCCCGACATCTGGTCGACGGGCGTGGTGGCCCTGTGGGAGACCGACCCGGACGCGGTCGCCGCCGTCCTGCCGCCACCGCTGAAACCGGCCGACCGGCCGCTGGCCCGCGTCAACATCAGCAGGGTCGACCTGCCCGGATACCCGCTGGGCGCGGGCTCGTTCGCGGTCGCCGCCCGGCACGACGACGTCGACGGCTGGTACCCGCTCGTCATGCCGATGACCCACGAGCGGGCCCTCGTCGGCGGCCGTGAGGTCTTCGGGGAGCCCAAGAAGCTCGGCGAGGTGACGGTGGAACGGGACGGGCCCGTCGTCCGGGCGTCGATGGCCCGGCACGGCATCGCCTTCGTCGAGGTGCGCGGCACGGTCGCCGGGGAGCTGGCGCCGCCGGAACCGAGCCGGAAGACCGACTTCTACTTCAAGTTCCTGCCCGCCGTGGACGGTTCGGGCTTCGACGGAGACCCGGTGCTCGTGCACTGCCTGCGCGAGGAGAAGGTGCGCCGGCTGGAGCGGGTCACCGGGGAGGTCGTCCTGCGCGAGTCGGCGTACGACCCCGTGGCCGACCTGCCCGTCCTGCGGCTCGTCGACATCACCCTCGGCGAGAAGACCAGCGACCAGCGCGGCCGGGTCGTCGAACGGGTCGGCGCGCAGGCGCTGTTGCCGTACGCGCACCAGCGCTACGACGATCCGCTGCACGTCCTCGACGCGCCCCCCGAGGGGGGCGTCTGATGGAGCTTCAGGAAGGCCAGGTCGCCGTCGTCACCGGTGCCGCGAGCGGGATCGGCCTGGCGATGGCACGGCGGTTCGCGGCCGAGGGGCTGAAGGTGGTCCTCGCCGACGTGGAGGAGGGCGCGCTCGACAAGGCGGCCGGACTCCTGCGCGGCGAGGGCGCCGACGTGCACGCGCGCGTGGTCGACGTCGGCGAGCGCCGGCAGGTGTTCGACCTCGCGGAGTCGGCGTACGACACCTACGGGGCCGTGCATGTGCTGTGCAACAACGCCGGGGTGGGCTCGGGGGCCGAGGGGCGGATGTGGGAGCACGAACCGAACGACTGGAAGTGGGCGTTCGCCGTCAACGTGTGGGGCGTCTTCCATGGCGTCCAGGCGTTCGTCCCGAGGATGATCAAGTCGGGTCAACCCGGTCATGTGGTCAATACATCCTCCGGTGACGGCGGCATCGCCCCGCTGCCCACCGCCTCCGTGTACGCCGTCACCAAGGCGGCCGTCGTCACGCTGACCGAGTCCCTGTACGCCCATCTGAAGGCCGAGCACGCGCGCGTGGGCGCGTCGGTGCTCTTCCCCGGCCCGCACATGCTCCGCACCGGCCTGTGGGAGTCGCACCGCAACCGGCCCGCCCGGTACGCCAAGGAACGGCCGCGCCGGACGCCGTACCGCAGCCTCGACCAGTGGGAGGCCGCGATGCGGGAGGCCGGGCGCGAGGTGCGCTTCACGCCCGTGGAGGAGGTCGCGGACCTCGTCGTGGCCGGCATCCGCGCGGACCGCTTCTGGATGCTGCCCGAGAGCGAGCACAGCGACGCGCAGATCCGGGCGCGGGCGCGCTCGATGCTGGAGCGCTCGAACCCGTCGTACCTAGAGAGCTTCATCCTGGACTGAGGGGGCCGACGTGACCGACCAGGACCCGTACCTGATCATCTCGTCCGACTGCCACGCCGGGCTGCCCACCGAGGAGTACCGGCCCTACCTGGAGGCCCGGTTCCACCGGGACTTCGACGAGTTCCTCGCCGGGCGCGACCGGCGCCGCGAGGAGATGAACCGGCTCGGCATCCGCAACGAGGCGTTCGCGGCCAAGTGGTTCGAGGACAACGAGGAGGGCCTGCGCGGCGGTTGGGAGACGGCGCAGCGGCTGAAGGAGCTCGACGGCGACGGGGTGGCGGCCGAGGTGGTCTTCCCCGACGCCGACGCGGTCGACAGCCGCACCGCCGCGCCCTTCGGGGTGGGCCTCGGCCTCTCCGGCGACCAGGACCCCGAGCTGGGCATGGCGGGCGCGCAGGCCCACAACCGCTGGCTGGCGGACTTCGTCTCCGAGCATCCCGAACGGCACTGCGGAGTCGCCCTGCTGCCGCTCACGGCGGAGCCGGACCGGGTCGTCGCCGAGGTCCACCGCGCCAGGGAGTCCGGCCTCGGCGCCCTGATGATCCCCTCCATGTGGGTCGACAAGGAGCCCTACCACGACCGCCGTTACGACCCGGTGTGGGCGGCGGCGGCCGAGTGCGCGATGCCCGTGCTCACCCACTCCGGGGCGGCCCCGCGCCACGAGTACGGCGACCATCTCGGCATCTACGTCAGCGAGGTGACCTGGTGGCCCGCCCGCCCCCTGTGGTTCCTGCTGTGGTCCGGCGTCTTCGAACGCCACCCGGGACTGCGCTTCGGCGTCGCGGAGTCGGGCTGCTGGTGGCTGCCCAACCTGCTGTGGTTCATGGACCGCCTCTACCTCGGCGCGCACGGCGGCAAGAAGCTGTCGCCCTTCGAGGAGCTGAAGCGCCCGCCCAGCGAGTACCTCGACCGGCAGGTCTTCGTCTGCGCGACCAACACCAAGCGCCGCGAACTCGCCCAGCGCTACGAGATCGGCGTCGACAACATCCTGTGGGGCAGCGACTTCCCGCACCCCGAGGGCACCTGGCCCGACACGCGCGCGTGGCTGCGCCGCACCTTCCACGACATCCCGGTCGCCGAGACCCGCCGCATGCTGGGCCTGGCCGCGGCGGAGGTCTTCGGCTTCGACGTCGCCGGGCTGACCCCGCTGGCCCGCCGCATCGGCCCCACCCCGGCCGACCTCGGCCAGTCCGCCGACCAGGCGGCCGTGGAGGCCTCCTGGGCCCGCTCGCGCGAGGTGGGCCGGCACTGGCTGACCGGCCACGACTTCCCGGCGCTGGGGGTGACGCCGTGACCGACCGGTACACCGTCATCTCCGCCGACTGCCACGCCGGGGCCGATCTGCTCGACTACAAGCCGTACCTGGACAGGCGCCACCACGACGACTTCGACGCCTGGGCGGCCACGTACGTCAACCCCTACGAGGACCTGGTCGCCGACACCGCCGACAAGAACTGGAACTCCGAACGCCGCCTGGCGGAGCTGGAGGAGGACGGCATCGTCGCGGAGGTGGTCTTCCCCAACACCATCCCGCCGTTCTTCCCCTCCGGCTCCCTGATGGCCCCCGCGCCCACCGCCGCGGAGTTCGAACGCCGCTGGGCGGGCCTGCGCGCCCACAACCGCTGGCTGGCCGACTTCTGCGCCGCCGCACCGGGCCGGCGCGCCGGCGTCTTCCAGATCCTCCTCAACGACGTCGAGGAGGCCGTCAAGGAGATCAGGTGGGCGGTCGGGGCCGGCCTGACGGGCGGACTGCTGCTGCCCGGCACTCCGCCGGGCTCGGGTCTGCCGGAGCTCTACTCGCAGGCGTACGACCCCATCTGGGCCGTCTGCGAGGAGCTGGGCGTGCCCGTCAACCACCACGCCGGCTCGGCCTCGCCCCCGCTGGGCGACGAACCGGCCGCCCGCGCGGTGTTCATGGTCGAGACGACCTGGTTCTCCCACCGGGCCCTGTGGCACCTGGTCTTCGGCGGCGCCTTCCGCCGCCACCCCGGGCTCAGGCTGGTCCTGACCGAGCAGGGCTCCGGCTGGATCCCCGGGGTGCTCGACATGCTGGACTACTACCACGGCCGCCTGGTGGCCGCCGCGACCAAGGCGTCCACCGCCGAGTCCAAGTTCGGCGCCGGCCTCGCCGCCCGCATGGGCAAGGCGCCCTCCGAGGTGTGGCGCGACAACTGCTTCGTCGGCGCCAGCTTCATGCGCCCCCACGAGGTCCCGCTGCGGGACCGCATCGGCCTCGACAAGATCATGTGGGGCAGCGACTACCCGCACGACGAGGGCACCTACCCGTACTCCCGCGAGGGCCTGCGCCACGCCTACGCGCGCGTGCCGCGCGCCGAGGTCGCGGCGATGGTCGGGGGCAACGCGGCCCGCGTCTACGGCTTCGACCTGGCCGTGCTGGACCCCATCGCCGCGAAGGTCGGCCCGACGGTCGAGGAACTGGCCGAGCCGCTCGCCGAGCCGCCCGCCGGGGCGACGAGCCCGGTGTTCGCGCGAGGAGCGTCGGTACGCGTGTGGTGACGCCGGGGGTGGCATCCTCCCGGTGTGACGGAACCAACGCACGACGAGGCCCACGGCGGCGCACTGGGGCAGCGGCTCAACTGGCTGCGCGCGGCCGTCCTCGGCGCGAACGACGGCATCGTCTCCACCGCCGGTCTGGTCGTGGGCGTGGCCGGCGCGACGGACGACCGGGCGGCACTGCTCACGGCCGGCCTCGCGGGACTGCTCGCCGGGTCGATGTCCATGGCCGCCGGGGAGTACGTGTCGGTGTCCACCCAACGGGACTCCGAGATGGCCGCCCTCGCCATGGAGCGGCGGGAGTTGCGCGAGCAGCCGGAGGCCGAGCTGGAGGAGCTGACGACCCTGCTGGCCGACCGCGGCCTCTCCCGTGAGGTGGCCCGGGAGGCCGCCGAGCAGCTCACGGAACGCGACGCCCTGCGGGCGCACGCGCGCGTGGAGCTCGGTATCGACCCCGACGAGCTGACGAACCCCTGGCACGCGGCCTGGGCGAGCTTCCTGGCGTTCACCGTGGGCGCTTTGCTGCCGCTCCTCGCCATCGTCCTGCCGCCGGCCGGCTGGCGCGTGTGGATCACGGTCGTCTCGGTCCTCGCCGCCCTCGTCGTCACCGGCTGGACCAGCGCCCGTCTGGGCGCGGCGAAACCGGGCCGCGCGGTGGTGCGCAACGTGGCGGGCGGGGCGCTGGCGATGGGGGTGACCTACGCGGCCGGGGCACTGCTCGGGGCCGCCGGTGTGTAGACCGGGGATTGGCAGAGACCGGCGGGGATTGGCGGGGATTGGCGGAGATCGCCAAGAAGCAAGCGCGTACCGTTGGTAATACTTGTCAGTAACAACGTCTAGCCGCCGCTCACCGGCGGTTCTACGGTGCCCCCATGCCGAACCTGCCCGATGTCGTGCTGTGGTCGATACCCGCCTTCGTGCTGCTCACCGTGGTCGAGATGATCAGCGTGCGCGTCCATCCCGACGAGGACGACGCGGGATACGAGGCGAAGGACGCGGCGACGAGCGTCGGCATGGGCCTGGGCAGCCTCGTCTTCGACTTCCTGTGGAAGATCCCGATCGTCGCCGTCTACACGGCGATCTACGAACTGACGCCCCTGCGCGTGCCCGTCCTGTGGTGGACCGTCCCCCTGATGCTGCTCGCGCAGGACTTCTTCTACTACTGGTCCCACCGCGGCCACCACGTCATCCGCATCCTGTGGGCCTGTCACGTCGTCCACCACTCCAGCCGGAAGTTCAACCTCACCACCGCGCTGCGCCAGCCCTGGACATCCCTGACGGTCTGGCCGTTCTACGTCCCCCTCGTCGCCGCCGGCGTGCACCCGGCCGCCCTCGCCTTCTGCTCCTCGGCGAACCTCGTCTACCAGTTCTGGATCCACACCGAACGCATCGACAAGATGCCGCGCTGGTTCGAGTTCGTCCTCAACACGCCGTCCCACCACCGCGTCCACCACGCCTCCCAGGGCGGCTACCTGGACCGCAACTTCGGCGGCATCCTCATCGTCTGGGACCGGATCTTCGGCTCCTGGGTGCCCGAGGTGGAACGGCCCGTCTACGGGTTGACCAAGAACATCAACACGTACAACCCGATCAAGGTGGCGACCCACGAGTACGTGGCCATCGCCAGGGACCTGAAGGCGGCCGGGAGCTGGCGTGAGCGGGCCGGGCGGGTCTTCCGGGGGCCCGGGTGGCAGCCCGCGCCCGCGCCGGAGCCGGCCGGGGAGACCGTGGCCGCGTGACCCGCTCCCGCGTCCTGCTCGGGGCGTTCGCGGCGGCCAGCGCCGTCGACCTGGTCTGCCTGGCGGCCGGCTGCGACCCCGGGCACACCGTCGCCAAGCCCCTGCTGATGCCGTTGCTGGCCGCGTGGGCCGCCTCGTGCGGCGCCCCGGGCCTCCTGGTGGTCGCGGCCCTGTTCTGCGGCTGGGGCGGCGACACGCTGCTGCTCTCCGACGCGCGGGGGGCCTTCCTCGCGGGCATGGCCTGCTTCGCCGCCGGGCACGTCTGCTACCTCGCCCTCTTCCGGCGGCACGGCCCGCCCCGCGCGCGTGCCGCCCTCCTCGCGCCCGCCTACGCCGTCGCCCTCACCGCCACCGTCGCCCTCCTGTGGCCCGGCCTCCCGGCGGACCTGCGCGTCCCCGTAGTCTGCTACAGCACCCTGCTCACGGCCATGGCGTACACCGCGGCCGTCCGTCTCGGCCCCCTCGCCGCGGCCGGCGGGGCGCTGTTCATGCTCTCCGACACCCTCATCGCGACCGGCGTCGCAGGCTGGCCCCAGCCGCCGCGCCCCGACCTGTGGATCATGCTGACCTACGCGTCGGCGCAGTTCCTGCTGGTCCGCGGCACCCTCGGTGAGCGAGCGGCTCCGGGGACGACGTACGGAGAAGTGCGCTCCGCCACCCCCTAGCGCACCGCCGGCACCAGGTCCGCACGGACGTCGCCCGCCGCTTCGGCACCATCGGCTTCATCGACGAGCGCCCGCGCTCAAGGTGCTGGTCACCAACGGTTGACCGGCATGCCCTCGACCGGTCAACACGTTGATCCGGTCAATGCGTCAACGTCACGACCAGCGAATCGGCAACGGCAGCGCGGTCAGCAGCCCCGACACCACGACGACCGCTCCCAGCACGACGAGTTCCACCCGCGCGGGCGCGCACGCGCTGAGCGGGTCGGTGGCGCGGCTGAGTCGGAAGCGGGCCCACAGGGCGAGCGCGCCGACGACGGCCACCAGGATCACCTTGGCGAGCAGGGTGCGCCCGTAGGCCGTCGTCGTCAGCTGGTCGAGGAGGGTGCCCTCGGGCATGCGCCGCAGGGAACTCCACACGCCGGTCGCGGTGATGGCGGCCAGCAGAACGGCCGCCACGCGCGCGTAGAGACCCAACAGGGCGGCACCCGCCGCATGGCCGCGCCAGCGGCGCAGGGTGCGCAGCGCGTGCAGCAGTCCGCCCGCCCACAGCGACGCGCACGTCAGGTGCACCAGCGTCAGCCCGGACCCGACCAGCGGGCTGTGCTCGGTACCGGGATGCGCGCGCAGGGCCTCGGCCACGATCACCGCGGCCGGCGGCCACACCTGGGCGGCCCGGAAGCGCGAGCGGGCCAGCAGGGCCGCCACGAGGAAGGCGTTGACCTCGACCAGCGCGAGTCTGCCGTCCCGGGAGTCGTACAGACCGCCGATGTCGATCGCCGAGAGGCTGTGCGGGATCAGGTTGCCGGTCGAGACGACCGACGCGAGGCCCAGCGCGGCGACGAAACCGGCGACGGCCGCGTACGGGGTCCAGCTGCGGGGCGCCTCGGCGGGGGCGTCGGGAAGGGCGCGGGTCAGCCGGGTCACGAACAGCTCGCCCACCGGCACGCAGAGCGCCGCGAACAGCACCGCCCGCAGCAGTGCGATGCCGCCGGCGCCGGGCGCGGCGGCCTCTCCGGTGCCGTGCAGCGCGGCGGACGGTCCGAGCAGGGGTATCAGTGCGGCCAGCGGCACGAGGACGAGCACTGCGACGGCCCGGCGGGCACCGGGACGGCGTATCGGCTCGCTCGCGTCGGCCACCTCGGAGGGGGGTCTTGTCAACGTCACCTCAAGAGCTTCACCAGCCCTCTCGGAACCGGGCAACCGGAGTAAAGCAACTGGGGGTGCCCCATTCCACCCATGGGTACGGTTTCGGACGCCCGGGCACTCATCGCCAGCGGGCGGAATCCGAACCCCACGGCACCGGCGGGCTCGTCCAGTCGCCCGGCCCGCCGTCGAAGGACACCGGCGAGCGCACGTACCGCAGCCGCCCGAGCCGGCTGTCCGCCTCCGCGAGCCAGGGCTCCGGCCCCTCGTACGCCTCAGCCCCGGGGGCGCTGGTCCCCACCCCCGTCGTGAGCCACCCGGCGGTCCGCGCCAGCGCCAGCCGCACGAACCGGCTGCCGCCCTCGTCCGACTGCTCCGTCAGCGCCCGCAGCACGGCCGCCGCCAGCAGGTACCCGGTGCCGTGGTCGAGGGCCTGCGCCGGCAGTGCCCCGGGACGCGCGGCCGAGCCCTCGGTGACGGCGATCCCGGTCGCCGCCTGTACGAGGCTGTCGAAGCCGCGCCGCGCACGCCACGGCCCGTACGCGCCCCACGCCGACAACTGCGCCACCACCAGCCCGGGGCGCCGCTCGGCCAGCGCCTCGGCCGACAGCCCGAAGCGGTCCAGGGCACCCGGGCGGTAGCCGGTGACGACCACGTCCGCCGCCGCGAGCAGCTCCTCGAAGGCGCGCCGGTCGGTCGCCAGCTCCAGCGTCGCCGAGCGCTTGCCGAAGCCCGTGTCGGCGTGCTGGTCGGGGATTTCGGGCAGCCGGGGGGAGTCCAGGCGCAGCACGTCCGCGCCCAGCAGGGCGAGCGTGCGGGTGGCGACCGGGCCGGCCAGGACGCGGGTCAGGTCCAGGACCCGCAGTCCGGCGGCGGGGAGCAGGGGAGTGCCGTCGAGCGGGGTGAGCACGCGCGCGGGCGCGGTGTCGAGGCGTTCCCGCTCGACCAGCGGCCGCCGGTCCGCCTCGGCCGCCTGCTCGTGCCGGGCCCACTCCTTTGGCGACCGCAGGGCCACGGCGAGCCCGCCGGCGGCGTACACGGCCTCCTCGGCCTCCAGCGAGGTCCGTTCGGCGAGGGCCGCCTCGACGGCGGCCACCTCGTCCGGCACGCCCAGCGCGGACAGCAGACGGGCCCGGTGATGCGGGTAGTTGGCGTGCGTGCGCACCCATCCGTCTGCCGTCCGCCAGAACCTCGACAGCGGGGCGAAGCCGACCGGGGCCCGGCCGTCCACCAGCAGGTGCCGCTCGCTGTGGAACGCCGCCGCCACCGCCCCGTCGTCCACCCGGACCCGGGGCACCTCGGCGAGTCCGGCCCGCCGGGCGCCGAGCTCGGCCGCGGCCAGCGCGCACGCGCCGACGCAGGCGCGCGCGAGCTCCCGGACGGGAAGGCGCCCTGGGAGGGCGCCTTCCCGCACCACCGCCGAGACCCGCGCGAGCAGAGCGGGGTCACCGCCCAGCGCGGACCATGCGAACTTGATTCCAGTCATGACTGCACTATGCAGTATTGACTGAATCAATACATGGCCCGACCAGTCACCCGAAACCGTGGCCGGTCACCTGGAACCGTGGCCAGTCACGTGGTCACCGCCTCCGGTCACTTGGTCACCGCGTCCAGCGCGTCCGCGATGCCCCGGCCGTAGAAGCCGTTGCGGTTCTTCGACCCCTTGCACACCGCGTCGACCTTGCCGTCGCCGTTGATGTCGTACGGGTCCGTGCACGGCGTGGCGTCGGCCTCGGCGTACAGCAGGGCCTTCACCAGGGCGGCAGAGGCGTGCGGGTGGGTTGACTTGATCAACGCGGCGACGGCGGCGACATGCGGCGTCGCCATCGACGTACCGGCCATGTAGCCCCACTTGCCGCCGGGCAGCGTGCCCAGGATCAGCCCGCTCGTCGCCGGGGGCGCCGGCGTCTGGTAGGCCGTCGAGTCGCCGCCCGGCGCGGCGATGTCGATCACGCCCAGGCCGTAGTTGGAGAACGACGACTTGATGCCCTTCGCGCCGGTGGCCGCCACCGTCACCACACCCGGCAGCTGGGTGGGTATGTCGAAGCACTTGTGCGGGTCGATCACCCGGTCCGAGGGCGTGGCGTCGTTCGGGGAGACCGGGTCGGTGATCGAGTCGGCGTCGAGGTCGTAGTTCTCGTTGCCCGCCGCCGCGACGTTGACCGCGCCCTTCCTCTCCGCGTACCGCGAGGCCCGGGTGACGGCGTCCACGAGCGCCTTCTGGTCCGGGTCGTCGGCGCAGTTGAAGTACCAGGGGTCGGTGTAATAGCTGTTGTTGGTGACGTCCACGCCGTGCTCGGCCGCCCACACGAAGCCGCACACCACGGCCTCGGTGTAGAAGTAGCCGGCCGTCGTGGCCACCTTGATCCCGGCGACCTTCACACCCGGCGCGACACCGGTCATGCCGACGCCGTTCTTCGCCGCCGCGATCTCGCCGGCGACGTGCGTGCCGTGCGGGCTCTCCGCGGCGCTCGGCCGCCAGGCGCCGTCGGTCGTGTCCGGCTTGCCCGACACGCAGTTGACGGAGGCCTTGCGGTCGAAGTTCGGGGCGATGTCGGGGTGGGTGTCGTCGACACCGGTGTCGATCACGGCGACGGTGACGTCCGGGCTGCCGAGCGTCTTCTCGTGCGCCTTGTCCGCCTTGATGGCCGCCAGATCCCACTGGAGCGGCTCCAGCGGGTCCTGCCCGTCGGCCGCCTGGACGTCCGCCAGCTGGTCGGCGGTGAGTGCCTTCGGCGTGCCCACGTCGGTCGTGGACTGGGCGGGCAGCGGCGCGTTGCGCGTGTTGCCGGCCGACTGCACGCCGGGCACCGTGCGCATGGTCTTGGCGAAGTCGGCGTTCGACGAGTGCACGACGATCACGCCGATCTGGTCGTACGAGGTCACGATGGTGCCGCCGGCCTCGGCGATCGCCTTCTTCACGTGCGCCGAAGGGCCGTGGCCCGGGCGGACGTTGACGACGTAGCTGAGCGCGGTCGCGTCCGTGGCCGTCGCCGCCGGGGTCTCCCGGGGAGCGGCCGAGGCCGTGACGTTCGGCAGGAACGCGAGGGCCGACGCCATCGCCATCCCGAGCGGGAGGGCGAGCGCGCGGCGGTAGCGCGGGTGAGGCGCTGTCATGGGTCTGAGTCTCCAGTTCGTTCGTTCGCGGTACGAGCGGACCGTGCGGGAAGGAATCGGGCCCCGGGGGAGCGGACTCCCCCGGGAGGAGGGCTGCGTGGCTGCCGCCGGCTACTTCTTCACCGCGCGCAGCGCGTTGACGATGCCGAAGCCGTAGAAGCCGTTGACGCGCTTGCCGCCCACGCAGGTCGCGTCCACCACGCCGTCGCCGTCACCGTCGTAGGGGTCCGTCGGGCAGCCGGGGTTGTCCGCCTCCGCCTTCAGCAGCGCCTGCAACTGGGCCGGAGACGCCCACGGGTGCGTCGACTTCAGCAGCGCGGCGACCGCCGCGACGTGCGGCGAGGCCATCGAGGTGCCCTGCAGCCAGCCGTACTGGTTGTTCGGCATCGTGGACAGGATGCGGCCGTTCTTCGACGGCGTGTCCGGGATCTTGTACTTGTCGCCGCCCGGCGCCGCGACGTCGATGACGCCGTCGCCGTAGCTGGAGTAGTACGACTTCGCGTTCGTGACGCCGGTCGCGCTGACCGTGACCACGCCCGGCAGCTGGGTCGGCACGTCGAAGCACTCGTGCGGGTCGACCGTGCGGGTCACCGCGGTCGAGTCGTCGGGGCTGGAGTCGTCGACGAGGGCGTCCGAGTCGAGGTCGTCGTTGGAGTTGCCCGCCGAGGCGACATTGAGCGTGCCCTTGCTCTGCGCGTACAACTGGGCCCTGTTGACCGCGTCGACGATGGCCCGTTGATCGGGATCGTCCATGCAGTTGTACTGCCACGGATCGACGTAGTAGCTGTTGTTGGTGATCTCCACGCCGTGGTCGGCGGCGAACACGAAGGCGCACACCACGCTCTCGGGGAAGAACAGCTGGTTCTCGTCCGGCTGGGCCACCGTGATGCCGGCGACCTTCACGCCGGGCGCGACGCCCGCCACGCCGATGCCGTTGCGGGCCGCGGCGATCTCGCCCGCCACGTGCGTGCCGTGGTAGTGGTCGGCGTCCACCGGCCGCCAGGAGCCGTACGTCGTGTCCGCCTTGCCGCTGACGCAGTTCGCGGACTGCGAGGCGGAGAAGTTCGGCGCGATGTCGGGGTGCGTGTCGTCGACGCCGACGTCGATCACCGCGACCGTCACGCTCTTGCTGCCCGGGTCGACCTCGGCGGCCTTGTCGGCGCCGATCGCCCGCAAGTCCCACTGGTCGGCCTCCAGCGGCTCCTGACCGGCCGTCGCACCGCTCGCCGCCTTCGCGGCCTCGGCCTTGGAGAGGTACTGCACCGCGCCCTCGTCGGTCGTGCCCGCCGCCTGGACCGGCGAGGTGCGCGAGGCGCCCGCCGACTGCACGCCGCGCACCTTGCGTATCTTCTTGGCGAAGTCGAGGTCCGTGGAGTGGACGACGATCACGCCGATCCGGTCGTAGGAGGCGACGACCGTGGCACCGGCCGCGTTGATCGCCTTCTTGACCGACGCGAGGGTGCGGTGGTCCGTCCTGGTGTTGACGAGGTACGCGTAGGTGTCCGCGTCGGCCGCCTGGGTGGCGGACTCCACGCGGGGCGCGGCCTGCGCGGCCGCCGGCAGGAAGCCCAGGGAGGCGGTCAGGGACAGCACGACCGGCACCGCGAGGGCGAGCCGACGTCTGGTGCGCAGATGAGCCATGGGGTCTCCACATCATCCGGAAACGAAACGGCCCGAGACACAGGTGGTGCTCGGGCAGGTACATGACGGGCGGTCCAGGCCGAAAACTATCCCCCGAAGTCGCTGGCCAGCAATGAGTTGCCCAAGGTGAGTTCGGAAACAGGTCAAGAGCGTTGAACCCGTCCTCGCGTGGCGCCGTGACCTTGAGCAGGGAAGGCGAGGACACTCGCCCCCGGTCCCCGTCACAACCGCAACGCGAGGAGACTACGTGGCTACCGACGCACCGCCCCCCTCGAAAGTCCAGCACGCACTCCCCTCCACCGAGGAGTTCGAAGAGGTGCAGCAGAGCGCGGAGTTCGGCGAACTGCGCCGCTCCCACCGCTCGTTCGCCTTTCCGCTGACCGTCGGCTTCATCGCCTGGTATCTGCTGTACGTGCTGCTGTCCAACTACGCGGACGACTTCATGGGCACCCAGGTGGTCGGCAACATCAACGTCGCGCTCGTGCTGGGCCTCGCCCAGTTCCTCACCACGTTCCTCATCGCCTGGTGGTATTCGCGGCACGCTGCTGCAAAGCTCGACCCCAAGGCCGAGGCGATCAAGTCCCGGATGGAGGGCGGCGCATGAGCCACGCGCAGACCACCCTGCTGGCGGCCACCGCGGTCAGCGAGCACCGTACGCTGATCATCACCCTGTTCTCGGTGTTCGTCGCCGCCACGCTCGTCATCACCGTGTGGGCGGGCCGGCAGACCAAGGACGCCGCCGACTTCTACGCCGGCGGACGGCAGTTCACCGCCTTCCAGAACGGCCTCGCCGTCTCCGGCGACTACATGTCCGCGGCCTCCTTCCTCGGCATCGCGGGCGCGATCGCCCTGGCCGGCTACGACGGCTTCCTGTACTCCATCGGCTTCCTGGTCGCCTGGCTCGTCGCCCTGCTGCTGGTCGCCGAGCCGCTGCGCAACTCCGGCCGCTACACCATGGGCGACGTCCTGGCCTACCGCATGCGCCAGCGCCCGGTCCGCACCGCGGCCGGCACCTCCACCATCGTCGTGTCGATCTTCTACCTGCTGGCGCAGATGGCGGGCGCCGGCGTCCTGGTCTCGCTGCTGCTCGGCATCACCAGCGACGGCGGCAAGATCGCCATCGTCGCCCTGGTCGGCGTCCTGATGATCGTGTACGTGACCATCGGCGGCATGAAGGGCACCACCTGGGTGCAGATGGTCAAGGCCGTCCTGCTGATCGCCGGCGCCCTGCTGCTGACCTTCCTGGTGCTGCTGAAGTTCGACTTCAACATCTCCGACCTGCTCGGCAAGGCCGCCGACAACAGCGGCAAGGGCTCCGCCTTCCTGGAACCCGGCCTCAAGTACGGCCTCACCTCGACGTCCAAGCTGGACTTCGTCTCCCTCGGCATCGCCCTGGTCCTCGGCACCGCGGGCCTGCCGCACATCCTGATCCGCTTCTACACGGTGCCCAACGCCAAGACCGCCCGTAAGTCCGTGAACTGGGCGATCGGCCTCATCGGCGCCTTCTACCTGATGACCCTCGCACTCGGCTTCGGCGCCGCCGCGCTGATCAAACCCGACGAGATCATCGCCTCCAACAAGGCGGGCAACACCGCCGCCCCGCTCCTCGCCCTGCACCTGGGCGGGGTCGACTCCAACTGGGGCGCCGTCCTGCTCGCCTCGATCTCCGCGGTCGCCTTCGCCACCATCCTGGCAGTCGTCGCGGGGCTGACCCTGGCGTCCTCGTCGTCCTTCGCCCACGACATCTACGCCAACGTCATCAAGAGGGGCCAGGCCACCGAGAAGCAGGAGGTGAACGCCTCCCGCTGGGCGGCCGTCGGCATCGGCGCCGTCGCCATCGTCCTCGGCGCCCTCGCCCGCGACCTCAACGTCGCCGGCCTGGTCGCCCTGGCCTTCGCGGTCGCCGCCTCCGCCAACCTGCCCACGATCCTCTACAGCCTGTTCTGGAAGCGGTTCACCACCTCCGGCGCCCTGTGGTCGATCTACGGCGGCCTGGTCACGGCGGTCGGCCTGGTGCTGTTCTCGCCGGTCGTCTCCGGCAAGGAGACGTCGATGTTCCCCGACGTCGACTTCCACTGGTTCCCGCTGGAGAACCCCGGCATCATCTCCATCCCGGTCGGCTTCCTGCTGGGCGTCCTCGGCACCTACCTGTCCAAGGAGGAGCCGGACAAGGGCAAGTACGCGGAGCTGGAGGTCCGGTCCCTGACCGGCACCGGCGCCCACTGACCACCCCGCCGACCAGCCTCTGAGCGGCCGCGTCGTAGATCCCTACGACGCGGCCGCGCCGTCTGTCGTGGGATCGGGCCGCTGTGGTTGTCAGTGACGTCACGTAGGCTCGCAGGAGACGGAAAATGATGCAGCCGTACTGATCCGCTACGAGGGAGGGGGCCCCACGTGCTCATCGACACCTACGGCCGAGTGGCCACCGACCTGCGGGTCTCGCTGACCGACCGGTGCAACCTGCGCTGTACGTACTGCATGCCCGAGGAGGGCCTGCAGTGGCTGGCCAAGCCGGACCTGCTCACGGACGACGAGATCGTCCGCCTGATCGACATCGCCGTCACCTCCCTCGGCATCGAGGAGGTCCGCTTCACCGGCGGCGAGCCGCTGCTGCGCCCCGGCCTGGTCGGCATCGTGGAGCGCGTCGCGGCCCTGCGCCCGCGCCCCCGGATGTCCCTCACCACCAACGGCATCGGCCTGCGGCGCACGGCGGCGGCCCTGAAGGCGGCGGGCCTGGACCGGGTCAACGTCTCCCTGGACACCCTGCGCCCCGACGTCTTCAAGACCCTCACCCGCCGGGACCGCCACAAGGACGTCCTGGAGGGCCTGCGCGCCGCCCGCGAGGCGGACCTGACCCCGGTGAAGGTCAACACCGTCCTGATGCCGGGCCTGAACGACGACGAGGCCCCCGACCTCCTCGCCTGGGCCATGGAGCACGACTACGAGCTGCGCTTCATCGAGCAGATGCCCCTGGACGCCCAGCACGGCTGGAAGCGCGAGGGCATGGTGACCGCCGGTGACATCCTGGCCTCCCTGCGCACCCGCTTCGACCTCACCCCCGAGGGCGCCGACGAGCGCGGCTCGGCCCCGGCCGAACGCTGGCTGGTCGACGGCGGCCCCCACCGGGTGGGCGTCATCGCCTCCGTCACCCGCCCCTTCTGCGCCGCCTGCGACCGCACCCGCCTCACGGCCGACGGCCAGGTCAGGACCTGCCTGTTCGCCCGCGAGGAGACAGACCTGCGCGCGGCCCTGCGCGACGGCGCCCCCGACGAGGAGATAGCCCGCATCTGGCGCCTGGCGATGTGGGGCAAGAAGGCGGGCGCCGGCCTGGACGACCCGTCGTTCGTCCAGCCGGACAGGCCCATGTCCGCAATCGGGGGCTAGGCGAGCGCCCTCAGCCCGCCTGCGCTTCCCAGTCCTTGAGCAGCACGACGTCCTTCAGGAACCCCCGCACGCCCAGGAACTGCGACAGATGCTCGCGATGCTCCTCGCAGGCCAGCCACGTCTTGCGCCGCTCCGGTGTATGGATCTTCGGGTTGTTCCACGCCAGCACCCACACGGCGTCGGCACGGCAGCCCTTGGCAGAGCAGACAGGTGTCTCGTCACTCACGATTCGATCTCACAGGCACGCGGAAACAAGGCGACGCCGAGCAGCCACGGGGGGAGCTGCCCGGCGTCGGTCTGTCGCTCCGACGGGGGATGCGGAGCGCCTACGAAGTATGTCACGGGTAGCCCGTCGCCCGGCACTGGAACAACATGATTGATCTGAGCTTTTCTTGAGCCTGTCCGGAGCCGTCGTTCCGCTCGCACCCCGGACACGCCCCGCGGGCCGCGCTCACATCCGCTCGTGCGGCTCGGTTCGTGCGCCCGGCGCACGCTCCGCCGCGACATCTTCCGGGACCGGTTCCGCGAAACCGTCGTTCGTCCGCGGCGGTGCCAGCATCGGCCGCGTCGGCGCGGTCACGAACGTCGACGGCAGAGATGGCGCGTTCTCGCGCCCGGCGTTGGCGATCACCACCGCGATGTAGGGGAGGACGGCCCCGAGGACCAGCGCCACGATCGCGACGTGCCGTTCGACGTTCCACAGCGACGCCGCGAGGATCACCGACACCGTCCGGATGGACATCGAGATGACGTACCGGCGCTGCCGGCCGCGCA
The DNA here is from genome assembly GCF_054850255.1 of Streptomyces sp. 7R007. Taxonomy (NCBI): domain Bacteria; kingdom Bacillati; phylum Actinomycetota; class Actinomycetes; order Kitasatosporales; family Streptomycetaceae; genus Streptomyces; species Streptomyces sp. 7R007. Next base: position 29,083 of record NZ_JBTWMV010000004.1, on the reverse strand, counting down.
CGTCCTCCTGGAGGCCCGTCCGGGCTCCGGTGATCCGGAACACCTGGGCGCTGCCGCCGCCATGCTGCTTCCGCATCACATTCCACCATCCGCCCGCGTCAGGCTCTCCCCGCCCGGTAACCGGCCCGTCCCCGGTCGGGGAACGGGGTCCGGACCCATCCCACGTTACGCCGCGCCTGCGTCGGCTACGAGACCGGGGCACCTTGCGCTACGGCGGACGGAATCCGCCGTAGCGCGTACGGCCGTACCCGACATGCGCCGTACGGCGCACGGACCGACACTCGACGTAATGCTCGCGTAGAGCCGTACGAGGAGGCAGCCATGGGCTGGTTGTGGGCGATCATCGTGGGATTCGTGCTGGGTCTGATCGCGAAGGCGATCATCCCGGGCAAGCAGCACAGTCCCCTCTGGCTGACCACCATCTGCGGCATGCTCGGCGCCATCGTCGGCAACGCGATCGCGCGGGCGGTGGGCGTCGAGTCGACCAAGGGCATCGACTGGAGCCGGCACGCCTTCCAGCTGGTGGCCGCGATCGTCATCGTCTTCGTGGTCGACATGCTGTACATGGCGACGCTCGGCAAGCGCAAACAGACGACCTGAGCCACGGGGGCGGTCCTCCCGCACAGGAGGGGACCGCCCCCGCGCACGCTCCTAGGCGGACGCGACCTCGACGGCCGCCAGGTTCTTCTTCCCGCGCCGCAGCACCAGCCACCGGCCGTGCAGCAGGTCCTCGGTGGCGGGGACGGCGTCCTCGGCGGCGACCTTCACGTTGTTGACGTAGGCGCCGCCCTCCTTCACGGTCCGGCGCGCGGCCGACTTGCTGGCCACGAGACCGACCTCGGCGAACAGGTCCACGACGGGACCGAGCTCGGTGACCCGGATGTGCGGGACCTCGGAGAGCGACGCGGCCAGCGTCTTCTCGTCCAGCTCCGCCAGCTCGCCCTGGCCGAACAGCGCCTTCGACGCGGCGATCACCGCGGCCGTCTGGTCGGCGCCGTGCACCAGCGTCGTCAGCTCCTCGGCGAGGGCCCGCTGGGCGGCACGGGCCTGCGGACGCTCCTCGGTCTGCCGCTCCAGCTCCTCGATCTCCTCGCGGGAGCGGAAGCTGAAGATGCGCAGGAACTTGGAGACGTCCCGGTCGTCCGCGTTCAGCCAGAACTGGTAGAAGGCGTACGGCGTGGTCATCTCCGGGTCCAGCCACACCGTGCCGGACTCGGTCTTGCCGAACTTGGTGCCGTCGGCCTTGGTGATCAGCGGCGTGCCCAGCGCGTGCACCACGGCGTCGGGCTCGACCTTGTGGATCAGGTCCGTGCCCGAGGTGAGGTTGCCCCACTGGTCGCTGCCGCCGGTCTGCAGCGTGCAGCCGTAGCGCCGGTACAGCTCCAGGAAGTCCATGCCCTGCAGGATCTGGTAGCTGAACTCGGTGTAGCTGATGCCCTCCTGGGACTCCAGGCGCCGGGCGACGGCCTCCTTGGCGATCATCTTGTTCACGCGGAAGTGCTTGCCGACGTCCCGCAGGAACTCGATGGCCGACATCCCCTGGGTCCAGTCCAGGTTGTTGACCATGACGGCCGCGTTCGGCCCCTCGAAGTCCAGCAGCGGCGCGATCTGCGCGCGCAGCCGCTCGACCCACTGGGCGACGACCTCGGGCGCGTTCAGCGTGCGCTCCGCGTTCGGCTTCGGGTCGCCGATCAGGCCCGTGGCGCCCCCGACCAGGCCCAGCGGGCGGTTGCCCGCCTGCTGGATCCGGCGCATCGTCAGGATCTGCACGAGGTTGCCGAGGTGCAGGCTGGGCGCGGTCGGGTCGAAGCCGCAATAGAACGTGACGGGACCGTCCGCGAACGCCTTGCGCAATGCGTCCTCGTCAGTGGAGAGGGCGATCAGCCCACGCCACTTCAGTTCGTCGACGATGTCCGTCACGGTTCTCGTATCTCCTTGATGGTCTTCGAGCAGTCGAGCGACTGCCGGCTACGAGGTTATACGCCCTGACTGACAGAGCTCATATTGAAGTCCGGCACCCGCAGCGCCGGCATCGCAGCCCTAGTGAACCAGTCGCCCCACTCCCTCGGCAGCGTCTTTTCGGTGCGCCCGGCCTCGGTGGCGCGGCCCAGCAGATCGACCGGCGACTCGTTGAACCGGAAGTTGTTCACCTCGCCGGTCACCTCGCCGTTCTCCACGAGGTAGACACCGTCCCGGGTCAGACCGGTGAGCAGCAGCGTGGCCGGGTCGACCTCGCGGATGTACCACAGGCAGGTCAGCAGCAGCCCGCGCTCGGTGCCGGCGACCATCTCCTCCAGGGAGCGGTCCGTGCCGCCGTCCAGGACGAGGTTGTCGATCGCCGGCGCCACCGGCAGCCCGGTCAGGCCCGCGCTGTGCCGGGTGGTCGTCAGACGGGCCAGCTCGCCCCCGCGGATCCACTCGGTCGCGGCGAGCGGCAGCCCGTTGTCGAACACCGACTGGTCTCCGCCGGAGGAGTGCGCGATCACGAAGGGCGCCGACTCCAGGCCCGGCTCGTTCGGGTCGCTGCGCAGGGTCAGCGGCAGCTCGGAGAGCCGGTCGCCCACGCGCGTGCCGCCGCCCGGCTTGGAGAACACCGTGCGGCCCTCCGCCGCGTCCCGCCCCGACGCCGACCACAGCTGGTAGATCAGCAGGTCCGCCACCGCGGTCGGCGGCAGCAGCGTCTCGTACCGCCCGGCCGGCAGCTCGGTCCGCCGCCCGGCCCAGCCCAGGCGTACGGCGAGCTCCGCGTCCAGCGCGGCCGGGTCGACGTCCTTGAAGTCCCGCGTGGAGCGGCCGGCCCACGCCGAGCGCGTACGGTCCGGGGACTTGGCGTTCAGCTCCAGCGTGCCGTTGGGCTGGTCGTGCCGCAGGCGCAGCCCCGTCGAGGTGCCCACGTACGTCGACACCATCTCGTGGTTGGCGAACCCGTACAGCTCACGCCCGCCGGCACGCGCGCGTGCGAACGCCTCGCCGAGCGCCGGCGCGAAGTCGGCGAACACCGCCGAGGTCGTCTCCGCGGGCGCCTCCGTGAACTCCGGCGCCGGGGCCACGCCCGTGACCAGCGGCTGCGCGTCCTCGGCGGGCCCGGCACCGCGCGCGGCGTCCTCGGCGGCCCGCACCAGGGGCTCCAGCTCGTCCACGGTCACGGCCGACCGGGAGACCACACCGGAGGCGGTGCCCTCCTTGCCGTCGACGGTCGCGATCACCGTGAGCGTACGGCCGCGGGTGACGCCGTTCGTGGTGAGCGCGTTGCCCGCCCAGCGCAGGTTGGCGCTCGACTGCTCGTCGGCGATCACCACGCACCCGTCGGCGGCGGACAGCTCCAGCGCCCGCTCGACGATCTCGTGCGGCTTGCTCGTACGGGCGCTCATCGACCGGCCTCCTGCGTGGTGTTGAGGATGTTGACGCCCTTGAAGAGGGCCGACGGACAGCCGTGGGAGACGGCCGCGACCTGCCCCGGCTGGGCCTTGCCGCAGTTGAACGCGCCGCCCAGGACGTACGTCTGCGGACCGCCCACCGCGGCCATCGAGCCCCAGAAGTCGGTGGTCGTCGCCTGGTACGCGACGTCCCGCAGCTGCCCGGTGATCCGCCCGTTCTCGATCCTGAAGAACCGCTGGCCGGTGAACTGGAAGTTGTAGCGCTGCATGTCGATCGACCAGGACCGGTCGCCGACGACGTAGATGCCCCGGTCCACACCCCCGATGAGATCCTCGGTGGACATCCCGGCCGGGTCCGGCCGCAGCGACACGTTGGCCATGCGCTGCACCGGCACGTGCGCGGGGGAGTCGGCGTAGGCGCAGCCGTTGGAGCGCTCGAAGCCGGTCAGGCGCGCGATACGGCGGTCGAGCTGGTAGCCGACGAGCGTGCCGTCCCTGACCAGGTCCCAGGACTGGCCCTCCACGCCCTCGTCGTCGTAGCCGATGGTCGCGAGGCCGTGCTCGGCGGTGCGGTCGCCGGTGACGTTCATCAGCTCGGAGCCGTAGCGGAGCTTGCCGAGCTGGTCGAAGGTGGCGAAGGAGGTGCCGGCGTAGGCGGCCTCGTAGCCGAGCGCGCGGTCCAGCTCGGTGGCGTGGCCGATGGACTCGTGGATGGTCAGCCACAGGTTGGAGGGGTCCACCACGAGGTCGTACAGGCCCGGCTCGACGCTCGGCGCGCGCATCTTCTCGGCGAGCAGCTCCGGGATCTGCTCCAGCTCGCTCTCCCAGTCCCAGCCGGTGCCGGTGAGGTACTCCCAGCCGCGCCCGACCGGCGGCGCGATGGTCCGCATCGAGTCGAACTCGCCGCTGGATTCGTCGACCGACACGGCCGTCAGCGACGGATGCAGCCGCACCCGCTGCTGCGTGGTCACCGTGCCCGCGGTGTCGGCGTAGAACTTGTTCTCGTGCACGGTCAGCAGCGAGGCGTCCACGTGGTTGACGCCGTTCGCCGCCAGCAGCCGCGCGCTCCAGTCCGCGAGCAGCGCCGACTTCTCCTCGTCGGGCACGGTGAACGGATCGATCTCGTACGACGAGATCCACGTCTTCTCGGCGTGCACCGGCTCGTCGGCGAGCTCCACGCGCTCGTCCGAGCCGGCCGCCCTGATCACCTGGGCGGACAGCTTCGCCATCGCCACCGCCTGCGAGGCGACCTTGGCCGCCGCGTCCAGGGTGAGGTCCACCCCCGACGCGAAGCCCCAGGTGCCGCCGTGCACGACCCGCACCGCGTACCCGAGGTCGGTGGTGTCCTGGGAGCCGGCGGGCTTGGCGTCCCGCAGCCGCCAGGAGGCGCTGCGCACCCGCTCGAACCGGAAGTCCGCGTGCTCGGCCCCCAGCGCACGCGCGCGTGCCAGCGCCGCGTCGGCGAGGGCACGCAGGGGTAGGGCCGTGAAGGCTTCGTCGATGGTATGAGGCACCGAGGTCTCTCCTTGACTGTCGTGACCTGTGGCTGGGCCGGCGGTTGACCCGATCATGTCGTGTGGACGGCCCCGGGGACCACAGGTTTCGCCGCCACCCGGGGACTTTCTGTAGGGACCCGACAGTGAGTCCCGTACGCCACTGTCGGTGCCCGATTGTCCGCGGGCGGGCCGGGCCCGATAGGTTTTCGAGGAAGCCGCCTGCCATCCAGGTGTTCGGGCGGGTGTGTCAGACCCCTAGGGAAAGGGTGATCCGTTGAGCCGCTCGGTTCTCGTCACCGGAGGCAACCGAGGCATCGGCCTCGCCATCGCCCGCGCTTTCGCCGACGCCGGCGACAAGGTCGCCATCACGTACCGCTCGGGTGAGCCGCCGGCCGGCTTCCTCGCCGTCAAGTGCGACATCACCGACCCCGAGCAGGTGGAGCAGGCCTACAAGGAGATCGAGGCCGAGCACGGTCCCGTCGAGGTTCTGATCGCCAACGCCGGCATCACCAAGGACCAGCTCCTGATGCGGATGACCGAGGAGGACTTCACCTCCGTCATCGACACCAACCTCACCGGCACCTTCCGCGTCGTCAAGCGCGCCAACCGCGGCATGCTGCGCGCCAAGAAGGGCCGCGTCGTCCTCATCTCCTCGGTCGTCGGCCTCTACGGCGGCCCCGGCCAGGCCAACTACGCCGCCTCCAAGGCCGCCATGGTCGGCTTCGCGCGCTCGCTCGCCCGTGAGCTGGGCTCGCGCAACATCACCTTCAACGTCGTCGCGCCCGGCTTCGTGGACACCGACATGACCAAGGCGCTCACCGACGAGCAGCGCGAGACCATCGTCAAGCAGGTCCCGCTCGGCCGGTACGCGCAGCCCGAGGAGGTCGCCGCGACGGTGCGGTTCCTCGCCTCCGACGACGCCTCGTACATCACTGGAGCCGTCATCCCCGTTGACGGCGGACTGGGAATGGGTCACTGACAACCATGAGCGGAATCCTCGAGGGCAAGCGCGTCCTGATCACCGGTGTGCTGATGGAGTCCTCCATCGCCTTCCACGCCGCCAAGCTGGCCCAGGAGCAGGGCGCCGAGATCATCCTGACCGCGTTCCCGCGGCCCACCCTGACCGAGCGCATCGCCAAGAAGCTCCCCAAGCCCACCAAGGTCATCGAGCTCGACGTGACCAACGACGAGCACCTTGGCCGGCTGGCCGACCTGGTCGGCGAGGAGCTCGGCGGCCTCGACGGCGTCGTGCACTCCATCGGCTTCGCGCCGCAGGACGCGCTCGGCGGCAACTTCCTGAACACGCCGTTCGAGTCCGTGGCCACCGCCATGCACGTCTCGGCGTACTCCCTGAAGTCGCTCACCATGGCCTGCCTGCCGCTGATGCAGAACGGCGGCTCCGTCGTCGGCCTCACCTTCGACGCGCAGTACGCCTGGCCGCAGTACGACTGGATGGGCCCGGCCAAGGCCGCCCTGGAGGCCACCAGCCGCTACCTCGCGCGCGACCTGGGCAAGCAGAACATCCGCTGCAACCTCATCTCCGCGGGCCCGATCGGCTCCATGGCCGCCAAGTCCATCCCGGGCTTCAGCGACCTGGCCAACGTCTGGGACACCCGCTCCCCGCTGGAGTGGGACCTGAAGGACCCGGAGCCGGCCGGCAAGGGCATCGTCGCCCTGCTCAGCGACTGGTTCCCCAAGACCACCGGCGAGATCGTCCACGTCGACGGCGGGCTGCACGCCATCGGCGCCTGAAACACCTCTGCGACGCCCCGTTCCCCCAGGGAGCGGGGCGTCGCCCGTTCGGCCTATCCGACCGGGCGGACCCGGCCCGCAACTGCGCACCCTGGATTACGCGTTCACCACGCGTTCCCCTCCCCAGCCCGGCCGAGGAGGTCCCCTTGTGCGCCTGTCCCGCAGCCTGGCCTCAGTGACCGCCGCCGTCGCTCTCGTGATGTGCCTGCCGTACGAAGCGGTGCCGCACGCGCGCGTGCGCGTGCCCGCCGCCGCACAGCCCTTCGGCGCCGAGTGCCGTACCAAGGTCACCGGCTCCCGGGTGACGGCGTACTGCCACAACCCCTATCCGCAGACCGACCGCGTCAGCCTGCATGTCGAGTGCGCCCGCTGGTGGGACCTCGACTCCGACGGCACCCCCGTCGACACCGGACCGGCGCTGACCGTACGGCTCACCGGGCGGTGCTGGAAGGAGGTCCGCTCGGCGTGGGTGGACCACCAGCGGCGGTGAACCGGCCGGGCCGGCACAGGAAGGGGTAGCTCGCCGCCTCGGCGCCGGCCGCCTGCGCGTCGCCCGCGCGGATCGCGTCGAGCAGGCGCGTGTGGTCCATGTACGTCTCCGGGGTGAGGTCCTCGCCGACGTCCTCGCGCAGCCAGTCCCGCAGCACCTCGCCGAGGTCCGCGTACATCGCCGTCATCACGTCGTTGTGGGAGGCCGACACCACCGCCAGGTGGAAGGTCGCGTCCGCCGTCACGAACGCCTCCGCGTCACCCGACGTCCACGCCTCCTCACGGCGCACGAGCAGCGCGTCCAGCTGCTTGAGATCCCGCTCCGTGCGCCGCTCGGCCGCCAGCCGCGCCGCCGCCGACTCCAGCGTGGAGCGCAGCTCGGCGATGTGCCGGGGGTCCGCCTCGGCGAACCGGCGGTGCATCACGCCGGCCAGCTCACTGGTCGCCACGACGTACGTGCCGGAGCCCTGGCGGATGTCCAGCAGGCCGTTGTGCGCGAGGGCGCGGACGGCCTCGCGGACCGTGTTGCGGGCGACGCCGAGCTGCTCGACCAGCTCCGGTTCGGTCGGGATCCGGGCGCCGACCGGCCATTCGCCCGAGGTGATCTGACCGCGCAGCGCGGCGATCACCTGCTCGGACAGGGCCGAACGACGCGGATGACTCAGAGGCATGGCACACCTTCGCACGCGGCGGCCGAGACCGCCCGACCCGGGCATGGACAACCAATCATCCCATGATTCTATGATGGGCGACATGGCCAGCGAGAAGACACGCGAGACCTGCCTGACGACGACGTCCACGAAGCCGCCCGCGCAGACCCCCGAAACGCCCCCCACGCGCGCGTGGACCCTGCGTCTGCTTCCCGTCGCCATCGTGCTGGCCGCCCTGAACCTGCGCCCGGCCATCACCAGCCTCGGCGCCCTCCTGGAAGAGGTGCGCGACGGCCTCGGCATGAGCGGCAGCGTCGCCGGCCTGCTCACCTCCGTGCCCCCGCTCTGCTTCGCCGTCTTCGGCGTCACCGCCCCGCGCCTGGCCCGCCGCTTCGGCCCCGGCGCGGTGGTCTGCGCCGGCCTGGTCGCCATCACCGCCGGCCTGGCCGTGCGGCCCTACGTCGGCACCACCGCCGGATTCCTCGCCGCCAGCGCCCTCGCGCTCATGGGCATCGCGGTCAGCAACGTGCTGATGCCGGTGATCGTCAAGCGCTGGTTCCCGGACCGGGTCGGCTCCATGACAGGCCTGTACTCCATGGCCCTCGCCCTCGGCACCGCCCTCGCGGCCGCCGTGACGGTGCCCCTGACCGACGCCCTGGGCGGCGGCTGGCGCCCCGGGCTCGTGGTGTGGGCGGGGCTCGCGGCGGTGGCGGTGCTGCCGTGGATACCCCTCGTACGCGACCGGGGCACCACCTCCGAGCAGGAGAGCCACGCGCGCGTGGACGACGCGCCGCCCGCGCTGCGCATCACCCGCAGCCGCACCGCCTGGGCGCTCGCCGTCTACTTCGGCCTCCAGGCCACCGCCGCCTACATCACGATGGGCTGGATGGCGCAGATCTTCCGGGACGCGGGCGTGCCCGCCTCCACCGCCGGACTGCTGCTCGCCGTCACGATGGTGATGGGCGTGCCGCTCGCCTTCGTCATCCCGCGCGTCGCCGCCCGGCTGCCCCGGCAGGGCCCGATCGTGCTCGCGCTCGGCGTCTGCGGACTCGCCGGATACGCCGGCCTGTACCTCGCGCCGGCCGCCGGCGCCTGGGGCTGGGCGCTGCTGCTCGGCATCTCCAACTGCTCCTTCCCGCTGGCCCTGACGATGGTCGGCATGCGGGCCCGCACGGGGGCCGGCGTCGCCCAGCTGTCGGGTTTCGCGCAGAGCACCGGGTACCTGATCTCCATCCCCGGCCCGCTGCTGGTCGGCGTGCTCTACCAGCACAGCGGCGGCTGGGGGCTGCCGATCGCGCTCATGGCGGGCCTGATGGTGCCGCAGATGGCCGTCGGGGTGCTGGCGGGGCGCAACCGCACGGTGGAGGACGAGGCGGCCCGCTGACCGGGACGGCGCCGACCCCTCCGGGGGAGGGGCTGCCCGCCCCGCGGAGCGACCGCCGACCCCGGGGCGGGCGCCGCGGGCGCCGGGTGCGAGACTGGCCGTATGCCAGTGCTCGATCCGAACCCCCAGAACGGCCAGAAGAAGATGCTCATCGTCTTCGGCTCGTTCTTCGCCATCTTCGTGATCATCGCCATCGTCGCGACGATCGCTTCGCCGTGACGGCCGTGACGGCCCCCGCGGGGCGACCGCGCGGCCGGTGGTGGGGTTAACCCCCCTGTCCCCTAGGGGGCGAGTGTCAGGGTCAACTGGGTGGATCTCCGGATGGGTTGAGGGCCGCCGATTCCGTAACTTCGAAGTGTGACCGCGAGCGGCGGATCACACCGGACCCGAAGACCAGCGGAGGCACCCATGTCGGCCCGTACGCACACCCGGCCCCACCCGGCGACCACGGGCGGCGTCGACATCCGGTTGCCCTGGTGGGCCCTCGCCCTGCCCACCCTCGCCTTCGTCGTGCTGCTGGCGCTGATGCTGAACCCCACGGACGCGCACGCGGCGAGCGACCCGGCGATCACCCACCTCTTCGAGCGCGCCCAGCAGCTGATAGCCCGCTGAACACCCGCTTCGGCCGCCCGTCAACTCCCTGCGCCCCGTGGCCTGTTTCATGCGAAGCTGGGTTCCATGAGCGTCGCTGAACCCCGCAGGATCGTCCTCTTCCGGCATGCGAAAGCCGACTGGCCACAGGTGACCGACCACGAGCGCCCCCTCGCCGACCGGGGCCGCACGGACGCCGCAGTCGCCGGACGCAAGCTGGCCGACTCCGGCATCCACCTCGACCTGGCCCTGTGCTCCACCGCGACCCGCACCCGCGAGACCTGGAAGCTGGCCGTCCACGAACTCCCGCAGCGGCCGAAAACCGTCTACGAGGAGCGGATCTACGAGGCCTCCCCGGGCGAGCTGATCGCCCTGCTCAACGAGACCCCCGACGACGCGCAGAACGTGGTCCTCATCGGCCACAACCCGGGCATCGAGGGCCTCGCCGACGTCCTGGCCGGCGCGGCCGAGGGCGACGCCCGGCAGCGGATGAAGCAGCGCGGCTTCCCGGCCGCGGCCTTCGCCGTGCTGTCCTTCGACGGCTCCTGGAAGAGCCTCGAACCGGGCACGGCCACCCTGCTCGACTACTGGGCGCCCACCGACTGAGCCGGTCCCGAGCCACCAGGGCGGCCGAGGGCCCGGCACCACCACGGCGCCGGGCCCTCACCACCACGTCCGCGGCTCTCAGTCTCCGTCGTGCATGTCCGCCGCCTCGACCTCTTCCCGGGTGACGCCCAGCAGGTAGAGCACCGTGTCCAGGAACGGCACGTTCACCGCGGTGTGCGCCGCCTCCCGGACCACCGGCTTGGCGTTGAAGGCGACCCCGAGACCGGCCGCGTTGAGCATGTCCAGGTCGTTGGCGCCGTCGCCGATCGCCACCGTCTGCGCCAGCGGCACGCCCGCCTCGGCGGCGAACCTGCGCAGCAGCCGCGCCTTGCCCGCCCGGTCCACGATCTCCCCGGTGACCTTGCCGGTCAGCCTGCCGTCGACGATCTCCAGGGTGTTGGCCTGCGCGAAGTCCAGCCCGAGGCGCTCCTTGAGGTCGTCCGTGACCTGCGTGAACCCGCCCGAGACGACACCGACCTGGTAGCCGAGCCGCTTCAGCGTCCGGATCAGCGTGCGCGCGCCCGGCGTCAGCCGTACCTCGCTGCGCACCTTGTCCACCACCGAGGCGTCCAGCCCCTCCAGCAGCGCCACGCGCGCGTGCAGCGACTGCTCGAAGTCCAGCTCCCCGCGCATCGCGGCCGCCGTCACCTCGGCGACCTTGTCCTCGCAGCCGGCGTGCGCCGCGAACAGCTCGATCACCTCGTCCTGGATGAGCGTGGAGTCCACGTCCATGACGACGAGCCGCTGTGCCCGCCGGTGCAGGCCCGCGGCGACCACCGCGACGTCGACACCCAGTGCCGCCGCGTCCGTGACCAGAGCCGTGCGCAGCGGCTCGGTCTCCACACCGGAGACCGCGAACTCCACGGCCGTGACCGGGTACTTGGCGAGGCGGAAGATACGGTCGATGTTGCCGCCCGCCTTGGTGATCTTCGCGGCGATCGCGGCGGTCGCCTCCGCGGTGAGCGGGTGGCCGAGCACGGTGACCAGGGAGCGGCCGAGGCCGCGTGGCCGGTTGTCGCCCAGGCCGGAGATGATCTCCGCCTGCATCTTCATGGAGTCCGCCCAGCTGTGGACGGTGGCCCGCAGCTCGCCCTCCAGTCCTCGGGGCGGCTCGGTCACGAGCGCGCACAGCACCATTCGGCCACGGGTGACGACCTGCTCGATGTCGACGACGTCGACGGAGAAGGCCGCGAGGGTGTCGAAGAGGCCGGCCGTGATGCCCGGCCGGTCCTTGCCGAAGATCTTGACGAGGAGGGTGGGGACGTCCGAGGCCACGTCGGAGGTCGGGATCTGCGAAGCGCTCATGGTGTACCCACCGTATCCGGCACGCCGTGCCTGCCGCCCCCGCAGTCCGTCTAGCGGACACGGAACACTGGGTGTCGGCCGGGTGGCCACGGCCTTACGCGCCGGCCACCACGGCATCGCGAGCACCGGAAGACACGCGTCCGCCTCCAGCGACCCGACCGCCCCCGGCTTCAATCACCGTCCCCCTCAGCGGTCGCCCTTCGGCCTCCTCGGCGGAGGCGGTGGCGTGGGAGGGGGCGGCTGCTTGCGCGGCGTCCTGGGGCGGTTGCCGGAGCCGGGGCCGGTCGAGCGGGGCGGCGGGCCGTCGTAAGGCCGCGCGACGGTCGGGGCGCCGTACACGTCGGGCGTCTCGTCCGGCGGGCTGTCGGCGACCTCGGCGTCCTCCGGCTCCCGCACACCGTCCGGCAGACGCAGGTAGGGGTTGGTGGCGGGGTTGGGCGGCCGATACGGAGCGGCGGGAGTGTACGGCCCGGACGCCCCGCCGCCCGCGCCTGCGCCGTGCGGCCCGGAGGCACCGGCCCCCGCGCCCCCGGCGTAGGGCCCGGACGTACCGGCGCCCGCGCCCCCGGCATGGGGCCCGGAAGTAGGGCGGCTCGCGCCCCCGGCATAGGGCCCGGACGTACCGCCGCTCGCGTCCCCCGCGTGCGGTCCGGACGTATGGCCGCTCGCGCCCTCGGCGTAGGGCCCGGTCGTACCGGCGCCCGCGCCCCCGGCATGGGGCCCGGAGGCACCGGCCCCCGCGCCCCCGGCGTAGGGCCCGGACGTACCGCCGCTCGCGCCCCCCGCGTGCGGTCCGGACGTCTGGCGGCTCGCGCCCCCGGCGTAAGGCCCGGACGTACCTGCGCCCCCGCTTCCCACGCCGCCCGCGCCCCCCGCATACGGCGCCGACCCGCCCGCATACGCCCCCCGCTCCCGGGCGTACTGAGGCTGCCCGGTCGGCGCCCCGGCCCCCGCCCCCGGCGCACCCACCGCCAGCGGCGCCGCCCGGCGTCCCGCCGCCCCCGTCGCCCAGGCCAGCAACGCCCCGGCGGCCCCCGCCCCCGCCCCCCACACGGCGCCGAGCAGCAGCGCCATGCCGAGATTCCCCTTCAGGTGGATCCCGGCGCCGAACGCGTCGAACCCCAGCACGGACAGGGAGGCGTCCACCGACACCTCGGTCAGCCATGCGAGCAGCGGCAACGTCAACGCCGTGGCGACCCCGAGCCGCAGCGCACAGCGCCCGGCGAAGCCAAGGGCACCGGCACCCCGTACACCCGCCGAACCGCCCCCGCCCGAAGCCCCCGGCGTCCAACCGGCCACTGCTCCTGCGCCCGGCCCCCGGGACGCGCCCTGCGCCCAGTCCGCCCCGGCGCGCCCGCTCCCCACCGGCGTCCGCACCGCCGTGAGGACCCCCGCCAGCAGCATCATCACGGCCGCGGCGACGCCCAGCAACCACACCCGGCCGTCCAGGTCGGCCAGGCGGCCCAGGGTCACCGACTGGTCGGTCTTCGCGGTGAGGAGCTTGTCCAGGGGGTCCGGCAGGAGCTTGGCCAGTTCGCCGGTGGCCTTGCCGTCGAACGGTACGAAGAGGCCGATCGGGATGCCCAGCCACGTGCCGTTGGGGGCGCCCAGGAGCGCCGCGCCGAAGATCCGCCGGGGATGGGCGTCGCCGATCGCCGCGTACACCGCCGCCGCCAGCCCCGCGGCGACCGCGACCAGCATGACCGTCACCAGCGCGGACGCGGCCGGCCGCACGACCCGGTGGACGGCCTCCCAGCCGCGCGGCAGGGGCGTGCGGCGCGAGGCCAGCAGGGCGATGAGCAGGATCCCGGCCGACCAGCCCAGCCCGCCCAGCAGCGTCGGCGCCGTGTCGACGGTGAAACCCACCGCCGCCTTGGCGTGGATGAGGTTGCCGATGTTGTCGGGCAGCAGCCCGCTGATGTCCCCGAGGTCGCCGAGACCCGGGATCTTCACCCCGCCGCCGCCCCCGCCCGCGCCGGGCAGCTTGTCCAGGCCCAGCGAGCCGCCGTCGATCGTGATGACGTCGTGCCCCGCCCAGGCCAGTCCGCCCAGCGTCGCCACGAAGAGCGCGACCACCGCGCCCGCGCGCGCGAGGAGTTCGGAGGGCGCGATCACCGCTCCGGCCGCCCGCAGGGACCGTAGGAAGAACCACGACAACAGGAGCGCGCCGACCAGGCTCACGCCCAGTGGCGTGATCGTGACGGCCGTGTGCGCCTGGGCGCCGGTCAGGCCGAAGGCGGACACGTCACCGGAGGGGGTGACCGACCCACCCGCCCCGAGCGCCACGACGGCCGCGGTCATCGGCCCGAGCGAGGCCGTCGCGTCGGCCTGGAGCAGGTGCAGCCCGAGCGCCGCCGTGCCCGCCATCCCGATCAACGCCCAGCTCACGGAGGCGATCGCGGACAACAGGACGTCCCCCCACGGCACACCCGTGCGGTACCCGGCGTGCTCGACGCTCGACGTCGCACTCATGGCAGACCCCCCGATCCGCGGCGCGGCTCCACTGCCGCGCATGTCCCCCTCGCGTGGATTACCACTCTCCGGGTCGGTTTCAACCCCGTCAACGGAACCAGTCGATGCGTGGGAGCGTGCTCTTCACAAGGCCCGACTTTCGGTCAGGGGGCGGAGCCTGAAATAGTTCCCGACGATGTTCGACATCCCTAGACTCCCTGTGATGGGGGTAACTCGGGGGACTACTCAGTGGGGCATGGAGTGCCGGAACTCGTACTGGAATTGAATGGACGCACCTGGACGCTGGACGCGTCCAGGCCGTACACCCTCGGACGCGATCCGCAGGGCGACATCGTGCTCGACGACGCCAGGGTGTCCTGGCGTCACGCCACGATCAGCTGGGGCGGCCGGAGTTGGGTCATCGAGGACAAAGGCTCCACGAACGGCACCTTCGTACAGGGCCAGCGGGTCCACCAGATGGAGATCGGCCCGGGCTCGTCGGTGCACCTCGGCAACGCGACCGACGGCCCGCGCCTGACCGTCTCCGGCGCGGCCGCCGCCGTGGCGACGCCGCAGGCGCAGCCGCAGCAGCAGCCCTACGCCGCCCAGGGGGCGAACCCGGGCTGGGCGCAGCAGGCGCCGCCGCAGCAGCCGGCCGCGCAGCCGGGCTGGGGGCAGCCGCAGCAGGCGCCGCCGCCGATCCCGCAGCAGCAGGGTCCCGGCCCCGGTGGTGGCGCGGGGGCGCCGCCGGTCTACGGCGACCGCAGCCCGACGACGTTCCACCAGTTCTCCATCGGCCGCGTGATGCGCATCGGCCGTGCCCTGGAGAACGACCTGGTCGTCTCCGACCTGCAGGTCTCGCGGCACCACGCCGAGTTCCACTCGATGCCCGACGGCCGCATGGAGATCCGCGACCTCGGCTCGCACAACGGCACCTACGTCAACGGCCAGCCCATCGCCAAGGGCGGCTCGCAACTGCTCGGCCCCGCCGACATCGTGGGCGTCGGCCACTCCACGTTCCGGATCGTGGGCGACCACCTCGAGGAGTTCGTCGACACCGGTGAGGTCTCCTTCTCCGCGCGCCATCTGACGGTCACCGTCGACGGCGGCAAGCAGATCCTCAAGGACGTCTCCTTCGGCGTCCCGGAGAAGTCGCTGATCGCGGTCATCGGCCCGTCCGGCTCGGGCAAGTCGACCCTGCTCAAGGCGCTCACCGGCTACCGGCCCGCCAACCAGGGCGACGTCCTCTACGACAACCGCAACCTGTACAAGCAGTTCGCCGAGCTGCGCCAGCGCATCGGTCTGGTCCCGCAGGACGACATCCTGCACAAGGAACTGAGCGTCAAGAAGGCCCTGAAGTACGCGGCCAAGCTCCGCTTCCCGGCCGACACCACGGCGGCCGAGCGCGAGGCGCGCATAGACGAGGTGCTGCGCGAGCTGAAGCTCGACATCCACAAGGAGAAGAAGGTCACCTCCCTCTCCGGCGGCCAGCGCAAGCGCGTCTCGGTGGCCCTGGAGCTGCTGACCAAGCCGTCGCTGATCTTCCTGGACGAGCCGACCTCCGGTCTCGACCCGGGCATGGACCGCGACGTCATGCAGCTGCTGCGCGGTCTGGCCGACGACGGCCGCACGGTCCTCGTCGTCACCCACTCGGTCGCCGAACTCGCCCTGTGCGACAAGCTGCTCGTGATGGCGCCGGGCGGTGCGGTCGCCTACTTCGGCCCGCCCGAGGAGGCGCTGAACTTCTTCGGCTACGACACCTGGGCCGACGTCTTCTCCGCCTTCGAGAACTACCGCGACTACGACTGGGCCGGACGCTGGAAGGGCTCGCAGCACTACCAGATGTACGCCGCGGACATCGACGCGGTCGCGCCGCAGTCCGTACAGACACCGATGCAGGCGATGAAGCCGCCGAAGCCGCAGGGCTGGATGAGCCAGTTCGTCACCCTCGTGCGCCGGTACGTCTCCGTCATCGCGTCCGACAAGGGCTTCCTGGCGCTGACGGTGATCCTGCCGCTCGTCCTGGGCGCGGTGAGCCTGCTGATCGACTCGGGCAAGGGCCTGCTGCCCAACCCGATGATCAACCGGGCCACCGGCCAGCCCGTCCCGAACGGCACGGCCACCACGGTCCTGCTGATCCTCGCGGTCGGCGCCTGCTTCGCCGGCGCCGCGAACTCGGTCCGTGAGCTGATCAAGGAACGGGTCATCTACGAGCGGGAGCGCGCCACCGGCCTGTCCCGTTCGGCGTATCTGATGTCCAAGGTGTTCGTGCTCGGCTGCGTCACGGTGCTGCAGGGCCTGATGGTGGGCGTCATCGGCTTCGCCAGCCGCGAGATCCCCAAGGAGGGGCTCGTCCTCGGCAACGCCACGCTGCTCGAACTGTGCCTGCCGATCATGGCGCTGGGCTTCACCTCGATGATGTTCGGCCTGATCATCTCCTCGCTGGTGAAGACCTCCGAGAAGACCATGCCGCTGCTGGTGATGTTCGCGATCGTCCAGGTCGTGTTCACCGGCTGCCTGTTCGCCCTGAACGGCTCGATCGGCGCCAACCAGATCTCGTATCTGATGCCGTCGCGCTGGGCGGTCGCCGCCGCCGGTGCCACGCTGGACTTCAACAAGATCAGCCCGCCCGGCAAGGGCAAGGCCAACGACCCGCTGTGGGAGCACACGGTCGGCGCCTGGACCCTCGACATGGTCGCGCTGCTCGCCCTCGGCGTGGTCTGCGCCTTCTTCGTGGCCCGCTTCCTGCGCCGCCACGAGCCCGAGGTCATGCGGAAGTAACCCCGGTGATCCCCGTACGACCGCGAAGGGCGGCACCCGTCAGGAGGTGCCGCCCTTCGGCGTTCGCGCACAGAGGTCCGCGCCGACCTCAGTACGCGCTGTTGACGTTGTCGATCGAGCCGTACTTGTCGGCCGCGTAGTTGGCTGCGGCGGTGATGTTGGCGACCGGGTCGTAGATGTTCCAGGACGTCCCGGCGACGTGGTAGGCCGTGAAGGTCGGCGGGATGACCTGCAGCAGGCCCTTGGAGGGGATGCCGTTGACGGCGTTGATGTCCCAGTCGTTGATCGCGTTCGGGTTGCCCGAGGACTCCCGCATGATGTTGCGGTACAGGCCGTTGTACGAACCGGGGATGCCCTTGCTCTTCATGATGTCGAGGGCGTGCCTGATCCAGCCGTCGAGGTTGTTGCCGTAGGACCGGACCGCGGCCTTCTTGGCGGCGGCCTTCTTCAGGGCGGCGCGCTTGGCGGCGCGGCTCGCGGCCTCCTTGGCCCGGCGCTCGGCGGCGGCCTTCTTCGCCGCGGCCTCGGCGGCCGCCTTCTTCTTGGCGGCGGCAGCGGCGGCGGCCTTGGCCTTCGCCTCGGCCCTGGCCTTGATGGACTCGGCCTTCAGGCTGTCCGTGGCGAGCTGGTCGGTGACGCTGGCCTTGACGTCCTTGATCGGTTCGGTGCTGTAGGCCACCCGGCCCGTCGTGGCCGCCTCGCTCGTGGTCGTCCCGGCGCTGCTGGGCACCGCGGAGAAGGCGAGGGCGGCGGCACCGAGGGTGGCGACACCGGTGATCGCGATCTTGTGGTGGCGGGTCAGCGCACGACGGTGACCGCGAGTGGGGATGTGCTGGGGCATGGCAGACGGACCTCTTCGAATAGCGCGGAGGTCGCTCGACGTCCGGCGGGGGACAGGGGTCCATCCCGCACAAAAGCCGCGGGCGGAACCCGCGGCGCTGAGCGACGGGAGCCATTCTTAGCGGCCGCAAAATGCCCAGGCAAAGATGTGACGTACGATCCCGGGTAGTGGATCAGGGAGGGGCAAAACGGGGCAGACTGGACCGTCTGCCCCGCTCATGAGGTCAGTCGTTCTCTCCTACTGACCTTCGTACGTGATGTGGGCCCTATGCGCGGGCTCACACCGGACACAGGGTGGTCTCACGGGCAGTTGCTGGAGCAATGCTCTGTGTGAGGGTGCTCCGCCGGGAGGATGAGATGGACGTCCCCGAACTCGTGCCACAGGTACCCGCGGCGCAGCGCCTCCTCGTATCCCCGGTCGATCGCCTCGGGCCCGGCGATCGCCTCCAGCATCAGCAGATGCGAGGCCTCCGGCTCGTGCAGCCCGGTCAGCAGCCCGTCGACGACCCGCACCCCGCGCTCCGGGGTCACCACGAGGTCCGTCCACCCCGCACGCGCGCGTACGACCCCGTCGGCGCCGACGGCCGACTCCACGGCCCGCACGGCGGTCGTCCCCACGGCGACCACCCGCCGGCCCCCGGCCCTCGCCGCGTTGATCAGCCGCGCCGACGCCCCGGGCACCGAGAACCGCTCCGGATACGGCGGCTCGTGCGCCTCCGCGGAGGCCACCCCGGTGTGCAGGGCGACCGGCGCGAACTGCACCCCCCGGCTCACCAGCTCCACCACCAGCCGCGCGGTGAAGGGCCGCGCCGCGCTCGGCATCTCCGCGCTGCCCGAGCCGTCTGCGGACGGCAGCGCGAACACCGTCTGGTACGCGGACAGCGGCTGGTCGCGCTCCGTATAGGAGTAGCGGATCGGCCGCCCGTGTCCCCGCAACAGCCCGAGCACCTCCCCTCCCGTCACCCGGGCCCACCACAGCCGGTCCCCGCCGACCGCCTCCTCCAGGACGAGCCGCACCCCACCGGGCAGCCGCACCTCCGTCCCGGCGGGCCCTCCCGCGCGCGGTCGCGTGGTCCCCCTTCCGTCCGGATCCCGCAGCTCCACCGCCCACCGCCCGTCGTCCCCGCGCGTGGAGAAGTGCACCACCACGCGCGCGTGCCCGATCCGCCCGTCCACCGCCGCCGCCAGCGTCGGCGAGGTGTTGACGATCAGCAGGTCCCCGGCCCGCAGCAGGCGGGGCAGGTCCCTGAAGGCGTGACGCGACACCTCGGTCCCCCGCGACACGAGCAGCCGCACCGCGTCCCGGTCGAGTCCGGGCCCCCGCTGCTCGACCGGAACCCGGGCCGACAACTCCTCCGGCACCCTTCCCCACGCTCGGACGGGCCCGCGCCGGGGCGCCCCCATCGCCAGCGTCATCGCAGCTCCAGCAGTGACGGAGCCGCATAGCGCCCGCTCGCCGGACGCTCGTCCAGCAGCCGCAGGAAGGCCGGCACCACGCTCGCCGGCGCCGGCCGCGGACCGTCGTCGTCCGGTACGGCCGCCGCGTAGAGGTCCGTCGCCATGTCCCCGGGATCCACCGCCCAGACCCGCAGCCCGGGCTCCTCCGCGCCGAGCACCGCCGCCAGCTGGTCCAGGGCCGCCTTGGACGCCCCGTACCCGCCCCACGTCTCGTACGCCTCGGCGGCGGCGTCCGAGCTGACCGCGATCACCGAGCCGGCCGCCGACTCCCGCAGCAGCGGCAGCGCCTCCTGGACGAGGCCCAGCGCGGCCACCAGGTTCACCTCCAGCGCCCGCCGCAGTCCCTCCAGCGGCAGCGCCTCCAGCCGTACGAGCGGCTCGGCGCCCAGCGCGCTCGCGTTGTGCACCAGCAGATCGACGCCGCCCAGCTTCCCGGCCGCCGCCACCAGCTCCGAGCGGTGCGCGGCGTCCGTGACATCGCCCGCCAGGGCCGTCACACGGGTGCCGTGCGCCGCGAGCCCCGCCGCCGTCTCCCGCAGGGGCCCCGCTGTCCGCGCGTCGAGCACCAGATCCCAGCCGCGCGCGGCCAGCGCCTCGGCCAGCGCCCGCCCCAGCCCCTTCGAGGCCCCTGTGATGATCGCTACCGGCATGACCCACGTCCCCTCGTCCCGTCCGCCGTCCGATCGGCGGTGATCCCAACGTAGGAACGGCACCGCCCGCACCGCCTCGGACGCGGGTCGCGACCAGCCGGGGCCCTTCGGCCTACGCCACCGACCCGGGGCCCTTGGACCTACGCCGCCGACCCGGGCCCTGCGTCCTACGCCACCGGTCCCGGGTCCTGCACCCAACACCCCCGACCCCCCGGTCCTGCGTCCTACGTCACCGATCCGAGGACCTGCGGCCTAGGGCCGTGGGCCTAGGCGGAGGCCGTCACCGGTCCGATCCGCGCTGTCACACCCCGCCGGTACGGTGAGGGCATGAGTCAAGGTCCCCGGTCCGGCCTCGCCGCGGTCAGCGACGCGCTGCTGGCCATGAGCAGGCACCTGGAGGTGCGCGACGTCCTCAAGACGATCGTCGTCTCCGCCCGTGAGCTGCTCGACGCCCAGTACGCGGCGCTGGGCGTCCCGGACGACCACGGGGGCTTCGCGCAGTTCGTCGTCGACGGCGTCAGCGACGAGCAGTGGAAGGCCATCGGCCCGCTCCCGCGCCAGCACGGCATCCTCGCCTCGATGCTGCACGAGGCCAGCACGCAGCGCCTCGCCGACGTGCGCAAGGACCCGCGCTTCGAGGGCTGGCCGTCCGCGCACCCGGAGATGTCCGACTTCCTCGGCCTGCCGATCCGGGACGGCGACGAGATCATCGGCGCGCTGTTCCTCGCGAACAAGAACTGCCCCAGGCCACAAGGGGGCTGCGGCTTCACCGAGGAGGACGAGGAACTCCTCTCCATCCTCGCCCAGCACGCCGCCATCGCCCTCACCAACGCCCGCCTGTACGAGCGCAGCCGTGAGCTGACCATCGCCGAGGAGCGCTCCCGCCTCGCGCACGAACTGCACGACGCGGTCAGCCAGAAGCTCTTCTCCCTGCGCCTGACCGCCCAGGCCGCCGCCGCCCTCGTCGACCGCGACCCGGCCCGCGCCAAGGACGAGCTGCAGCAGGTCGCCGCGCTCGCCGCCGAAGCGGCCGACGAACTGCGCGCCGCCGTGGTGGAGCTGCGCCCCGCCGCCCTGGACGAGGACGGCCTCGTCGCCACCCTGCGCACCCAGGTGCAGGTCCTCGACCGCGCCCACACCGCGCGCGTGACGTTCACCGCCGGCGGCTTCCGCGCCCTGCCCGCCGCCCAGGAGGAGGCCATGCTGCGCGTCGCCCAGGAGGCCCTGCACAACGCCCTGCGGCACTCGGGAGCCGAGCGTGTCGAGGTCACTGTGGGACGCAGGGGCTGCGGAGCCGTCCTGCGCGTGACGGACGACGGCCGCGGCTTCGACCCGCAGACGGTCCGCCGGGCCGGACGCCATCTGGGCCTGGTCTCCATGCGCGACCGGGCGAGCGGCGTCGGCGGCACGCTGACCGTGGAATCGGCGCCCGGCAAGGGCACCACGATCGAGTTGGAGGTCCCCGGTGGCTGACGCAATCAGGGTGCTGCTCGTCGACGACCACCAGGTGGTCCGCCGCGGCCTGCGCACGTTCCTCGAAGTGCAGGACGACATCGAGGTCGTGGGCGAGGCGGCCGACGGCGCCGAAGGGGTCGCCCGCGCCGAGGAGCTGAGGCCCGACGTCGTCCTCATGGACGTCAAGATGCCGGGCATGGACGGCGTGGAGGCGCTGCGCCGGCTCCGCGAGATCGACAGCCCCGCGCGCGTGCTGATCGTCACGAGCTTCACCGAGCAGCGCACGGTGATTCCGGCCCTGCGCGCGGGCGCCGCCGGGTACGTGTACAAGGACGTGGACCCGGACGCCCTGGCCGGTGCCATCCGCTCGGTGCACGCCGGCCACATCCTGCTCCAACCCGAGGTGGCGGGCGCCCTGTTGTCCCAGGAGGAGGGCAACTCGGGGCAGGGCAGAGCCGGTTCGCTCACCGAGCGGGAGCGCGAGGTGCTCGGCCTGATAGCGGACGGCCGCTCGAACCGGGAGATCGCCCGCGCCCTCGTGCTGTCCGAGAAGACCGTCAAGACGCACGTCTCGAACATCCTGATGAAGCTCGACCTGGCGGACCGCACCCAGGCGGCGCTGTGGGCCGTACGCCATGGGGTGGCCGGGTAGCGCCCGGCCGGCGCCGCGCGCGGCAATACGGAGGGTTCCGCTCCGGACCGAGATTCATACCGTCGTGGGAATGTCCCCCGGATGGCGCAACCTCCGTGGATCTCCGCCGTTCTCCAGTGCGTGCTGCGGCGACTGCCGCGGCGAACGCAAGGAGGGCTTAGCAGTGAAGAACCTGAAGAAGGCAGCGGCCGTGACGATGGTGGCCGGCGGTCTGATCGCCGCCGGGGCCGGGATGGCCTCCGCCACCGACGGCTCGCACGCCGACGGCCAGGCCGTGGGCTCCCCGGGCGTCCTCTCCGGCAACCTCGTCCAGGCCCCGGTGCACGTCCCGGTGAACGCGGTCGGCAACAGCGTGAACGTCATCGGCGTGCTGAACCCCGCCTTCGGCAACCTGGGCGTCAACCGCTGACGTCCGCGCCCGCGGCACCGACCTCCGGCCTCCCGGCACCCCCGGGAGGCCGGTCTGTTCACACCACCACCGCCGCGCCCGACATGACCGCGCCCGACGTGACCGGCACGAGCGACGTGACCGGCATGAGCGGCGTGACCGGGGCGCTCGGCATGTCCAGCGTGACCGGCATGAGCGGAGCGCCCGGCGTGAGCGGCGTGACCGGGGCGCCCGGAGTGACCGGCGGAAACCCGCCCGGCCCTCGTCAGCGCACCCCCCGCTCCCGCTCCTCCACATACGCGTTGTACGCGGCCACCTGCGCCCGCCGGGCCGTCCGCTCCACCGGCCGCAGCGCCGCCGCCCGCGCCCCCATCTCCGCCGAGCTCACCGCACCGCCGTGCCCGTTCTCGTAGGCCAGCGACACCAGCAGCCCCACCCGCTGCGCCAGCTCCAGCACCCGCACCGCCCGCGGCGGGTACCCCGGCGCCAGCACCTCCCGGCCCCGCTCGGCCCGCGCCCGGTACGCGTCGATCGCCGCCTCCGCCACCGGCCCCGACCCGGCCACGTCCAGCCGCGACAGCACCTCCGTCGCCTCCCGCAGGGCCTCCGCCAGCTCCCGCTCGGCCTCACCCAGC
This sequence comes from Streptomyces sp. 7R007, assembly GCF_054850255.1. Taxonomy (NCBI): domain Bacteria; kingdom Bacillati; phylum Actinomycetota; class Actinomycetes; order Kitasatosporales; family Streptomycetaceae; genus Streptomyces; species Streptomyces sp. 7R007. Next base: position 6,123 of record NZ_JBTWMV010000004.1, on the reverse strand, counting down.
GACGGCACGTCGGCCGGCGGCGCCTCCCGCACCGGCAGACAGTGCCAGACGACCTCGACGTGCACGTCACCGTCGGGCCCGGCTTCGTACACCTCCGGCACCAGCCCGTACGCGGCACCGTGACAGACCACCGCCTCCTCGGCGTCCAACGCCCGCGCGTTGAACTCCGGCGGCCCGCTCAGCCCCAGCGGATGCCCGGGCGCCGGCAGCGCGACCCGCAGCCCCGTCACCCCGAGCGCCCGCAGCCGCCCCAGCGCGAGCGTGAGGCCGACCGGCCCCGACTCGCCGGGCAGCCCCTCCATCCGGTGCACGGCGTCGTCCCCGACGATCGCGAGAACGGCGTCGTCCGGCGAGACAAGTCCGGCCAACAGGGCATTTCCCCAGGCGGCAAAGCGTCCTGAACGCGGTTCCGAGAGCATGCCCCCACCCTAAGGACCGGACCGATGGAATGGAGCGGCCGACCGGTGGCGTAGATTTCCTTGAGGGCTGCGCCAAAAAGCGCACGCGACAGCGAAGACGCCGAGACCTGGCCACACTGCAAGGGGAGACAACGCGCTCATGAGCGATGTTCTGGAGCTGGAGGACGTATCCGTGGTCCGCGAGGGCCGGGCTCTGGTGGAGGAGGTCTCCTGGTCGGTCAAGGAGGGCGAGCGCTGGGTCATCCTCGGCCCGAACGGCGCCGGCAAGACCACCCTCCTGAACGTCGCCTCCAGCTACCTCTACCCCAGCAAGGGCACCGCGACCATCCTCGGCGAGACCCTCGGCAGGCCCGGCACCGACGTCTTCGAACTGCGCCCCCGCATCGGCATGGCCGGCATCGCCATGGCCGACAAGCTCCCCAAGCGCCAGACCGTCCTGCAGACCGTGCTGACCGCCGCGTACGGCATGACCGCCGGCTGGCACGAGGACTACGAGGAGATCGACGAGCAGCGCGCCCGCGCCTTCCTCGACCGCCTCGGCATGAGCGAGTACCTCGACCGCAAGTTCGGCACCCTCTCCGAGGGCGAGCGCAAGCGCACCCTCATCGCCCGCGCCCTGATGACCGACCCCGAGCTCCTCCTCCTCGACGAGCCCGCCGCCGGCCTCGACCTCGGCGGCCGCGAGGACCTCGTACGCCGCCTCGGCCGCCTCGCCCGCGACCCCATCGCCCCCTCGATGCTCATGGTCACCCACCACGTCGAGGAGATCGCCCCCGGCTTCACCCACGTCCTGATGATCCGCCAGGGCAAGGTCCTCACCGCCGGCCCGCTGGAGCTCGAACTCACCTCCCGCAACCTCTCCCTCTGCTTCGGCCTGCCGCTCGTCGTCGAGCAGGTCGGCGACCGCTGGACGGCGCACGGCCTGCCGCTGTCCTGAGCCTGTGAAGTACCCGCGAAAACACCGGTAAGAAGCACGTTGCGGGGACCATGCGCCCTGTCCCGCGCGGGAGTCGCGGTCCTACCATGACCATGTGAACGACATCGACGCATGGGTGTGGTGGCTCGTCGCCGCGGCCGGGCTCGGCATCCCGCTCGTGGTGACCGCGATGCCCGAGTTCGGCATGCTCGCCGTGGGCGCCATCGCCGCCGCGGTCATCGCCGGCCTCGGCTTCGACGCCGTGGCGCAGGTCCTCGCCTTCGTCGTCGTCTCGGTGGCCCTCATCGCCGTCGTACGGCCCATCGCCTACCGTCACCGCACCCAGCGGCCCCAACTCGCCTCGGGCGTCGACGCCCTGAAAGGCAAACAGGCCGTCGTGCTGGAACGGGTGGACGGCGCGGGTGGCCGGATCAAGCTCGCCGGAGAGGTCTGGTCGGCCCGTGCCCTCGACACCGGCCGCTCCTACGAAGTAGGTCAGGAAGTGGACGTGGTGGACATCGAGGGAGCCACGGCGATCGTCATCTGACCTCGCACGACGCAACTGAACCGCAAGTGGTCCGAACACCCCACGAGGCACGCGACGGTCTGTCACACTCGACCAGCAAGATCTTCAACAAGCATAAGATCTTCCGAAAGCGCCGAGGCGGAGAAGGGTACGGGGAACGACGATGGAACCGGTCATCATCGTCCTGATCATTCTGGTGGTGTTGGTCTTCATCGCCCTGATCAGGACCATCCAAGTCATCCCGCAGGCCAGCGCCGCCATCGTGGAGCGCTTCGGCCGCTACACGCGGACGCTGAACGCGGGCCTGAACATCGTCGTCCCGTTCATCGACACCATCCGCAACCGCATCGACCTGCGCGAACAGGTCGTCCCGTTCCCGCCGCAGCCGGTCATCACCCAGGACAACCTGGTCGTCAACATCGACACGGTCATCTACTACCAGGTGACCGACGCCCGCGCCGCCACCTACGAAGTCGCCAGCTACATCCAGGCGATCGAGCAGCTGACGGTCACCACCCTGCGCAACATCATCGGCGGCATGGACCTGGAGCGGACCCTGACCTCCCGCGAGGAGATCAACGCGGCCCTGCGCGGCGTCCTCGACGAGGCGACCGGCAAGTGGGGCATCCGCGTCAACCGCGTCGAGCTCAAGGCCATCGAACCGCCCACCTCCATCCAGGACTCGATGGAGAAGCAGATGCGCGCCGACCGTGACAAGCGCGCCGCGATCCTCACCGCCGAAGGTACGCGCCAGGCCGCCATCCTCACCGCCGAGGGCGAGAAGCAGTCCCAGATCCTGCGCGCCGAGGGCGAGGCCAAGGCCGCCGCCCTGCGCGCCGAGGGCGAGGCCCAGGCCGTGCGCACGGTCTTCGAGGCCATCCACGCCGGCGACCCGGACCAGAAGCTCCTGAGCTACCAGTACCTCCAGATGCTCCCCAAGATCGCCGAGGGCGACGCCAACAAGCTCTGGATCGTCCCCAGCGAGATCGGCGACGCCCTCAAGGGCCTGTCCGGCGCCATGGGCAACTTCGGCCCCATGGGCGGCGGTTCGAACGGCAACGGCACCTCCGGCGGCCAGGGCGGCGGCTCGGGCACGGAACGCCGCGAGAAGCCCCAGATCGACTGAGGCGGCATCAGCGGCAGCCGGCAGGCGTACGACGACGGGGCTCACCTTCCAGGAAGGCGAGCCCCGTTCGCGTAGCCGTATGCGCTAGGCCGCCGCGTGCGCCAGCCACTCCGGCAGCGCGTCGAAGTCGTCGGCCCCCAGCGCCAGCAGCATCGCGTTCGCCGGCGTCGGCTCGAACGGCTGCCTCAGCAGCGGCATACCCGCCTGCTCCGGAGTCCGGTCGGCCTTGCGGTGGTTGTCCTCCGCGCACGAGGCCACCGTATTGAGCCAGGTGTCCTGGCCGCCCTGCGACCGTGGCACCACGTGGTCGACGGTCGTCGCCCGGCGCCCGCAGTACGCGCACCTGTGCCGGTCGCGCACCAGGACACCCCGCCTCGACCACGGGGCTCGTCTTCGGAACGGCACCCGTACGTACCGGCACAGCCTGATCACCCGGGGCGCGGGTATGTCCACATCGGCGCCCCGCATCCGCAGTTCGGGGTGGGCCTGCTCGACGACGGCCTTGTCCTGCAGCACCAGGACCACGGCTCGGTTCAGGGTCACCGTCGACAGCGGCTCGAAGCTCGCGTTCAGCACCAGCGTGTCACGCATCCAGCCCACCTCCCGTGTGCACCTGCCCGCTCCCCGGCGGGCTTGGATCAACTCTGGACGGGCACGCCGAGATGGACAACGAAATAAAAAATGCCCGCCCCTGATCAATTCCAAGACCAGGGGCGGGCAAACGTTCCGTGAACGCTCGGCTCGGTCAGCCCTCCGCGGGGTTCTCGTACTCCCCGATGAGCTGGGCGCGCGCGATCGTGTGGAACCGCAGGTTGAAGCCGACGACGGCGGGAGAGGCGTCGGAGTCCGGCCCCAGCTTCTCCTGGTCCACGGCGTACACCGTGAACACGTACCGGTGCGGCCCGTCCCCGGGCGGCGGGGCGGCCCCGCCGAAGTCCTTCGACCCGTAGTCGTTGCGCGCCTGTACGGCACCCTCGGGCAGGCCCTCGAACTTGCCGCTGCCCGCCCCGGCCGGCAGCTCGGTCACCGAGGCCGGGATGTCGAACACGACCCAGTGCCAGAACCCGCTGCCCGTGGGAGCGTCCGGGTCGTAGCACGTCACGGCGAAGCTCTTGGTCTCGGGCGGGAAGCCCTCCCACCGCAGGTGCGGCGAGGTGTTGCCGGCCGCGTAGACCTGAGCGTCCTTGAGCGTGGCGCCCTCCTGGACGTCCTCGCTCGTCACCGTGAACGACGGCACGGGCGGATGGAAGTCGTGGGGGAGCGGCCGCCGCTTGAGCTCGGTCACCTCGGTACCTCCTGATCGATTACTGGAATCAGCAGTTCCGAGCCTAGAACCAGTTGCGCTTGCTGCCGACCTCGGACAGCCACTGGTTCAGGTACGCCGCCCAGTCGGTCCCGTGGAAGTCGTGCAGACCCACCTGGAAGGACCGGTAGGTGTCGCTGCCCTCGCTGAACAGACCCGGCTTCTTGTCCATCTCCAGCACCACGTCCATCGCGTGCTCGTCGGCCACGAAGCTCAACTCCACCTGGTTCAGCCCGCGGTACTGGGACGGCGGGTAGAACTCGATCTCCTGGTAGAACGGCAGCCGCTGCCGCGTGCCCCGGATGTGCCCGCGCTCCATGTCCGCGTTCTTGAAGCGGAAGCCCAGCTGGATGAAGGCGTCCAGGATGGCCTTCTGCGCCGGCAGCGGGTGCACGTTGATCGGGTCCAGGTCACCGGAGTCGACGGCACGGGCGATCGCCAGCTCCGTCGTCACGCCGATGTTCATCCCGCGCAGCGCCTGCCCGTCGATCATCGTGATCGGCGTCTCCCACGGGATCTCCAGCCCGAACGGCACCGCGTGCACCGCGTTCGCCTGGAGCTCGAAGGCACCACCGAGCTGCACCTTGGTGAACTCGATGTTCTGCTTGTACTCCTCGTCCCCGCTCTCGACCTCGACCTTGGCCTGCAGGCCCACGGACAGGCCCTCGATGTCCTGGTTCACGGACCCGCCCTGGATCCGCACCTCACCCTGGACGACGCCGCCCGGCACGACGTTGACCTCGGTCAGCACGGTCTCGACCGAAGCACCGCCGGCCCCCAGGCTCGCGAGCAGCTTCTTGAACGCCATGTCTCTCCCTGTACGTGTGGACCCTCGATGAGGTGTGGACCCTTGATCCCTGTAAACGCGATCCGGGCGAGCCCGGTTCCGCCCCACACCCTGGCAAGGTGGGGGAACCTTGACCACCCCTTGGCAACCACCCGTCTGGACTACGCTCGGACGCCATGATCGCGCCTCCGGACCGTACGCCACTCCCCAGGGACTTCTTCGACCGCCCCGTACTGGACGTCGCCCCGGACCTCCTGGGCCGCATCCTCGTCCGCACCACCCCGGACGGTCCGATCGCGGTGCGCCTCACGGAGGTCGAGGCCTACGACGGCCAGAACGACCCGGGCTCGCACGCCTATCGCGGCCGCACGGCCCGCAACGACGTGATGTTCGGTCCTCCCGGGCACGTGTACGTCTACTTCACCTACGGCATGTGGTTCTGCATGAACCTGGTGTGCGGCCCCGAGGGCCGGGCGAGCGCGGTGCTGCTCCGCGCCGGCGAGGTCATCGAGGGCGAGGAGCTCGCCCGCAAACGTCGAATCTCGGCCCGGAACGACAAGGAACTGGCCAAAGGACCGGCCCGCCTGGCCACGGCCCTCGGGGTGGACCGCACCCTCGACGGCACCGACGCCTGTGCCGCGGGCGAGACGCCCCTGAGGATCCTCACCGGCACCCCGGTCCCCTCCGACCAGGTACTCAACGGCCCACGCACCGGCGTCGCGGGCGAAGGGGGCGTTCACCCCTGGCGCTTCTGGGTCGCCAACGACCCGACGGTGAGCCCTTATCGGGCCCATACGCCGAGGCGCCGCCGAAGTTGACTCGCCTTGGGAAGGTGCGTAATGTGGCCCAAGCCGCTTGAACCGGGTACGGCGATCGCCAGCAGCCGGGAGCGGCCAACCCACTACCTACGGTCACCCCTCGGCGGGGTCGAATTCGTCATGTCCGCATGCCCGAATTCGAACTCGCGGAACTCGATTATGAGTTGCCGAGGGAATCGGCTAACGTAGTGAATGTCGAAAGGCCCCGCCGACAGGGAATCAGGCCCG